>JBGOTP010000349.1:0-5381 GCA_041476545.1 Vicinamibacteria bacterium | reverse complement strand
CGCGCCAGCACGTGTTCCTCGAGCCCGAACAGCAGCCCGCTCCAGATCAGGGCGAAGCCGATGAGCGGCGCGGACGCGCGGTACAGGCTCACGCCGCAGGCGCGCATGACGGTCAACTCACTGGTGCGGGTCAGCCCGCCGATCGTCGAGAGTACGGCCACGAGCGTCGCCATCGGCACAACGAACGTCACGAACTGCGGCGTTGAATACCACAGATACCGGATGACGGACTGCATCGTCGCTTGTTGCTTGAACACCTTGTCCGAGAGGTCCAGGACCGCGCCGATGTAGTACAGCGCGAGCAGCCCGAAGAACGCGAGCGCCAGGATACGGAGGTACTTGCCGCCCACATAGGCGTCGAGCAATCGCAGCGGGGTCCACCGGGTCGCGCGCGCCGCCGTGTTCCCGGCCGGCCTTGAGCGCGCGGTGTGCTCCGGCCCGCGGCCGCGTCCGCCTGCGAACCGCGAGAGCCAGCCAAGCCAGGCGAAATCGACGCCCGACGCCCGCGCCCGCCACCAGAGGGCCGCCACGCCGACGGGACCCAGCACCAGGTTCGGCACCCATCGGGCCCAGACCGGCGGCAACAGATTGCCCTTGGTCGCCGACTCGGCGATTTTCATGATCGCGTAGTAGACGCAGACGATGCCCAGCCCGACCACGAGGCCGGCCAGCCGTCCCTCCTTTCGCGTGTGCAGGCCGATGGGAAGAGCCAGGAGCGCGAACACGAGGCACGCCACAGGGAAGGAGAACTTCTGCTGCCAATAGAAATATTGGTTGCGGCCGGACTGTCCCGCGCGTGCTTCGGCGGCAATGGACTCTCTCAGCTCCGCGATGGACATCTCCGGATAGCCGTGTGCCGTGCCGGGAAAGACATCGGCCGCCGGAATCGTGAACGTCAACGGCTCGGACGACGCAGTACGACCGATGTCGTACACCCGCGGGTCGGCGCCGGGGACGTACTGGTTTACCTCGAAGAGCGACAGCACCACCTGCCGGCGGTCCCGGTTGAGAAAGAGCTGGCCGCGCTCGGCCATGGCGACCGAGGGCCGGCCCGGCTGGCTGGTATCGGCGACGAACACGCCCGACCAGCCATCCACGGGACTCGATGACTGCAGGTACAGCACCTTGCCCGGAAAGCCCTCGTAGAAGCGACCGGGCTTGATGTCATGTTCGGTCTGCTCGGTCAGCAGGCGCCACACGATGCCGGTGAACCGCTGGTTGCAATCCGGCAGGAGCCAGATCATCACGTACAGCGTAAGCAGCCCCGCCCCGAGGCCGGCGATCAGCACCGGACGAAACAGGCGGAGGGGGCTGATGCCGCAGGCCAGCATGGCCATGGCCTCGCGGTCGCCCGAGAGCCTGCCGAGGGCGATCAGCAACCCGGTGAGGAACGCCATCGGCAGCGTGAGCCCGAGCGCGGACGGGAGCAGCCACACCAGGAGCTTGGCAACGGTCGGCAGCGGCACACCCTTGGCCAGGAATTGGCTGGCGACGTCGAGGATGGGGATGATGTCGAGGATGAACGTGAAGACGCCCAGGGCGAGGAAGAACGGCGGGAGGATTTCGCGGAGCAGGTACCGGTCGAGCGTGCGCACGGCGGTTCAGACGGCGTGGCTGGGGGATCGGCCCGGCGGGTGTGAATTGTTTGTTTGTGGGCCTGTTTTGGTCAACGTCTGATAAGACATGTTATGTTTACTTTGATGTCGGCGTTCCCTCTGTCCCTTCAGCCGCGCCTTTTGCTCCTGTCTCGCGCGAGCCTTCCGGGGCTTCTCCAGGCTTCGATCGACGCCTGCGCCTCGCCTCATCGCGCCCTTTCCCAATTGCACCTCACACTCTCGGGCGTGAGACGAGTCGCCAACGCTCCGACTACCGTTGCTCTCGGAGCTCAGCGATGATCGACTCGAGGGCTGCGATCACTTCCGACCGATCGATTTCACTTCGACGGAACTGCAGGCGCAAATCGAACGCCTTCGTGGTCGGCCTGTACTTGAAGATGAACGGCTTCGGCCGGCCCAGTTTAGGTTTTGCGGTCGCCTTTCGGGCCTGCTCGCGCGTGACGCTGCCGTCCCGAGTCAACTCCTCAATCAGCGCGATCATTTTCTGCGGTGTCCGCTGCCTAACTATCTGTAGAAGCAGTGATTTAGAGGAAATGTCGGCCAGCCGACACAGGTTACGCACCTCATCCGGCATCTCCGCCAGCGACAGCGACTCCGTGATGCCGGTCCGTGACTTGCCCAGGCGCTTCGCGAGGTCCTCGTGCGTGTAGTGCCCCTTGCCGGAGAGGCTCGCCAGCGCCTCGGCCTCTTCAAATGGTCCGAGGTCCTTGCGCTGGATGTTCTCGATGAGCGCGATCTCAATAATCTCCGTGTCGTCCACCTCACGAATCACGACCGGCAGGTCGCGCAGGCCTACCTACACCGCGGCCTGGTAGCGACGCTCCCCGGCCACGATCTGATACCGGCCTCCACGCTGCCGGACCACCAACGGCTCGATGATGCCCTTCTCAGAGATCGACGCCATCAACTCAGACAGGTCTCCCATCACCTGTCGAGGCTGGTCCGGATTCGGGTCGATGCGGTCGATCGGCACGAGCCGGCCAATCGGCGACCCCGCCGAACTGGCCAGGTTGTCGACGTAGTGCGCGTCGTGGCGCATCCTGAGAGTCACTGGAAGCCCGCGCTTAGACACGATCGATGACCTCCTCGCACAACCGGTAGTACTCGGTCGCGCCCGACGAGTCCGGCGCGAACTTGAAGATGGATTCCTTGTACGCCGGGCTCTCCTCCAGACGCACGCTCTTGGTAATCACGGTCCGAAACACCTTCTTGCCAAAGACCTTGTCAATTTGCGACCGAATGTCGCGGGCCAGCGCCGTCCGCTTGTCGTGCATGGTAATCACTACGCCGAGAATCCGGAGCGTCGGATTCGCGCGCGCACGGACCTTCTCGATGGTCTCGAGCAGGTCGTCAGTTCCCTCGAGCGCGAAGTAGGACGACTGAATTGGAATCAGCAGATGCGTGGCCGCCACGAGCGCGTTGACCGTCAATAACCCCAACGCCGGCGGGCAGTCGATCACCACGGCGTCGTACGCCTCGAGCACGGGCCCGAGCCGGTCCTTCAACCGGAAATGCGAGTCCAACTCACCGACCAGGCGCCCCTCGAGCTTGGCGAGCGCGATCCGCGAGGGCGCAATCCAGAGGTTGGGCTGCGTCGTGGGTTTGATCACGTCGGCGATATTGATCGAGGAGTCCACAATGGCGTCGTAGATCGACCGCTCGACCGTGCCGAGGTCGAGATGCGACATCGTGCTGTTCGCTTGCGGGTCGAGGTCGATCAGGAGGGTGCGCTTCCGGCGCAGCGCCAGTGCCGCCGCGAGGTTAATCGCCGTCGTCGTCTTTCCGACGCCGCCCTTCTGGTTGGCGATGGCGATGATCATGAATCGGCTGTCCGTTGGGGGTGAGCCGACTCATTCTAGGGACGTCCCTTGGGGCCTGTCAAGCTTTCTCCACTACATCTTGTAGCCAAGGTCGTCCGGATCGAGGCTCTCGAGCCACTTCTGCAGCCGATCGCGGTCCGCCTGCTCGGAGGAAATGTCGACGGACTTGGCTTGATCGAGCACTCGGCCCTCCACGAAGACCCGGGCCCGCGTCCGAATCGAAAGTGCCAGTGCATCGCTGGGTCGGGCGTCCACCAGAACCATTTCCGTCCCTCGCCGCAGCTCGAGAAAGGCGTAGAACGTGTTGTCCCGGAGGTCGGAGATGATGACCCGCTCGAGCGTCACCCCCAGGTCCGTCAGCAGGTTGCGCATCAGGTCGTGCGTCATCGGCCGCGGCGGGGCGACGTTCTCGACCTGGAGGGCGATCGCGCTGGCCTCTACAGGGCCGACCCAGATCGGCAGCACCCGCTGGCTCTCCGCATCACGCAACAGCACAATGGGCATGCTGGTGATCGGATCGAGCATCAGCCCCTTGATGGACATTTCAATCAGCATGGCCAGACTCCCCGGGCGCGGACACCGCCGCGGGCTCCCCCCTCAGGCTATTCGGCGCGGCGCCGGTAATCCGCACCTGCACGACCTGGCCCAGCAAAACCGGGGGACCGGGGAAGTTGACGACGATGTTCCCCTGCGTGCGGCCTGCCAGTTCCCAGTCCCGGCGCCTCGAGATCGAATCCACCAGCACGTCGACGATCGAGCCGACAGACCCGCGGTACCAGATCCCCTGAATGTCCGCCTGCAGGGCCTGCAGCGCCATGATGCGCCGCGTCTTCTCCGCGTCCGGAACATCGTCGGGCAATCGCTTCGAGGCCAGCGTGTTCGGCCGCGGCGAGTACTTGAACGAGTACATCGCGTGGTACTTCGCTTCCCGGACCAGGGCCATCGTCTGCTCGAAGTCCTCGTCCGTCTCGCCGGGGAAGCCAACGATCATATCGGTCGAAAGCGCGATCTCCGGCACGTCCGACCGCAACCGTTCAACAAGCGCAAGGTAGCTCTCCCGCGTGTACCGACGCCGCATGGCGGAGAGCATGCGATTCGATCCCGACTGCGCCGGCAGGTGAAGGTGCTTGCATACCGCCGGGATGTCGCGGATCGCCTCGATGAGGCGCGGCGTGACGTGGCGCGGATGCGGGCTCGAGAACCGCACTCGCGCCACCCCCGGCACTGCACTCACCCGCTCGAGCAGCGCCGCGAAGTCACACGAGGGGTCGTCCGGCGCCTGGTAGTGGTTGACGATCTGCCCCAGTAACTGGATTTCCCGGCGCCCGGTCCGCGCGGCCTCACCGACTTCCGCCAGAATGTCTGATACCGGCCGCATGCGTTCATGGCCCCGCGTGTACGGCACGACGCAGAACGAGCAAAACTCGTTACAGCCCTCGATGATCGTCACCCACGCGCGCACCGGGTCCGACGCTTTCGCAACGCCGAGCGGGAACGAGACGTCGTCCTGTGGACTGACGTCAATGCGCGGGCGCCGCACACCCCAGATGTCCGCAGGCAGTGCCGCGCGCGCCTCCTCCACCAGCGCCGGCAGTTGCTGCAGCCGGTGTGTGCCGACGATGACGTCGATTGGGAGTCGACGCTTGAGCAGTGCCGCGCCCTCCTGCTGCGCGACGCAGCCGGTGACCGCGACGATGGGCGCTTCGCTCCGGCCGGCGGACGCATCGCGGATTTCGCCGAGCCTCGTGTAGAGCTTGTCCTCGGCACGCTCACGCACGCTGCAGGTGTTCAGCACGACGACGTCGGCGTTCCCTTCGTCGTCGGTGCGCTCGAGCCCGTCGCGTTCGAGGAGGCCCGCGATTCGCTCGGAATCGTGGAAGTTCATCTGGCAGCCGAATGTCTCGAGAAAGTACCTACGAGGCATTGCGGCGGCCTTTCGCTTTCG
>JBGOTP010000348.1:0-5385 GCA_041476545.1 Vicinamibacteria bacterium | reverse complement strand
CGTCATCGTCGGGGGCGACATGAATACTTCGATGTCGGATGCCACGCCGACAACGATCAAGCGGGAGATCTTCAAGCGCGTGGGCAGCGCGCAGTTCTGGGCGACGAGAGGCCTCGGAGGCTCTTCTGCAGCAAGTGCTGGCGGAATACTGCTCCCGCGGATGCTCAGCAAAGAACCATCCCTCTTCAACACAAAGCTGCCCAGCACCATCTTCTTATCGGGGTCCCTGGACGGGTTTGCGACAACGAGCACGCGGTCTTTCGGTTTCAAGGAGCGCGCAGACCAGCCCAGCCTGGTCATGAATCCGGGCGCTCCTGCCTCAACGACCCACTCCACCCTGTCGCCAGCATCGCTTTGCGTCTGGAGATGGAGGTACACGTGTGGGTTCCTCCATTCAAATTTTGTAACGACTCCTTCTAATCTGACTTCACGCTGCTGATCGAACGAGGCGGCGCTGTGATGGGCAGCAATCGGGGACGAGAGGAAGACTGCGATGGCGAGGCACGACCATCTGAGAATAGCCCTCATACCCCGCTCCTCCGTGAATCTTGACAGCATACGCGCCGGTCGACCGACTCCTGAGTCTTTCTCTCTCGTTGCGATCTGGCGGTCCAAGCGTCTAACGACTGCAACTGAGCCGCGGCGCGTCCGTGCTTTTTCTCAGTCGCGCCGTCGGCTCCAGTTGCTGTTAGGCACATTGCCGGGTGGTACCGGCTTGAACCATTCCGAGCGCTGCCAAGATGTCGTTGACGAGCGGCTGAAGATCCTGGATGCGATTCACTTGGCCGCAATCACCACGATGCCGAATGGAAGATCGGTCAACTTCTGTTGACGCTCAAGCTTGCGATCCATCGTGAGAAACGCATCGATTTGTCCCGAGGCTCGTCGAAGGAGTTCGCCGTTCTTCACACCAGCCCAACCCACACCCTGAACCGTCGAAACATCGTGACCGGCCAACAGGAATGCGAGGTCGTGAGGAAGATTCTCGTCAAGCAGAACGCGCACTGGTCAGCAACGTATCGCGAGCGAACTCGAGCGCCGCGACCGCCTGTTCACGCTTGACCGAAGGGAATTGAAGCAGGAATTCGTCGAGAGTGTCACCGCCCTCGATATAGTCAAAAAGAGATTGAACGGGAACCCGCGTGCCAACAAAGACTGGCGTGCCCCCAAGAATGTCTGGGTCGCTGTGAACGACGACGGATTTGGCAGCCATGATGAGATCCCGCCCCATGTTTCCTGAGCCGTTGGTTCTCCTCGACAGTCAGCGTACTCGCAATCGGTTTCCTCGCAGAAAACCGGCCACGCCTGCCAAAATAACGACCGTCGAGACCGCCTCGCCGAGCAGGGCCTTTGGGTTGAAATGCATATCGAGTTCCCCTGACTCGTAGTCTACTACCATGCGTCAACGGTTCGAACGATCTTCAAGAGACAGACGCCATCGGCGATCCGGTCTCACGCTGGGCACTTTTACAAGCCGACTTCCTCTAAACGGTCGCGTTCATTGGTGCCTAACGACCTGCCGATCAGCCGCGAACGGCGAGCTCGATTCTCACATGACCCGGGTCTTCTTGCCGTTCGTCGGCTGCAGCGGCGTGTTAGCCAGCCACTTCGAATGCAACAGCTCCGGCGCCTTCTTTTCCGGGAATACCACTTGATCGGATGAGCGCCCGGCATGGCATGGTGTCTCAGCCAAGCGGTCCTCAACAAACCGCAGTGTGGTTTCATCCCACTGCCCAGGTTCGAGATGATACGGCACCGATTTCGCGAAATCGACCATGATGCCCAGTACGGACCGATCGACTGTGGGACCGACTATGACCGGCGTCATGGCCCGTCGCTCGGCGTCAATTGCGAGAGCGTCGATACCGCAACGTTTCAGTCGGGCCCCGACGAGGGCCGCAAGTCGATCCGGTAGGCCTCGGACCTCCCGTGCCGGCAACAACATGGGAAGGAGCGAAGCAGAACTCACCAACAGGAGAAGCGGCTGCCGATCCACGACAATTCGATTGACGTACCAGTCACCAAGGGCGGTGTCAGAAAGCGGGCGAGAGACGTGGCCTCCGTGCAGCGACGACTTTAGCTTCCGTGTTGGCCGAAGTATGACCATGAGCGGTGCCTGCTATCCGATGATCACGATGGCGTCAAAGCCTTCTTCATAAAATACCGCGCCGACCCGACTGGGTTGTCTTTGAGTTCGCCAAAGCACGTGTACCCGAGACGCTCATAGAACTCTCGAGCCTGAAACTCGAAGGTATCAAGCCATGCGCTGTGACACCCACGGGCAATTGCCTCACTCTCCGCTCGTGACATGAGGTCTGCACCGATGCCGCGGGCACGGAACGATTCAGGCACGAACAATAGCTCAACGAACAGCCAATCGTAACCCGTGCGTCCCCACAACCCGCCCACCACGTGTTTGTCAGCGTCTTCGATGGCAAGGACAAGGGGCCGATGATCATTTCTGCCAGTCCTGGCGTGGTTGTAGGCGACGAGGGGACCGAGCACTGCATTGCGGATTGCCTCGTCCGGCCCGTCCGTCATGCGAATCGCGAAGCTCATTTTGCTGGTGCGTCCCATGGGAAAGGCTTCTGTCTGGCTAACGTCACAACTGAGCCGCGGCGCACACTGATCATGCGCCGTCGGCTCCAGTTGATGTTAGGCGTATTGATCGTGAGCAGCGAAAACATAGCTGAAGGCTCCAGTCTCTTTGGTCGTTCCGCTGAGCCCTCTGGCAGCCAGTGCCCCCGCGGCAAGCAATGCTCCGATCGGGTTTCCCGTTGAAAATGTCCACGCGGCGCCTGCGAGACCGAGTGCGAATGACGCCGGCTGCCGCCATGCCTTCCGAGACTTCCTGCGTAGGTCACTGGCCAACTCTTCAATCTCGGCCTGACGGTCTCTGAAGGCAGCCTGCCTCTCAGCCTCTGGCATTACGCTCAGTTGCCGCGCAAATTCACGGACAGATCGCGCGTACCGTTGGTGAGCGATCCGATGCTCGGACCTAAATCCCAGGACCTCGTCGAGCGGAACCGCGCTCAGATTCACGGAAACAGCCTGCAGATCAAACGCAACCACCCGGCCCGCAGAAGGAGCCTCCGGCAGGTCGAGGAACTCCGTCAGGGCGCGGACGATTCTGAACTGATCGGTGGCCGGCGATAGATCGAGGCCCATCGAGGGGCCCTTGGGGCGAAGAATCTGAGCAAGGAGCACGAGAATCAGATACCGGACCGTGGGATGGAGGGGGATGGATACCCCGTCGTTGGACTTCCGAGCCAGACCGCGAGACTCAAGTTCTTCAAACAGCATATCTGCCAAGCCTCGGTCTCCGTAGTACCCCATGCGTGACATCGAGATCTCGTGAAACGCAGTGCCATCCCTGGCCAGCGAATCAAATGCTCCGGAGACAATGACGTCCGTGAGAGCGGTTGCCAGTTGCTCGGTCGCTTGTTTATCGACGACCTGATCCGCCACGAGGTAATGGAGCAAGCCGCGGTCGCGAAGAGAACCCGCGAGAATCGGATCGCGACTCTCTGGCTCTCCCTGCTTGTACTCCGGGACGAGGAGTCCGATTCCGTCAAAGAACAGAAGCAGCGTCTTTATCCAGTCCGTGTGGTGCCACAGGTGGCCGGGATAGTAAAACGCGACGTCCTTGATCGGTTCGTTGTCGTTCATGATTTTCATCGTCACGATACGCCTAGACAATATGGCTGTCACGGCTCGATAGCGGCGCTCTCATACGACGGCCGCCCTCCGCAGACCCCGCTCTTGGGGGGGCCTGCTCCGGGCGGCGGGCGATTCGAGGAACCGCACTGAGATCGCGCCAGGAAAGCTTAAACCTACCTCCTTGTCACATCGTGGATTATGTGGAGTGTCTGACGCTTCACACAGGGCCACACACAAGGAGGTAGGTATGGGGAACCGTAGCATGTTCGTAGGGCTGGATGTCCACAAAGAAACGATCGACGTGTCGATCGCCGAGGGCCATCGCGACGGGGAGGTTCGTCACTATGGGGTGATCGCGAGTGATCGCGAGCCGCTCGACAAAATCGTGCGGGCGCTGCGCGCCCCGGACCGGCAGCTCCACTTCGTCTACGAGGCCGGTCCCTGCGGCTTCGGGATCTATCGGCATCTGACCAAGCACGGCGAGGACTGCGTCGTGGTGAGTCCGTCGATGATCCCCAAGCGGAGCGGGGATCGGATCAAGACCGACCGGCGGGATAGCCAGATGCTCGCCCGGTTGCATCGGGCCGGCGAACTGCGCGCGATCTACGTGCCAGAGGACGCTGATGAAGCGATGCGCGATCTCGTGCGCGCGCGAGAAGATGCCGTCGTCGTCGGCACGCAGGCGAAGTACCGGTTGAAGGCGTTCCTGCTGCGACAGGGTCGTCGCTATCCGGGGCGCGAGGGATGGACGCTCCCGTACCGCCGGTGGCTCACCGATCTCAGTTTCCCGAGTGCCGCGCAGCACATCACGCTCCAGGAATATCGCGACGCGATCGCCGAAACCGAACAGCGGATCGACCGGCTCACGGAGCAACTCCGTCAGCTCGCGCCGACGTGGCGGTGGGCGCCGGTCGTCGCCCCGCTCCAAGCGTTGCGCGGCGTCTCGTTCATCACCGCGGTGGCGTTGGTGGCCGAGCTCGGTGACCTGACGCGGTTCGGCCACCCGCGCGAACTCATGGCCTATCTTGGACTCGTGCCGTCGGAACACTCCAGTGGGCCGAGTGTCCGACGCGGCGGCATCACGAAGGCGGGCAATCCGCATGTGCGACGCCTGCTCGCCGAAGCCGCGTGGGCGTATCAAGGGATCCCGCGCATTGGGCGTCAGCACGCGTACCGGCAGGAAGCGCTCTCAAAGGTCGTGTGTGACATCGCCTGGAAGGCCCAACTCCGGTTGACCGGGCGCTTCCGGCGCCTGGTCGCTCGAGGGAAGGCGAAACCGAAAGTCGCGACCGCGATCGCGCGCGAGCTCACGGGGTTCATCTGGGCGATTGCGCGGGAGGTGTCGCCCGCGCCGCGCTGAGAGTCGGCGCGAGGGCATGACGTGTTCGTTCATCGATCGTTTCGGCGGCACGGTGACCAGGTGGAGAATCCTCGATGGCGTTAAGGGCGTCAGCTTCGGCTGAGATGTCCGTGGCTAGAGTGAGGCAGCTCCGCGACGCACAGAAGTCTGGCGGTACCCAATCCGCGAATATCAGCAGCGTCAACCGTCGCTAGAACATCGTGCCGCCGGAACGATCGATGACCGAAGACTGAGACACGGCAGAACCACCACTCACGATGCTGAGGACGGGAAGGTAGTGCTTCCTTGACAAGTGACACCCATATCAACGCCTGCAACTGAGCCGCGGCGCTCCAACGCCATGCACCGTCGGCTCCAGTTGCTGT
>JBGOTP010000347.1:0-5410 GCA_041476545.1 Vicinamibacteria bacterium | reverse complement strand
GACGAGTGGCGCTTCGCCGACGGCCACAGCGTGCTGGTGCTGGCCGAGGGACGGCTCCTCAACCTCGGGTGCGCGACCGGTCATCCCAGCTTCGTGATGTCAGCCTCGTTCACCAACCAGGTGCTCGCGCAGCTCGAGCTGCACGCGAACGCCGAGAAGTACGGCAAGACGGTGACGATGCTCCCGAAGACGCTGGACGAGGAAGTCGCGCGGCTGCACCTGGATCATCTGGGCGTGAAGCTCACGACGCTCACGCCGGAGCAGGCCGAGTACATTGGAGTCCCCCAGAACGGACCTTACAAACCGGATCACTATCGCTACTGATCGGGATTCTGGATTCGGGATTCGGGATCAGGGATCAGGCTGTAGAATCGGCGCGCGGCCGCTTCCGCGACTCATCAATGACGCTAGCTTCCGGCACGCGCGTCGGCCCGTATGAGATCACCGGCACACTCGGCGCCGGCGGCATGGGCGAGGTGTACCGGGCGCACGATCCGCGTCTCGGCCGCGATGTCGCGCTGAAAGTCCTGCCCGAGCTCTTCGCGGCCGACGCAGAACGGCTCGCGCGATTCCAGCGCGAAGCGCAGGTCCTGGCCGCACTCAAGCATCCCAACATCGGCGCTATCTATGGCCTCGAGGAGGGCGCAGGTCAAGGCGGGGTTCACCTGCGTGCGCTCGTCCTGGAGCTCATCGACGGCGACACGCTCGCCGACCGCATCGCGCGAGGCCCGCTTCCGGTAGACGAGGCACTGCCCATCGCAAAACAGATCGCGGAAGCCCTCGAGGCGGCGCACGAGCAGGGCGTCACGCATCGTGACCTGAAGCCATCGAACATCAAGATCACGCCCGACGGCCTCGTCAAAGTGCTCGACTTCGGGCTCGCCAAGCTCGCGGACTCAGCCGGCGGCGGACAGCCGGCAGCGGGCAGTGTGCCGCTGTCGATGTCGCCGACGATCACGTCGCCCGCAGCGACGGCGCTTGGGGTCATTCTCGGCACGGCGGCGTACATGGCGCCGGAGCAGGCGAAGGGGCGGCCCGCCGACAAACGCAGCGATGTATGGGCGTTTGGCTGCGTGCTCCACGAGATGCTGACCGGGAAGCGCGCGTTCGAGGCTGACGATATCAGCGACACGCTCGCGCTGGTGCTGAAGGGTGAGCCGGACTGGAGCGCGCTGCCTGAAGACCTGCCCACATCGATCCGCACACTCATCCGCGCGTGTCTCGAGAAGGATCGACGCCAGCGCGTCGCGGATATCTCCAGCGCACTGTTCGTGCTCGGGCACCAGGCCGATCTGGTGCCGCCCGTCGTCGCACCGGCTCCGCTGTCGATACCCCCTCCCCGCGCACCGGCCTGGCGTCGCATCGCGGCGGTTGCCGGCCTCGCGTTAACAGCCGCGGCGCTCGCGGCAACCGGTGTGTGGTTTGCCACGAGACCAGATGCACCGTCGGTGGCGCGCTTCTTTGTGTCGCCGCCCGAGAACGCGACATTCCTGACGGGCGGACGTCCAGGCACCAGCGCCGTCATTTCGCCGGACGGCGGGACGCTTGCGTTCACAGCCAAGGATGCCGCCGGCAAAGCGATGTTGTGGGTGCGTCCGATCGATGCTCTGACGGCGCAGCCTCTGGCGGGGACCGACGATGCGCAGTCTCCCTTCTGGTCGCCGGATAGCCGGTTCATCGGGTATTTCACGCAGGACAAGTTACTGAAGATCGCGGCCAGCGGTGGGCCGCCGCAAACGTTGTGTGCCGTCAATCTAGGTCGCGGCGGGACCTGGAGTCGAGAGGGCCAGATCGTCTACGGCGTGAACGCCGGTTCGCTCTTTCGTGTCTCATCAGCCGGCGGTCAGCCGTCCGCGGTCACGCGGTTGGCGAGCGGGCACACAGCTCACAAGTTTCCCTCGTTTCTGCCCGACGCACGCCACGTGCTGTTCTACGTCCAGGGGTCTGATGGCATCGCCGGTGTGTATGTGGCCTCGCTCGACACAAGCGAAACACGGCGAGTCGTCGAAGCGGACTCCGGCGGTGTCTACGATTCGCGGAACGGATATCTGCTATTCGGGCGTCAAGGCACGCTGCTGGCCCAGTCGTTCGACCCAAAGACGCTGGCCTTCGCGGACGAGCCTTTTCCAATCGCTGAACGCCTCGAATCTGGCGTGTTCACTGGTCTCGTCGCATTCTCAGTCTCCGACAACGGCGTGCTGGCGTATGGGGTCGGCTCCGGCTCCGGCAACGCCGGTCTGCGAATGGTCTGGATCGACCGGCACGGAAAGGCGCTCGGGACCGTTGGACCGTCGGGGAATTACAGGGGACTCGACCTCGCGCCCGACGGCAAGCAGGTGGCGGCGCACCGCCACGACGGCCAGGGCGGCGACATCTGGGCAACCGAGATGTCGCGCGGGACCACCTCGCGATTCACATTCGACGCGTCGCAGGAGAACTCCTCGCCCGTCTGGTCGCCGGACGGAAGTCGCATCGCCTTCGGTTCGCTTCGAAGTGGGAGGTGGGGCCTCTTCGCAAAGCCTTCGAACGGTGCCGGCAGCGAGGGGCGCCTGCTCGAATCGCAGGCCAGTGTAATGCCCGTAAGTTGGGCTCCTGATGGACGCTCGATCGTTTACGTTCAGGTTGATCCGAAAACACGAAGAGACCTGTGGATGCTTCCGTTGTCCGGAGACCGCAAACCAGTTCCCTTGGTGATGACGTCGTTCAATGAGTCGCAGGCTCAGATCTCGCCCGATGGGAAATGGCTTGCCTACGCGTCGGACGAAACTGGTCAGACGGAGATATACGTGCGGCCTTTCCCGACGGGCAATGGCAAGTGGCAAATCTCGACCGGCGGAGGTCTCGCAGGCTTCCTTCCGAGATGGCGCGGCGACGGGCGAGAGCTGTTCTACATGGACAGTCTAGGCGGCGGGAAGGTGATGGCCGTGGATGTCAGGTCCAGCGGGTCCGCGTTCGAGGCTAGTACGCCACGGGCCCTGTTCGATTCCGGCTACGTTAATTCCGCTCACCCGAGTTTCTACCACGCGTATGCCGTGTCGGCCGACGGCCAGCGCTTTCTGATCCCACGCCCCGTCGCGAGCGTCACGCAGGAGGCGTCCCCTCCGATCGCGGTTGTGTTGAACTGGGCGGAAGGAATCCGACATTGAATGGAATACCGCTACTGGGGGAAGGTTCTCGAGGAGCTCGAGAAGCACGGCATCCGGCCGCGCGAGACGACGCGGCCGGAGCTCGTGCACGAGTTTCTGAGTGACTTGTACCGGTACGAGCTGCGCCGACTGCGCGATCGGCTGCGCCGGGGCGACATCCCGAAAGAGGGCTACCTCGATCGCGTCGTCGAACTGCGCCTGAAGTATCCGCTGGTCTCGCTCAAGCCGCATCAATTGGTAGAGTAGACCCGCGTGCTGAATTCCCGCACCCCTCTCCGGTCGAAGCTGCCCACCACCGGCGTCAGCATCTTCGCCACGATGTCGCGGCTCGCGCTCGAGCACGACGCGATCAACCTCTCGCAGGGATTTCCCGACTTCGATTGCGCACCGGAGCTGGTCGACGCCGTCGCGCGCTACATGCGCGAGGGGCACAACCAGTACGCGCCGATGCCCGGCGTTCCCGCGCTGCGCGAGGCGCTTGCCTTCAAGATCGAGCGGCTGTATGGACGGCGGTACGACCCGGGCACCGAAATCACAGTGACATCGGGCGCGACCGAGGCGCTCTTTGCCACGCTCACCGCGCTGGTGCATCCGGGCGATGAAGTTCTGCTGTTCCAGCCCGCGTACGATTCGTACGTGCCTGTCATTCAACTGAGCGGAGGCACGCCGACATTCGTCACGCTGCGGCCTCCGAACTACGGCATCGACTGGGACGAGGTGCGCCGCGCTATCACGCCGCGAACCCGGGCCATCGTCGTGAACTCGCCGCACAACCCGACGGGCATGATTCTCGGGGCCGACGATATCCGCGAGCTGGCGCGCGTGCTGGAACACACTGACGCGGTGGTGGTCTCGGACGAAGCGTACGAGCACATCGTGTTCGACGGCGCCAGGCACGAGAGCATGTCTCGTCATCCCGCGCTCGCGGAGCGAGCGGTCGTCATTGGCTCGTTCGCAAAAACGTTTCATACGACAGGGTGGAAAATCGGATGGGCCGCCGCGCCGAAGGCGCTCAGTGCGGAGGTCCAGAGCATCCATCAGTGGGTCACGTTCGCGGTCAACGGCGCCATCCAGCTCGCGTACGCAGAGTTCATCAGGAAGGATCCCGAGTGCCGCAGCGTCGGCGCCTTTTACCAGCGCAAGCGCGACCTGTTCCTGTCGCTCATCACGGGGTCGCGGTTCCAGCCGTTGCCCTGCCGCGGCACGTTCTTTCAGATGGCGGACTACTCGGCGATTACCTCCGACCGTGATGCCGACTTCGCGATGCGCCTGCTGATCGAACACGGCGTCGCGTCCATTCCACCCTCGTCATTCCTGTATGGCGTGGACGCGGGTCCCATCCTCCGATTCTGTTTTGCGAAACGCGACGAGACGCTGGAGCGCGCGGCGGATCGCCTGCGCAAGGTATGACGCGGGCAGCGGCGGTTGCCGTTGCCACGCTCGTCTTCGAGGCGCTTGGAAGAGCACAGAGCGCGCAACCTCTTCCCAATCCGCAGCCCTTCTTCGCCGCGGTACGCCAGAATCTCATCCGCGCGCAGGATGTGGAGAAGCTCTACGCGTACAAGGAGCGCCGCACCGATCTGAACTTGAATCCCTTCGGCCGCCTCGGTACCGGCGGCACCCGCGTGGTCGAAGTGACGCCCGCGCCGGCCGGCGCCCTGAATCGCCGACTGCTCGAGCGCGACGGTCAGCCGGTGGCGAACAGCCCGGTCGTTCGACGCGAGAACCGCATGCCCACCGGGCGCCCGATGCTCGAGGACGTCACGTCCGTGTTGGACGTCGCAATCGATCGCCGCGACACGCTGAACGGCCGTCCGGCCATCGTCGTCAGCTTCCACGGGAGGCCGAACGTCAGGCCGCGCACGCGCGAGGGGCGGATTGCGCGGGCGTTCAGCGGTCTGATCTGGATTGATGAGGATGCGAAGGAGGTGGCCAGGGTCGAAGCCACCGCGGTGGACGACATCTCGTTCGGCTACGGGATGCTCGCGAAGGTGAACAGCGGGTCGACGGTCATGGTGCAGCGAGAGCCGATCGATCGAGAGATCTGGCTGCCGACGTCAGTCCGGTTCACGGGAGAGGGACGGGCACTGCTCTTCCGGAAGCTGATCATCAACTTCGCGGTCGACTGGTTCGAGTACCGGCGGGCGCTGTAGCGCGCAGGCTTCAGCCTGCGCGGCCTTCATTCCTCGTCGTCGGTCGCGTCCTGATCGCTCTTCACGTCGGCTGCGGTCTCGGTCGCGTCGGCGGCGTCCTTGTCTTCCTTG
>JBGOTP010000346.1:0-5432 GCA_041476545.1 Vicinamibacteria bacterium | reverse complement strand
TTCCTTGCTGCCGATCCACAGCGCCGCCGCCATGCCCACACCCCCTATGACCTCCATCAACGGCGGGAGACTCGAGAGCGCCGCGGTGACCTTCATGTTGGTGCGAAACAGATGGTAGGCGACCCGGTTGAACTTCTCCCCCTCGGTCGCTTCGGTCGCGAAGGCCTTCACAATCCGATGGCCCGTGAACGCCTCGGTCGCCGTATGGGAGATGAGCTCGAGGGCTTCCTGACTGCGGCGGGTCGTCCGGCGGACGCGCTGGCCAAGCAGGATCAGGGGGTACACGATGAGCGGTGCACCGATCAGGCAGACCACGGCGAGCCGCGCGTCGAGATACAGGAGGTACCCGACAGAGCCCACGAGCGCGAGGGATTCGCGTGTGAGGTCGCCCACCGTTTCCGACACCACCTGCTGAATCTGACTGACGTCGTTGGTAATCCGGGACATCAGCTGCCCGGTCGACCGTTGTCCGAAAAATCCAGCGGACTGTCCGAGGATGTGCCGGTAGAGCGTGTTCCGCACGTCCATGACGACGCGTTGTCCCACGTCGGCCATCAGGTACGACGACACATAGGAGCCGATCCCCTTGAGCAGGTAGAGACCGACGATGCCCCAGGCAATCTGTGCAACCCGCTGCTGATATTGCAGCACCTTGTCGAAAATCGGCACGACGAGCACGGCGAGGCCGGTGTTGCCCGCCGCGTAGACGAGCATCCCCGCCAGCGCCCAGATCAGGCGCACGCGGTACGGCTTGGCGTAGCGGAAAAGACGTCGTAGCGGGTTGACGGCAATCACGAATGCGCCGCGGCCCGATAGCCGGCGGGATGCGTCTGATGCCACTGCCAGGCCGTCCGGACGATCGACTCCAGATCGGCCAGCTGGGGGGTCCAGTGGAGCTGCGCCTGCGCCTTCGCGGCCGCGGCGTAGAGGACCGCCGGATCACCGGCCCGGCGCGGCGCGAGACGCCAGGGCACGGTCCGGCCCGTGACCTTCTCGACGGCGCTGACGACGTCCTTCACGGAATGTGGATGACCTGTACCGAGGTTGTACACGTCAGATGCCGCGCCCCGCGCGAGCGCATCGAGAGCGCTCAGATGGGCGGCGGCCAGATCGGACACGTGGATGTAGTCGCGCAGGCACGTGCCATCCGGCGTCGGGTAGTCGTCTCCGAAAATCGAAAACGGTGCGCCCGTGACCGCCGACTCAATCGCGCGCGGAATGACGTGAATCTCCGGCGAATGATCTTCGCCAATCTCGCCATCTGGATCGGCGCCCGCGGCATTGAAGTATCGCAGCGCCGTCCACCGGATGCCGTAGGCGCGCTCAAAGTGCGGCAAGGCCTGCTCCACCGCGAGCTTCGTTTGACCGTACGAATTAATCGGACGCTGTGGATGGGTCTCGACGATGGGCGCTTCGAGCGGCTCACCGTAGGTCGCGCACGTCGAGGAGAACACGAACAGCTTCGCAGATTCCGCCGCCATGGCCTCGAGCACGGACAGTGCGCCACCCACGTTGTTACGGTAGTACCCGGCTGGATCGCTCACCGATGCCGCAACGTCCAGAAACGCAGCGAAATGCATCACGGCCGACAACTCGTATTTGCGCAGCGCCGACCGAACCGCGGCCACATCGGTGATGTCACCCTCGACAAGGTCGCCGTATCGCACGGCTTCGCGGTGTCCGGCCACCAGGCTGTCGAAGACGACGACCCGGTAGCCCGCTCGGCTCAGGGCCTTGCAGGCATGGCTGCCAATATATCCGGCGCCGCCCGTTACCAGTACGCCGCGCGATTCAGCGCCCAATGGAATAGTACGTGAAGCCGAGCGTCCGCATGTGCTCGGGCGAGTAGATATTGCGGCCGTCGAAAATGACGGGCGTCTTGAGTAGCTGCCGCATCCTCTTGAAGTCCGGCTCCCGGAACTCGTTCCACTCAGTGACGATGGCCAATGCGTCGGCACCGCCGAGCGTCTCGTAACTGGTGTCGCAGATGGTAATCCGGTCGTCGAACAGCCGGCGGGCCGTCGCACTCGCTTCGGGATCGTAGGCCCGCACGGTCACCCCGGACGCCAGCAGGCGCTCGATCACCACGATGGCCGGCGCCTCGCGCATGTCGTCGGTCCGCGGCTTGAATGCCAGCCCCCACACGGCGATCGTGCGGCCGCGCAGCCCCCCGAAGTGCTCCTCCATTCTGCGCACGAGCTTCGACTTCTGGCCCTCATTGACCGCCTCAACCGAACGCAGGATCTTGAAATCGTAGCCCTTGTCCTCCGACGACCTGACAAGCGCCTTCACGTCCTTCGGGAAGCAACTGCCTCCATACCCGATGCCTGGGAACAGGAACGAGTTGCCGATGCGGCGGTCCGACCCGACCGCCTTTCTGACATGATCGACATTCGCACCGACCAGTTCGCAGACGTTCGCGATCTCATTCATGAATGAAATCTTCGTGGCGAGCAGCGCGTTCGCGGCATACTTGCTCAGCTCTGCGCTCGCCGTGTCCATCGTGATGATCGGCGCCCCCGTTCTCGTAAACGGTCCGTACACCTCTTTCATGATATTCGCCGCGCGCTCGTCGTCTGCGCCGATAACCACGCGATCGGGTTTCATGAAATCTTCAATCGCGGCGCCCTGTTTCAGGAACTCGGGGTTGCTGACGACGCTGAACGGCTGCGTGGTTTCCTTGGCGATCGTGGCACTGACCTTTTGTGCCGTGCCGACGGGCACCGTGCTCTTGTCCACGATGACGGTGTACTTCGTGAGGGCGCGCCCGACGTCCTGTGCCACGGTCAGGACGTGGCTCAGGTCCGCCGCGCCATCCTCGCCCTGGGGCGTGCCAACGGCGATAAACACGACATCCGCTTCGCCGACCGCAGCGGAAAGATCCATCGAAAACATCAAGCGGTGATTGGCATGGTTCCGCTTGACCATTTCTTCGAGCCCGGGTTCATAGATCGGCACCTTACCGCCGTTGAGCATGGCCACCTTCGACGCGTCCTTATCGATGCAGGCGACCTCGTTGCCGTTTTCCGCGAGGCACGCGCCGACGACAAGGCCGACGTATCCGGTTCCGATGACGGCGATTTTCATTGCACAATAAGATACTGACTCGGAAAGACATAAACAAGTGCGTGTGCTGATCGACTATCGGTCCGCGCTGCGAGGCCGCAGTGGCGCCGGTGAGTACGCCCATCAACTCATCCGTGCGCTGCTTGTCGCGTCTCCCGCTCGCGGCGAGAATCGCCCGATCGACCTCTCCCTCTTTTCCAGCTCGTGGAGGGATCGGCTTCACCTGCCCCCCGAGATCTCCGGCGCGACGCCGATCGACCGGCGCGTGCCCGTGGCGTTGCTCAATTTCGCGTGGCATCGCCTGGAATGGCCACCGGTTGAGTGGCTGGCGCGAGGCTCTTTTGACATTGCCCATTCCATGCATCCGCTGCTCATGCCCACGCGCAAGGCCGCTCGAGTCGTCACGATTCACGACTTGAACTTTCTGACGCATCCGGAGCGGACGCGGGCGGAGGTCCGCCGCGATTATCCCCGGCTGGCCGGCGATCATGCACACAGGGCCGACGGCATTGTCGTCTCCTCGCGCTTCACCGCGGGTGAAGTCGAGCGGCGGCTTCAGGTTCCATCCGACCGGATCTCCATCTGTTCGCCGGGCGCACCGGACTGGACGCCTCGATCGTCACAGCCGAGGGACGGCTACATTCTCTTCCTGGGCACACTGGAGCCGCGAAAGAATCTCGGCACGCTGCTTGACGCGTACGAACGACTGATAGCGGGTCAGGGGCGAGGCGACCGATCGGCCCGCGCCGCACGACGAGCGGGCTCAACATGCGCGACGATTCCCGACCTAGTGCTGGCGGGACAGGCCACACCGGAGTCGCAACCCTGGCTCGATCGCCTCTCGCGTGCGCCGCTGGCGGGTCGTGCACGTCATCTCGGCTACGTGGACCCCGCGAATCTCAAGCGGGTATACGAGGGTGCGCGGTTGCTGGTGCAACCCTCGTTCGAAGAAGGGTTCGGCATCCCAGTGCTGGAAGCGATGACGCTGGGCGTTCCTGTTGTCGCCGCCAATCGCGGCGCCTTGCCGGAAGTGCTGGGCGACGCCGGCCTGCTCGTGGAACCGGAAGACGCCGATGGGATGGCCGCGGCCATCGGCCGGATCATCGACGAGGACGGCCTTGCCGAATCGTGCGCGGTAAAGGGTGTGGTTCAATCTCGACGATATCAGTGGTCCGCCACGGCCATCCAGGTCCTCGAAGCCTACCGGCTGGCCGTCGCCCGGCAGAAGGAGGGGTCAGACCGGGGTCTGACCCCGGTCTGACCCCTTGTTATGCGCATTGGCATAGACGCGCGTGAACTGTGCGGCCGTCCGACCGGTGTCGGCCGCTATCTGAGCGGCCTGTTGATCGCGTGGGCGACCGACGAGCGCGCGCGGCGGCACGAATTCGTGCTGTACGCACCGGGGCCGTTGGCCGTCACGCTCGACGCCCACCGGTTTGCCGTCCGGATCGTTCGCGGGTCCGGCGGTACGTGGTGGGAACAGACACGCTTGCCGGCGGCGGCCGCACGCGACAGTCTCGATGTGTTCTTCGCGCCGGCGTACAGTACGGCGCTCGCTCACAGGATCCCGACCGTGGTGGCGCTTCACGATCTGTCGTTTGTCGCGCATCCGGAATGGTTTACCGTGCGCGAGGGCGCACGACGCCGGTGGCTGGCGCGTCAGTCGGCTGCGCGCGCGCGCACGATCATCACGATCTCGGAGTTTTCAAAACGGGAGATCGTCCAACGCTTGCACCAGGCGGAGGATCGGGTGCATGTCATCCCCCCTGGCGTGACGCGGCCCAGGGGGATGACAGGAGCCTCCCATACGTCCCGGCCCGAAACCGTCGAACCGCGTGTGTTGTACGTGGGGTCCATTTTCAATCGGCGACACGTGCCCGATCTCATTCGTGCATTCGCGCCGATCGCCCGCGCCCATCCGGGGGCGACACTGGAGATCGTGGGCGACAACCGGACGCACCCCTATCAGGATCTCGCGCGGACGATCGCGCACGAGGCGTCGGATGGCCAGGTGCGCTGGAGGCCGTATGTATCGGAGGAGGAATTGGAACAGTTGTACGTGTCGGCCCGGGCCTTCGCGTTCCTCTCCGAATATGAAGGCCTGGGATTGACGCCCCTCGAAGCGCTCGCCGCCGGCGTGCCGTCCCTCCTCCTCGACACCGCCGTGGCCCGCGAAAGCTGCGGCGACGCAGCTCTCTACGTCGGGGCCGGGGATGTCAACGCCGCCACCGCTGCACTGAACGAACTCCTGTTTGACGAGGACCGGCGTGCCGCCCTGCGTGGCGCCGCGGCCGCGGCGCTGGCGAAATATTACTGGCCCCGAGCCGCCCGTGAGACGCTGGAAGTCCTGGAACGATGCGCGGTGA
>JBGOTP010000345.1:0-5432 GCA_041476545.1 Vicinamibacteria bacterium | reverse complement strand
GCGGCGGAACTCAGTAAGCGGCCGCGTGTCTAGCGCTTAGCGATTGCGGGTGTGCAGCAGCGCGCACGCCGGGACACGAGGTGACCTGCCGAGGGGATGAGGCGTTCGCGGCCAGCACGTCGCGGGCCGGAATCGCGGCCGCGCGTGCCATGCGGGTTTGCGAAGAAAAGTGCAAGCGTCGTTACCATACCGACACGTCGGCACCATCGATTCATTCGACCGGGGTGGCGGGGAATCCCGGAGGCTGACGCGGCTGCTCGCGTTCGAGCAGCGCACGCTTCCGTTCCACTCCCCATCGATAGCCCGACATGGCTCCGGTCGTGCGCACGACACGGTGACACGGAATCGCCACGGCCAGCGGATTTGCCGCGCATGCCCGTGCCACCGCGCGCGCGGATGCCGGCGCGCCAATCGTGCGCGCGATGTGCGCGTAGCTCACTGTCGATCCGGCCGGGATCTCGGACAGCGCCAGCCAGACTCGCTGCTGGAAGACGGTCCCACGCAGATCCAGCGGAAGATCGAGCCCCAGACCCGGCGCTTCGACAAGGCCGACGACCTTCGCCACCCATTGCTCGAACCCCGCATCGCCGCCCACCAGATTCGCCCGCGGAAAGCTGTCCTGAAGATCGCGCGCGAGGGCATCCGGATCGTCGCCGAGAAGAATGGCGCACACGCCTTTCTCGCTCGCGGCGACGAGGACCGATCCAAGCGAGCACTCACCGGCGGCGAACCGAATCGTTGCCCCGGTCCCTCCGGCGCGGAACTCGGTCGGCGTCATCCCGAGCATCTTTGAGGACGTGGCGTAAAAGCGCGCGCTGGAGTTGAAGCCAGCCTCGTAGATCGCGTCCGTCACGTCCGCCCGGCTCGTGAGCGCGCCGCGAACGCGACCAGCTCGGAGAGCGGCCGCATACGCTCTCGGCGTCAACCCTGTTGTGGCCTTGAACACGCGCTGAAAATGAAAACGGCTCATGCCCACCGCGGCCGCCACGGCGTCCATCCCAATTCCCGTCGCAGCGTCTGCGTGCTCGATCAGTCGACACGCGCGGACGCTGGCCGCCGCCCGCCGCTCGGTCATTGACGCTTCATTCGGCCGGCATCGTTTGCAAGGGCGGAATCCCGCCGCCTCGGCGTCGGCTGAGGTGAGGTGAAAGGCGACGTTCTCCCGCCTCGGGAGACGGGCCGCGCACGACGGCCTGCAGTACACGCCTGTCGTTCGCACCGAGTAGCGGAATGTCTTGTCGGCGGCGCCGTCACGGATTACGACCGCCGACCATCTGTCGGTGTCTGTCGCGAACAGGTGTGCGGCCGTTGGCAGATCCTCCATGCGCGAAAACTCTAACGCCTTTTGAACGGACCGTCACTCCGTTCTTTGCTTTCAAACTCGGAGTCGAGCCTATCGTCGGCGACATCGACTATTATTTCAAAAACATGGACACCATCAACTTCACCCGCGGGGTTCCCGCGAACGAATCGTTTCCGATCGACGAAGTCATCGACGCCGCGACTGCGGCTCTCAAGGCCAAAGGGACCGCGATGCTGCAGTACGGTCCCGCGCTTGGCTTCCAGCCGCTCCGCGAGTGGCTGGCCGGGTGGCAGAAGGTGAGCGTGGACCGCGTGCTCACCGGCAACGGATCGCTCCAGTTGATCGAGTTTCTCTGTCTGCAGATGCTGAAGCCCGGCGACGTCGTCTTCACTGAATCGCCGACCTACGACCGGACGATTGGACTGCTTCGGCGCCACGGCGCGAAGGTGGTCGGTATTCCGCTCGAGACGGACGGCCCGAATGTCGACGCGTTGGAGGCGGCCCTCAAACAGCAGGTGCCGAAGTTCTTCTACGTCATCCCCGACTTCCAGAACCCGGCGGGCGCCACCTGTTCGGCCGTCAAGCGGCGTCGCATCGTCGAGTTGGCCCATCGGTACGGCGTCCTGATCGTGGAAGACGCACCCTATCGGCTCCTTCGTTATCGGGGCAAGGAAGAGCCGACGCTGTATGAGCTCGCGCCCGAGCGCACGCTGCACATGAGCTCGTTTACCAAGCTCATTGCTCCAGGGGTGCGCACGGGATTCATGATTGGCGAGCCGTCGACCATCGCCCAACTCGCGAAGGTGGCGGAGGATACCTACATTTCCCCCGGCTACGTGGCGCAGGGCATCACGTGGGAATGGTGCCGTCGCGGACTTCTGTTGCCGCAGATTGAGCGATTGAAGAAGCTGTACGGGCCGCGCCTCGACGCCTGCCTCGCGGGTCTCGACAAGTACATGCCGGACGCGCGGACCACGCGTCCCGACGGCGGGTTCTTCATTTCGCTCACCCTACCCGAGGGCGTCCTGACGGCCAACGTCCGCATGCAGGCCGCGAAGCTGGCACTCAATCTGACGGATGGTGTCGGCTTTTTTCCGGATGGCGGTGGAGAGCGATTCCTGCGCCTGCCGTTCTGTGCACTCTCCGAGGCGGAGATAGACGATGGTATCCGGCGTCTCGCGGAGAGCGTCCGCGCGGCCGGATCGATGACGGAACACGCGAACCGGTTCTAGTCTCCGATCTTCGCCGTCGTGATGTGAAGCCCGTGATTGCCCGCCCATGCGGCCGCGTGGGTATCGCAGAGCAGTTCAACGCCTGCGAAGCCCTCCGATAGCAACAAACGATGACTCGCGCGGTTCTTGCACGTCCCGCTGAACGTGCAGCGCGATTCAATCTGCGCAGGCAGCGGCGTGATGCTGTAACGGTCCCTGGTGATGGTCAGCTGAAGATTCGCGCTCGGCATCGTGTGGCTCCTCGCGTGGTGACTCGACAGACGGCGTCACCACTACAAAGTAGATGCCGCTCGGCGATTGCTCGACGCTGCACGCCGCGACAGCGGTTCGCGACACTGGTTGTCAGCGATCGTGACAATTCGCGACACGGTCGTGTCAGTTCTGGAACACGTCGAAAACCAGAAAAAACTTGTCCCACAACCGTAGGACGATGCTATCGTCGTCGGTCGAGATTCCACGAGGGAACGGAGAGTTCGGAGGAAACGGGTACACCGCGGAGCAACGAAGAAACGGAGTTCAACCGTCCTGTCTACTCCGTTGCTTCGTTGCTCCGTTGTTGATCCGTTCTCTCCGCCACCTCCGTTCCGTGCAGTGACGGTTTTTCGAAAAACGTGTGGACGGTCGTGCGCATCAAGCTTCTGGGGGAAGGCCACGAAGGCCTGCGCCAAGGCTACGAAGGCCTGCGCCAAGACCACGAAGACCTGCACCAGAAGGTCGATGCGTTCCGCGAGGAGGTCACCGGGCAATTCGCGGCAGTCGCCGAGCAATTCGCTGCAGCCACTAAGCAATTCGCCGCGTTTCGCCTGGAGGTCACCCAGCAATTCGCCGCGCTTGGCGCGCAACTGACGCGTCGCCCGCGCAGGAAGAAACGCTGAGCCGCCCGCGAAAGTCCGCCCGCAGTGGTATCCTTCCGCCCTCGGTCCTTTACCCTGAGCTCTGATACTGCAATGTCCCGTAAGGAGTGACTGCCATGGAACGAATGAAGGCCTCCGATTTTCCCCAGGAACTGTTGGATCTGTTTCATCTCTACGTGCACGGTGATGTCAACCGCCGGACGTTTCTCGACAGGGCAGGGAAGTTCGCGGTTGGCGGGCTGACGGCCGCCGCCATCCTGGACATGCTCAAGCCCAACTACGCCTGGGCGCAGCAGGTGCCGAAGGACGACAAGCGGATCCGCACGGAGTACGCGACGGTGCCGTCGCCGCAGGGAAATGGCAGCATCAAGGGCTATCTCGTGCGCCCGGCGGCCGGGGCCGCCAAGTTCCCCTCGATCCTCGTCGTACACGAGAACCGCGGCCTCAATCCCTACATCGAAGATGTGGCGCGACGGCTGGGCACGTCGGGTTACATGGCGTTTGCACCAGACGGGCTGACCTCCGTCGGGGGATACCCGGGAGACGAAGAAAAGGGCGTACAGCTGTTTGGCACGGTCGACCGCACGAAGATGACCGAAGACTTCGTGGCCGCGGCAAACTGGCTGAAGTCTCGTCTCGACAGCACGGGTCGACTTGGCGCGGTCGGATTCTGTTACGGCGGAGGTATTGCCAATACGCTCGCCGTTCGCGTTCCGGATCTGCGTGCGGCGGTGCCGTTCTACGGGGCGGTGCCTGCGGCAGCGGACATTCCCAAGATCAAAGCGGCGATTCTGGCGCATCACGGCGAGCTGGACACGCGGCTGGCCGCGACATGGCCGGCCTACGATGCCGCACTCACGGAGAACAAGGTTCCGCACGAGGGCTACATCTATCCCAAGGCCAATCACGGCTTCCACAACGACACCACGCCGCGCTACGACGAAGCGGCGGCCAAGCTCGCCTGGGATCGCACGCTGGCCTGGTTCAACAAGTACGTGAAAGGCTAGGACCGGGCCCGTGGCGCGGCCCGCGGGGGTCGATCCCGCATTTCTGGCGCTGCCGTTCGAACGGCTCGCCGACGCGGCGTTAGCGCGCGCCAGGCAGCGCGGCGCCACCTACGCCGACTTCCGTTTCGAGCGCCTGCGCGGACATACCATCGTCGCCCGCGATCGCGAGCTCGAATCGTCTATCGCGAGCGAGTCCATCGGCTTCAGCGTGCGGCTCATCTATAAAGGCGCGTGGGGCTTTGCCGCCGGCATCGACCTCACCGCCGATGCCGCTGCGGCCGTGGCCTCGCGGGCCATCGATGTGGCGGAGACGCTGGCCCGGCTCAATACCGAGCCGGTCGTCCTCGCCGACGAACCCGCCTATACCGACACATACGTCTCGAACTGCGAGATCGACCCGTTCTCGGTGCCGGACGAGGAGAAGACGAACTTCCTGATCGGGCTGAACGAACGCGCGCTCGCATCCGGCAAGATCGACCGCGTCACGTCGTACGTGTTCCTGGTATCCGAGCAGAAATTCTTCGCGTCCTTGTCGGGGACGCGCATCACCCAGCAGCGCATCCGCGTCAAGGGCGATCTCACCGCGGTGCGTATCGACAAAACGACCGGTGGCTTCGAGACCATGGGATCGGCGACCCCTCCGGCGGGGCGGGGCTGGGAGTACTTCACAAGCGGCTGCGACTTGATGAAGGACGCCGACGAAATTCCCGTCCTGCTCGAAGAGAAGATGGCGTCTCCGTCGGTCGAGCCGGGCCGCTACGATCTCGTGATTGCGCCGACCAACCTCTGGCTCACGATCCACGAATCGATCGGTCACTCGACGGAACTGGATCGCGTGCTCGGCTACGAGGCGAACTACGCCGGCACGTCGTTCGCCACCCTCGACAAGCTCAACACGCTGCAGTTCGGGTCGCCGGTCATGCACGTCACTGGAGACCGCCAGGTCGAGTCGGGGCTTTCCACGATCGGCTACGACGACGAGGGGGTGGCGGCGCAGACCTGGGACATCATCCGCGATGGCCGCCTGGTCGGCTAT
>JBGOTP010000344.1:0-5456 GCA_041476545.1 Vicinamibacteria bacterium | reverse complement strand
GATGCGGGCAACGCTGTCTGTGGACGGTGTTCCCGTCCGTCCTCGACGTGAACCAGATCGACTTTCGTGAGAGGCTATGCGGGAACGACGACGTATTCAGCAAACGAGGTGGAGACTGGAACGGGTTGCTTGTCTTCAATCAGACCCTCGACATGCAACTGGATCGCTTCGTACATCCGCCGTTCGGTTTCCTCTCGCGTCGCTCCGGTTGCAACGCAACCGGGCAAGTCTGGCGAGTACGCCGAGAAGTTGTTGCCGGCATTTTCGATGACGATCAGGAAGCGATGCATATTCATCCTTTGAGACCCGCCTGCTTCAGGATGCTGTTGTAAGTCCCGGGGGCTAGGTCGTCGGACGGTTTCCCCGCAATGGTGACACGTCCGGCCTTCGTCGCGTGCTTGAACTGGCGGTGACTGCCTTTAGTGGTCACTTCCTGCCAGCCGTCGGCTTCGATCAGCTTGATGGCCTCACGAACCTTCGGCACAGCACCCATTCTAGACCCTACGAGCTTCAACCATTCGCGAGAACGGTGGGAGTCTACGTCAAGGGCTCGTCGGCAAGCCGGCGATAGCCAGTGACGCCGACGTGGGCAGAGGTGCATGTCATGCAATCGGGTCAGGCTAGAATCCATCCTCAATGCCGTCGCTCGCGCTGACCCCGCGCGGCCACCTGCTGTTCACTGGCGCTGACGACGCACCCCAACCGCCGGCCCCTCTCGCGCCCACACTCGAACGCGCGTTCGCTCGTGGATCGGGTCACGGATTGCTCGAGCTCGGCGCCGGCGAAGTCGGGACCGCGCTTCCGGCAGACTTCAGTTACTGGCGCGACTTCGCCGCGCGGCTGATCACGACCATCTGCACGCATCCCGATCTCGATACGCACCAAGCGCCGATACCGACGCCTGCTGTCGGCGAGCTCGAGGCACTCGCGGCGGCCGCGCCGCCGATGGACGGCGCCGAGTACTTGACGGCCTCGGTCCTCGAAACGCTCTGGACCGAAATCGCTGAAGCGCTTCGATCCGAGCTCGCCGAATCGAAGGCCTCCGTCCAGGAGTTTCTGCAGCGCAAGAACCCGGCGTGGCATCTCGTCGGCCGCGTCCACTTCAACCTCGCCGAGAACCGCAGAGACGATGATGCGCCGTTCGCGTTTCTTGCGACCTACACGACACAATTGTCGGCGCAAGCCAAGGCGCAGCACCTGCCGCTCGGCCGCGCGCTGAGCGAATACGCAGGCGCTGCCAACAAGTCACGGCTGCTCTCGTTGCTCCTGCCGGTCCAGCGCGCCGCCGCCGAGTGTCCGTGGCTGAAGACGATGGTCGACGCGGGCGAGATCTATCACCCGCTCCGGTGGACGCCCGCCGAGGCGTTTCAACTCCTGACCGATGTCCCCCGTCTCGAAGCCGCGGGGGTCATCGTGCGCGTGCCGACCGCGTGGCGGGCGAATCGGCCACCACGCCCGCAGGTCATCGGCACCATCGGTGGCAAGCCGCCGTCTGGCCTCGGCAAGGACGCGCTGCTCGACTTCAAGATGGGCGTCAGCCTCGACGGCGAACCGCTGACCGAGGCAGAGATTGCGAACCTGCTCGCCGCGTCGAACGGTCTGCACCTGGTGCGTGGACGCTGGGTCGAAGTCGATCGCAACAGGCTGGCTCGAATGCTCGACGAGTTCCGATCGGTCGAAGAGGCTGCAGCGGATGGTGGTCTCTCCTTCGGCGAAGCGATGCGCCTCGTCGCCGGTGCGCACGTGCCAGGCGACATCGTCGCCGACAGCGCTCGCGATTGGTCACATGTCGTCGCCGGACCATGGCTGACCAAGACGCTCGCAGGCCTCCGCGATCCGGACCAACTGGCGCAGCTGGATCCCGGCCCCGCGCTGAAGACCACGCTGCGGCCCTATCAGCAAGCGGGTGTTCGATGGCTGCATCTGCTCTCCACGCTCGGCTTGGGGGCATGCCTCGCCGATGACATGGGCCTGGGCAAGACGATGCAAGTGCTGGCGCTGCTGCTGATCCTGAGAAAGACTCCCGACGCGAGAGGCGCGGGGCGTGGGGGCCCCGCAGGCGAAGCGGCGTGGAGCGGGGGCGGGGCCCCGCGACGAAAAGACGATGAGACGCGGCGCGCGAGCCTCCTGGTGGCGCCGGCGTCGCTGCTGGCAAACTGGGCCGCGGAGATCGAGCGCTTCGCGCCGACCCTCACCGCCATCGTCGCGCATCCCTCAGCGATGACCGCCGCCGAATTGAAGACGCTCGATCGCGACCGGATGGCCGGCGTCGACCTTGTCATCACCAGCTACGGATCGCTGCTGCGCGTGCCCGCATTGCTCGCCATGCCGTGGCGTCTCGCCATCCTGGACGAAGCGCAGGCGATCAAGACACCTGGCGCCAAGCAGACGCGGGCCACCAAGCAGATCGATGCGCAGGCGCGCATCGCGCTCAGCGGAACACCTGTGGAAAACCGCCTTGGCGATCTCTGGTCGATCTTCGACTTCATCAACCCCGGCCTGCTGGGATCCGGGAAGGCGTTCTCGACGTTCACCAAACGCCTCTCAACCGAACCAGGGAACGCGTACGGACCCCTTCGCGCGCTGGTGCGTCCGTACATCCTGCGACGCCTGAAGACGGACAAGTCCGTCATCGCCGACCTGCCGGACAAGACCGAAGTCCGGGCCTACTGCCAACTGACGCGCAAGCAAGCGGCGCTCTATCAACAGTCGGTGGCCGATTTGGCGGCCGAGCTCGAGCGAGCCGACGGGATGAAGCGTCGTGGCGTCGTGCTCGCGTCGCTGATGCGCCTCAAGCAGATCTGCAATCACCCCTCGCAATGGCTGGGTGATGGATCATGGAGCGAAGCCGACAGCGGCAAGTTCGCCCGGCTGCGCGAGATCGCGGAGGTCATGGCGGCCAGGCAGGAGAAAGTGCTCGTCTTCACGCAGTTCCGCGAGATGACGACGCCGCTTGGCGCCTTTCTCGGATCTGTCTTCGGCCGCCCGGGCCTTGTCCTCCACGGCGAGACGGCGGTCCGCAAGCGCCAGCCGCTGGTGAGGCAGTTCCAGGAAGACGAACGCGTGCCATTCTTCGTCCTCTCGCTCAAAGCCGGCGGCGCGGGGCTCAACCTCACCGCCGCCTCGCACGTCGTGCACTTCGATCGCTGGTGGAATCCGGCCGTCGAGAATCAGGCCACCGACCGCGCGTTTCGCATCGGCCAGACGAAGAACGTGCTGGTGCACAAGTTCGTCTGTCGCGGGACGGTTGAGGAGCGGATCGACCAGCTGATTGACTCCAAGCGCCGTCTCTCCGAAGATCTGCTCGAAGGCGGCGCCGACATGCTGTTGACCGAGATGAAAGACGATGATCTATTGAAGCTCGTCGCGCTCGATCTGAACACTGCGTCCGGGGAATGAGGATGGCTTACTACGACTACTATGACTTCAAACCCTACGTCTCCGTCGGCGCCAAGCGGGCTCGGGCGGCGCGCGAACTGGCAAAGCTCAAGAAGAAGGGTCGTCAGACGGCACCGGTCGTGATTGAGGGCCGCACGATCGCCGAGACGTTCTGGGGCGAAGCGTGGTGCGACAACCTCGAGCGCTACAGCGACTTCGCCAATCGGCTGCCACGCGGCAGAAGCTACGTGCGTAATGGATCGGTGGTCGATCTGCAGGTCGCGCCGGGCAGCGTCACCGCGCTCGTCAGCGGGTCGACGATGTACGACGTGAAGGTAACGGTCGAACCGGTGCCACGAGGACGCTGGAGCGCGATCTGCAAAGACTGCGCGGGTGCCATCGACTCGTTGGTCGAGTTGCTGCAGGGCCGCTTCTCGAAGGGCGTCATGACGCGTCTCTGCGAGGAGAAGACGGGGCTGTTCCCGTCGCCGAAGGAAATCATCTTCACGTGCAGTTGTCCGGACTGGGCGTCGATGTGCAAGCACGTGGCAGCGGTGCTGTACGGCATCGGCGCGCGGCTGGATCAGGAGCCTGAGTTGCTCTTCACGCTCCGCAAGGTCGATCAGCAGGACTTGATTGCGAAGGCTGGGTCCGACCTCTCGAAGACGCGCAAGGGGCCAGCCGGCGCGAGGGTACTCGAAAGCGACGATCTCTCAGAGATGTTCAACATCGAGATCGCTCCGACAACACCGTCGACGCGCGCCGCTGCGAGCAGGATCACGACGAAGACGTTGACTGGGGTGAACTCGGAAGAACCATCCAAGCGGACGACGTTGACCGGGCCGGCGAAGCTGAGAAAGCCTGCGCCCACGCGCAGCGCGAGAAAGCTGCGACTGACACCAGCGAAGCGCCGAGCGGTGTCGGCACGCATGAAGGAGTACTGGGCCGCACGAAGGGCATTGGCGAAGAAGCAGAAGTGAAGCTGGCAATGGCCAGTGACACCGACGCGGAGCGCTCGCCGCCCCAATTTTCAAGTGAATCCGCCCCGTTGCAGGCCTTGCGTGAGCTTCGAAGTGGTGGTCGAACAAGACAGGAACCCGTCCGAAGTTGTGACCGCGTATCGGGCAAGCAACGTCAGTAAGTACTGGCAGGTGGATGATGCGGATTGATTACGACCAGGACCACGATACGGTCTACATCCGGCTCCACGAAACGCCTCGAATCGTGGAGAGCGACGAAATCGAGCCAGGTGTGATCGTTGATTACGGTCCCGAGGGTCAAGTGGTCGGTGTCGAACTCATGGACGCCCAGCGGCGAGGGCCGTGGGCTGAATGGGTCCAGTGGGTGGATGCGCTGCAGGCACGGGTGGCGCGTTCCTGACAACGCCCCACCGCTCAGCGCCGAGCAACCCGTGTCCGAGGCGTTGATTCTGCGCGACGTTCCATCATCCGACACCACATCGTCCAGAAAATCGCCTTAGGGAATCTGCGGAAGATCCTGAACGCGGGTGAGAACTGGCTTGCCCGTGGCCGAAACCGTCGGAAGGGGGCGAAGACTGGCGGAGAGAGAGGGATTCGAACCCTCGGTAGGGTTTCCCCTACACACGCTTTCCAAGCGTGCTCCTTCAACCACTCGGACATCTCTCCGTCTAACGCTCAGCGACTGCGGGGCGCGTGGTCAGCGCCGAACGCCAATTGTGCCACGAATCATCCCGCTGCCCCCCCCCGCAGGCGGGTCATGGGTCATGAATTCGGGATCTGATGACGGGTGACGCGCGCCCGTCGGGATCCCGGCGGGCAACGCGAAGTGGTCCCACTCAAACTGATGACCCAGTCCCTACGGCGCTCGCGCGGGCACGAACCCTCCTCGTCTCAGGTCGAGGTTTGTTCGCGGACCGCGAATGGTCTATAACGGCAGCACCGCATGCTGCTGCACGAGTTCCTCTTCGATCGCCTCTGGCACCACGGCGTCCGCCAGATCTTCGGCATCCCCGGCGATTTTGTCCTCAATCTCTACGAAGCGTTCGAGCGAGACGGCCGGTTCGCCCTCATCCGCTTGAGCCACGAGCCGGCCGTGGG
>JBGOTP010000343.1:0-5468 GCA_041476545.1 Vicinamibacteria bacterium | reverse complement strand
GCGGACCCGCGCGGCAGCAAGTACTCGCCCCTGGATCAGATCAACGCCTCCAACTTCAGCAAGCTCGAAATCGCGTGGACGTTCAAAACCGACAATCTCGGCGCGCGGCCGGAGGCCAAACTGCAGGGCGCGCCCGTCGCCGTCAAGGGCATCCTCTACACCACGGCCGGCCAGGCCGGTAAAGCCGTCGTCTGCCTCGACGGGCGCACCGGCGAGTTGCGCTGGGTGCACCGCTACGACGAAGGCGAGCGCGCGAGCCGCTGGTCGCCGCGCCAGTACTCCGGCCGCGGCGTCGCCTACTGGACCGACGGCAAGGGCGACGATCGCGTCATTTATCTGACGACCGGCTATCAGATGATTTCGTTGAACGCCAAGACGGGCCAGCCGATCGCCTCGTTCGGCAAGAACGGCGTCGTCGACTTGAAGGTGGGCGTTGTCATCGGCAAGGACAAGCAGATCGACCTCGAGAAGGGCGAAATCGGCGAGCACGCCACACCGACCGTGGTCGGGGATGTGATTCTCGTCGGCTCCTCGATGTTCGAAGGCCTCGGCTACAACTTCAGCACCAACGCGAAGGGCCTGGCGCGCGCGTTCGATGCGCGGACCGGCAAGCAACTCTGGAAGTTCAACACGATTCCGTCGCCCGGTCAGTTCGGCAACGACAGCTGGGAGAATGGCTCCTGGGAATGGACGGGCAACACCGGCGTCTGGGCACCGATCACGGCCGACCCGGTCGCCGGGCTCGCGTATCTGCCGGTCGAGACGCCGACGATTGACGAGTACGGCGGCAATCGGCCGGGCAACAACCTGTTTGCCGAGAGCCTTGTCGCGGTGGACCTGAAGACCGGCGTCCGCAAGTGGCACTTCCAGCTCGTGCACCATCCGCTGTGGGACCACGACATCTCCGCTGCCCCGTTGCTCATCGACGCGACGATCGACGGACGGGCGCGCAAGCTCGTGGCGCAGCCAACCAAGCAGGGCTGGCTGTACACGTTCGATCGCATCACCGGCGAGCCCATCTGGCCGATCGTCGAGCGCGCCGTGCCGCAGAGCGACGTCCCCGGCGAGAAGACGTCGCCGACGCAGCCGTTCGTGACGAAACCGCCGCCGTACTCGCGGACGTATGTGTCGACGGACGACCTCATCGACTTCACGCCGGCGCTGCGTGCGCAGGCGATTGAGAACCTCAAGCCGTATCGCTGGGAGCAGACCCCGTTCGTGCCACCGGTCTACACGGGCCCGGGCGGCAAGTGGGTCGGCGCGGTCAACATCGCGAATGCCAGCGGCGGCATCAACTGGGCGGGCGCGTCGTTCGATCCCGAAACGGCGATCTACTACGGACAGGCTGGCAACTCCGCGGTCACGTTCGCTCAATTCTCCAAGGAAGAGATCGATCTCATCGGAGTCGAGAATCAGTCGAAGCCCGGAAATCGCATCCCGTGGTGGGAGTCGCCGTATGGCCGCGCCGGCAGACCCGGCGCAGCGGGCCGAGGTGGTCGTGGTGGTGATCCAGCAGCGCCGGGCGGCGGACGCGGACCGGGTGCTGCACCTGCTCCCGCCGCTGGCGCGGGTCAAGCTGCTGCGGGCGCTCCACCGGCAGGGGGCGCACCTGCAGGGGGCGGGCGCGGCGGCGCCGGTGGTCGTGGCGCGGGACGGGGTGCGGGAGCGCCTGGCGGTGGCGCAGGGGCACCTGGCGGTGCTGGCGCGCCGGGCGGCCAGTTTGCGGGCGGCGGGGGCGGGGGACGAGGTCCGACGGCCAATCTCCAGGGCCTCTCGATCGTGAAGCCGCCCTATGGCGTGCTCACGGCCATCGACCTGAATAAGGGCGACATCGTGTTCAAGGTGCCGTACGGCGACACGCCGGACGCCGTCCGCGCAACCCTCGAGCGGCTTGGCATCAGCTACCCGGAAAAGACCGGCCAGGGTGGCCACACCGGGCTGATGGTGACCAAGACGATGGTGGTCGGTGGTGATCTGCAGCGCACCTCGCCTCCTGGGCGCGCACCGGGTGCAATGCTTCGCGCCTACGACAAGAAAACCGGCAAGGAACTCGGCGCGGTGATGATGCCCAATCAGGTCAGCGGTTCGCCGATGACCTACATGGGATCTGACGGTCGCCAGTACATCACTATCGCCGTATCCGGCGGTGGTGGCGTCAGTCTAACCGGCACGTACGTCACGTATGCTCTGCCCGCGTCGGAGATCCGTCCGGCCGGCGCAGGCGCGCAGCAGTAGCAAGTAGTGCAGGGCTTCAGCCCTGCTGTATCGGGCAGGCCTGAAGGCCTGCATTACGACTGCCGTATTCCATCAGAGGGCCCGCAACGCGCGGGCCCTCTTTTTTTGGGTTCAGGCTTCCCGCTAAGATAATAGGAACCTGTCCATACGGTGAGGATGTCATGACGGTCAACGTTCTTCTTGTTACGCTGCTTGGAACCGCGGCCGTCGGCGCGGTCGTTGAGCGCAGCGCGGTATCGGCTCAGCAAACCAGCACCGCAGCGCCCGTCGATCAAACCCAGCTGAGAACGCAGTGGGACGGCGTGTTCACCGAAGAGCAAGCCAGGCGTGGCGAGCCGCTCTACACGAAGTTCTGCGCAAACTGCCACGGAGCGGAGTTGAAGGGCAACGACAAGTCTCCTGCCGTCATCGGCGACAGCTTCGGGGCGAAGTGGAACGACCTCAAGTTGGGAGCGCTGTCCGAGCGGATGCGCATGACGATGCCGGTCGACAATCCGGCGAGCCTGACGCGTCAGCAGAACGCCGACGTCCTGGCGTTCATGCTGCACAAGGCTGGCGCGTCGGCCGGAGAGACCGACCTGCCCACGAACGTGGACCGGCTGAACTCGATCAAGTTCGTGGCGAAACAGCCAGCAGGGCCGAAGTAGCGCCATTCCGCATTCGCACGGCAGCGGCGGACGGCCCGGAATCGGACTCGCGGAAAAATCAACCGCGCAGACGCTGTGCGAGGCGGTGCAGGAAGAGCCCGACGTCGGTCACAATGCCGATCGTCTGCGACGATCCGCGATCGGCCAGCTTCGTCACCACGGCGGGGTTGATATCGACGCAGACCATCTTCACCCACGACGGCAGCATGTTCCCCACGCCGATGCCGTGGAGCATCGTCGAGAGCCCGATCACGAGGCCGACATCTTGCAGCGCGGCCGCGTACTGATCCTGCGCGGCGCACAGATCCATGATCGTATCGGGCAGCGGGCCGTCATCGCGGATGCTTCCCGCCAGGACGTAGGGCACGTTGTGCCGAATGCACTCGTACATCACGCCAGACTTCAGGACTCCCTGGTCGACCGCCTCGCGGAGCCCACCGGTTCTGCAAATGGTGTTGATGGCGCGCATATGGTGCCGGTGCCCGCCCTCAATGGCTTTCCCGGTGTCCAGATCCACACCGAGCGACGTGCCGTAAAATGCCTGCTCGACGTCGTGCACGGCGAGGGCATTGCCGGCCAGCAGTACGTTGACGTAGCCGGAGCGAATCAGTTCCTGAAAGTACGGCGACCCACCGGTGTGCACCACGACAGGGCCGGCAACCACGGCGATGCGACCGCCGCTCTCCTTGATCTCGCGCATCATCGCCGCGATGCGGGACACACCGACCTCGACACGCCGCTCGGACGAGATCTCGTTGGACATGAACGCGAAGCCGAGCCGATCGCGATCGCGGAATTCGGGCATTACACGAACACCGGACACGCCGCAGACGATGTTGTCGCCGGCCCTGACGTCGCGCAGCTTGCGGCACACCGCGCGCCCCTGTTCCACGACGATGACCGCGTCCATCCGCTGACAGTCGACCTCCATCCACCGGCCCCAGTGCCGGACCAGTGTGCGATGGTTCGTGGTCGAGTAAAAGTCGTCCGGCACACAGCCGTCGCGGTCGACGAGCTTTAGGAGCGCGTCGTGCTGATCGGCGAGCCGGCAGCCGAGTCCCACCAACTCCTCGAGGACGCTGCCCAGCGCCTGCACGGATGGCGCCGAGATTCGCATCGAGATGAAGGACGGTTCGTCATTGCTGCGACCAATGTCGAACTTCAGGACGTCGAACGAGGCGTTCCCCTTCACGACCGTGTCGAACACGGCGTTGAGAATCTGCGAGTCGATCAGGTGGCCTTCAGCCTCGACGACCTCGCTGTACGTGGCGTTGGCGGCGGTCGTCATGTCAGGAGAAGATCGGCAACGCCAGCGGCGGCTGGACGTGATAATCGCTCTGGGCCACTTCCGCGAGCGCACGGTCGAGCACCGACTCCGGGCACTCCTCGAGCGTGGTCACGAACGGGAGCCGGTCCTTGCGGAATTTCGGCAGTTGCAGCACGCCCTCGATGTTGATGCCGTATTTCGCGTAGGACGTCGTGACTTGAGAAAGAATGCCGGGCTTGTCGCTGACGGTGAAGCGCACGTAGTGCGGCGCGACGAAGTCGCCACTCACCGGATAGAACTTCGTTGGTGCGGCGTTCGATGGTGCGGTCTCGCCGCGCGCCGCGACCGACAGGACATCGGACACGACCGCGACGGCGGTCGGTGACCCGCCGGCGCCCGAGCCGAAGAATGACGTTTCTCCGCCGAAGATGCCCCGGACGGTCACGAGATTCTGACTGCCTTCGACGCGCCCGAAACCCGAGGAGAGCGGGACGAGCGCGGGACGCACGGCGGCGAACACGGCGCCGCCGTCCTCCACCGAGGCGCGGGCAATCTGGCGAATCGTGCACCCAAGTTCACGGGCGTACAGGAAATCCACCGGCTCGATCGGGCGAATCGACCGGGTGGCGATATCGGTGACGCGAATGGGCCGGCGCAAGCCGACGGCGGCCACGATGGCCAGCTTCGCTGCGGCATCCGCGCCGTCGAGATCCTCACTGGGATCGGCCTCGGCGTAGCCCGCCTTCTGCGCCTCGGCCAGCGCGTCGGCAAAGGAAATCGTCTCCGATTGCATCCGGCTCAGGATGTACGCGCAGGTGCCGTTCAGGATGCCGCGCACCTCGACGAGCCGATCACCGGCGAGCCCCTCCTGAAGGGCGCGAAGCACCGGAATGCCGCCGGCGACGGAGGCCTCGAACCGCACATCGAGACCGCGGCTCCGCGCGAGGTCCAACAGCTCCGTTCCAAAGTGCGCCATCAGCTGCTTGTTCGCCGTAACGACCGACTTCCCCGCGAGCAGGGCGCCCTTCACCCAGTCGTGGGTCGGTCGAAGCCCGCCCAACAGCTCAATCACAATATCCGTATCGGAGGCGAGAATCTCGTCGATCGACTCCGTCCACACGACGGACGCAGGGACCCAGTCGACGCGTTTTTTCGCGACCTGCCGGTTGAAGATGTGCGTCAGCTGAACGTGCGGCATCTCACCACTGCAGAGAATGCGCGCAACCGACTGGCCCACGGTGCCGAATCCGAGCAGCGCCACGCGCGAGCGCCCGGATGGATGTGTCGCTGTAGGGGTCATATAGGTCACATACTTCGTC
>JBGOTP010000342.1:0-5469 GCA_041476545.1 Vicinamibacteria bacterium | reverse complement strand
CGGCGGCGAAGGCAAGGTCTGTTGACAGAGGCTTTCAGCATCCCGTAGGGTTAGCCGTAGCGGCCCTAGCCGCAGGAGGCACCGATTGACCAGGCCCTGGCTGGCTTGTTGGATGGGTGGGGCGGTCGCCCTGCTTCTCGCGGTTGGTCACGTGAACGCGATCGCGCCGCAACGGCCGTCCGCCGCGGCCAGGTCTGCATCATCCGAACGCGCCCTCCTCGACCAGTACTGCGTGAGCTGCCACAACGCCCGCACGAAAGCCGGCGGCATTGCGCTCGACACGCTCGATCTCGCAGCCGTTGGTGACAACAGCGACAACAGGGAGGTCTGGGAACGATCCGTGCGGCGGCTTCGTGCGCGGGCCATGCCGCCGGCCGGCGCGCCGCGACCGGACCAACGCGGGTACGAACAGCTGGTGTCGTACCTGGAGACAGCGCTCGACCGGCTGGCCGCGAACAACCCCGACCCAGGTCGCACCGACACCTTCCGCCGGCTCACCAGGACCGAATACCAGAACGCCGTACGCGACCTCCTCGGCCTCGAGATCGATGTCACGGAGCTGCTTCCGAAAGACGATGCCAGCTACGGCTTCGACAATGTGAGCGCCGTCGGACTCTCGCCGATGCTGGCGGAGCGCTATCTGTCGGCGGCGCAGAAGATCACCCGCCTGGCGATCGGGAGTCCGCTGCCCGCGCCGGGGAGCCGGGTCGTGGTCCTGCCGGCGGACCTCACGCAGGAAGAGCACGTCGATGGCCTGCCCTTGGGGACGCGGGGCGGCACGGCGCTTCCCCACACGTTTCCGCGCGACGGCGTCTACGAAATCGAAGTTCGACTGGTGCGAAACCGCAACGAGAACGTCGAGGGCCTGACCGAGCCGCACGAGATCGAGATCACGCTGGACGATGAGCGGCTGCAGCTCTTCACGGTCGCGCCCAACAGGAACCGGATGGGCGACTACTACGCGGACGAAAGCGTGGACAAGCACCTGCACTTCCGGACGCGGGTCGCGGCGGGTCCGCATGTGGTCGGCGCGACGTTCTTGAGGAAGGACGGCGCGCTCATCGAAACCGAGCGTCAGCCCTACGTCGCGCACTTCAACATGAATCGGCATCCCCGCCTTCAGCCGGCGGTCCATTCGGTCGCGATCACCGGACCGCTCGACGCGAGCGCCGTGGGCGACACGCCAAGCCGGCACCGCATCTTCGTGTGCCGCCCGGCCGCAGGCGCCGAAGAAGCGGCGTGCGCCAGGACGATCGTTTCGAGCTTCGCCCGCCGGGCGTTCCGGCGTCCGGTGACGGATCGAGACATCGCGGTGCCGCTCGAGCTGTATCGGACAGCCAGCGCCGACGGCGGATTCGAGGCGGGCATCGACATGGCGCTGCGGGCGCTGCTGACGAGCCCGGAGTTCCTGTTCCGCATCGAGCAGGACCCCGAAGCCGTCGCGGCCGGCGTGCCGTATCGCATCAGCGACCTCGAGCTGGCCTCGCGCCTGTCGTTCTTCCTCTGGAGCAGTCTCCCCGACGAGGCGTTGCTGCAGGCAGCCGAACGCAAGCAACTGCACACTCCCGCGGTGCTCGACGCGCAGGTGCGGCGGATGCTGGCCGATCGCAGGTCCGAGGCGCTCACGACGAACTTCGCGGGCCAGTGGCTGTATCTCCGCAATCTGGCCGCCGTGGTTCCGAACACGCGCATCTACCCGGATTTCGACGACAACCTCCGGCAGGCGTTTCGGCGTGAAACCGAGTTGTTCTTCCAGAGCATCGTGCAGGAAGACCGCAGCGTGCTGAACCTGCTCGACGCCGATTACACGTTCCTCAACCAGCGCCTCGCGACGCACTACGGGATCCCCAACGTCTACGGGGACCGCTTCAGGCGCGTCCCCCTGGCGGCGCAGAGCGAACGCCGGGGGCTGCTCGGTCAGGGCAGCATGCTCACGGTGACGTCGCATGCGACGCGCACCTCGCCGGTGCGTCGTGGCAAATGGATCCTCGAAAACATCCTCGGCATGCCCCCGCCCGCGCCGCCGGCGAACGTCCCCCCGCTCGTGGAAAACGGGTCGGGCTCCCAGGCGCAGACGATGCGGGAGCGGATGGCGCGGCACCGGTCGAACGCGGCCTGCGCCGCCTGTCATCGCAACATCGATCCCCTGGGGCTTGCGCTGGAGCACTTCGACGCCGTCGGTCGCTGGCGATCGCTCGGCGAGGGCGGGACGTCGATCGATGCATCCGGGAGTCTTCCTGGTGGCGAGACGTTCGACAGCGTGGCCGGTTTGCGGCAGGCCCTGCTCGCGAAGCCGGATGTGTTTGTCGGAACGCTGACCGAGAAACTGCTCACGTATGCCCTGGGTCGCGGAGCGGATTACAGGGACGCGCCGGCGGTCCGGCAGATCCGCCGGGAAGCCGCCCGCGACAACTACCGCTTCTCGTCGCTCGTCGTGGCGATTGCCAGGAGCACGCCGTTTCAGATGAGAAGATCGCAGGAGGCCTCACAGCCATGATCATGAAGAAGATGTCGCTGCCTCGTCGCACCTTCCTCCGCGGGATGGGAGCCGCCGTGTCGCTGCCGCTTCTCGACGCGATGGTGCCGGCGCTGTCCGCCATGGCGCAAACCGCCGCGAACCCTGTGCAGCGCCTGGGTTTCGTCTACATTCCCATGGGGATGAACTCGACGATGTGGACTCCGGCCGCCAGGGGGAGGATCACGGAGCTGTCGCCGTCGCTCGCCTCGCTCGAGCCCTACCTGGATCACCTCAGCATCGTGAGCAATCTCGAGGTGAGAAACTCGGCGGTCGCCGGTGGCAACCATGCGACGGCCGGATCGGCGTTCCTCAGCTGCGCTCGCGCAAAGCGGACTGAAGGCAGCGACTACGAGCTTGGGATCACGATCGATCAAGTCGCGGCGCAGCGGGTCGGCCGGGACACCCCGATTCCCTCGCTCGAGATCGGCACGGACTTGATGGCGCAGGTTGGGAACTGCGACAACGGCTTCGCGTGCGTGTACCAGAACAACTTGTCGTGGTCCTCACCCACGACGCCGCTCCCGATGGAAGCCGACCCGCGCCTGCTCTTCGAACGGCTGTTCGGCGACGGGGGCGCCCCCGACGCGCGCCGCGCGGAGATGCGGAGGAACGCCAGCATTCTCGACTACGTGTTGGACGACATGGCGCGCCTTCAGCGCCGACTCGGCGCGGGCGACCGCACGCGGGTGGGCGAGTACCTCGACTCGGTCCGCGAGGTCGAGCGTCGCATCCAGCAGGCTGAGCGGCACACGGCGGAGTCTCCGATGCCGGCGCTGGCTCGTCCGAACAGCGTCCCCGCCGAATGGGAGGACCATGTCAAGTTGATGTTCGACTTGCAGGTGCTGGCGCTGCAGGCGGACGTGACGCGGGTCGTCACGTTCCAGCTGGCCCGCGAAGGGAGCACGAGAACCTACCCGCAGATCGGGGTCCCCGAGCCGCATCATCCGGTGTCGCATCATACGAACGATCCCGAGAAGCTCGCGAAGCTGGCCAAGATCAACGCGTACCACGTGTCGCTCTTCGGATACCTTCTCGAGAAGCTGCAGTCGACGGCCGACGGCGATGGGACGCTGCTGGACCACTCGACCTACGTGCTCGGCAGCGGGATGGGGAACCCGGACATCCACGATCACAGAAACCTGCCCATCGTTGTGGCAAGGGGCGGCATCGGCGGAATCAAGGGTGGGTATCACCTCAGGTATCCGGACGAAACGCCGCTCGCCAATCTTCACCTGACGCTGCTCGACAGCATGGGCGTTCATCTGGACGACTTCGTCGACAGCACGGGGAGGGCGGGCGTGATCGCGGAACCTCTCTCGGTGTGAGGATCATGACACGCACGGGCCGTCTCGTCGGGTGCGCGCTCGCCGCATGGTTGCTGTGTGGCGGTCTCGTCGCGGCCGCCGACGTGAGCCTGGTCGACGCGGCACGGCGCGGAGACATGTCGGCGGTCCGGGCCCAACTCGCGGCCGGCGCCCCGGTGAATGCCACCGAGGCCGATGGCACGACCGCGCTCCACTGGGCCGCATACCGGGACGCTGTCGACATGGCCGGTCTGCTGCTTCGCGCCGGCGCCGACGCGCACGCCGCGAATCGCTACGGCGTCCGGCCGCTCTCCTTGGCCTGCGTCAGCGGGGACGCGGCCCTCATCCGGATGTTGCTGGAGGCCGGGGCCGATCCGAACACGGCGCTCGCGGAAGGCGAGACGCCACTCATGACGGCGGCGCGCACGGGAATCGTCGCGGCCGTTGAGACGCTCGTGGCTCACGGCGCGAATGTGAACGCGCGGGAAAGCTGGCGCGGCCAGACGGCATTGATGTGGGCCGCTGCCGAGGGGCACTCGGGCGTCGTTCGGGCGCTCGTCGCGACCGGCGCGGATATCAAGGCCAGGTCAAGCAAAGGCTTCACGCCGTTGCTGTTTGCCGCGCGGGAAGGACATATCGATGCAGTTCGCACGCTGCTCGACTCGGGCTCGACGCTCGATGAGTCCCTGGCGGTCAGTTCCACCGAGTCGGCGGGTGGCGTGGCACAACAACGGCGCGACGCCAGTCTGAACGCGTTCCTGCTGGCGGCGGGAAACGCGCACTACGAGCTTGCCGCGTTCCTCCTCGACCGGGGCGCCGATCCCAATGTCGCCCCCCGAGGGTGGTCGGCCCTGCATCAGGTGTCCTGGGTACGTAAGATGGGCGAGGCTGGGAGCAACGACCCGCCCCCGGAAGGTTCTGGCAGGATGGGGAGCCTCGAGTTCGTGAAGGCGCTCGTGGCGCACAAGGCGAACGTGAATGCCAGGGTCACCACGAGGACGCTGCCCGTTGGAGCGTCGAGGCTGAACTTTGTCGGGGCGACGCCCTTCCTGCTGGCCGCCCGAACGGCGGACACCGACTTGATGCGTCTGCTGCTCGAGCTCGGGGCCGATCCGCTTCTGACAACCGACAGCCAGTCGACGCCCCTGATGATCGCGGCGGGGGTCGGCGCGTCTTTGCCCGGGGAAGAGCCCGGAACCGAGGCTGAATCGCTCGAAGCCGTCAAATTGGCACTGAAGCTCGGCGGCGATCTGAACGCCGTGGACGCCAACGGAGATACCGCCATGCACGGCGCGGCCTGGGGCCACCTGCCGGCCGTCGCGCAGTTCCTTGGCGACGCGGGCGCCAGGGCCGAGGTCTGGAATCAGAAGGACAACGCGGGGTTCACGCCGCTCGACATCGCGGCGGGCATCCAGCGAGGGATGAACTTCGTCTTCTCGCCCCCGACGGAGGCGGTCATTCGCCGGCTGATGGACCGCGCCGGGGTGACGGCAAGTCCGCCCACGTCCAAGCGGCCCTAGCGTCGAGGTCATACAGTTCCCAGGCGCGCAAATGGGCGATAATCGCGCCGGCTGATGTCGTTGCAACCTGGCACAAAACTCGGGCCCTACGAAGTCGTCGCGCCGATTGGCGCGGGCGGCTCCGCCT
>JBGOTP010000341.1:0-5481 GCA_041476545.1 Vicinamibacteria bacterium | reverse complement strand
GGTCCCTCAACGGACATGAAGGAACCAATCACGGTTCCCAACAAGGAGAAGAACGATGCAGACCAACCACAGCTCGGACACCATCACCGTCAAGATCACCCCGAACGATCGCGGCAACCCCGCGGGCAAGCTCGCCGAGGCCGAACTGCATTTCGGCGGCGAATCCCCGCTCGCCGGCCTGAAGCTGATCGGCTTCAGCATCTGGGAGCGTCGCGGCGGCAACGGCCGGAACATCACGTTCCCGGCGCGGTCGTACTCGATCAACGGCGAGCGCCGGAGCTTCGCGCTCCTGCGGCCGGTCGTCGACACGACGGCGCAGAACGCCGTACGCGAATGCATCCTCGACGCGTATGCGGCGTACGAAGAGGCGACCGAGCGGGCGACCGCCTGACGGCCGTCGTCCGGCGACGGGGCGCCTCGGCGCTCCGTCGCTTTCAATCCTCGTCGTTGAACAGACGGTGAAAGAATTGCCACGGCGATGGGATCACCGAGATCGATTCGCGCGCGATGGCGTTGACGCGGCGACGTCCTCGGGCCAACGCTGTTGGCGCCGCACGCGCGCATCTCTGGTGTCGGCGGATGCCCGCCAATTGTCTTTGAGGGGAAGGTCGTTTTGGCGACGTCGCCGCTCCGTGGGGCGGTACTGCTGAAGAATGGCCGTACAAAACAAATGGCCGGTTTCCGCCCGGCCATCACGTGCCTTCAGGTCCGCCCTATCTGGAGCGTGCTTCCGTCAGCATACAAACAGCATACAGGTTTGAGTCCGAAAACGACGGATCATGGCCGACCATCGCCGACCATGACCGACGGACTTTCCTAATGTTTGCGGGAAAAGTTGGTCGGGGCGAGAGGATTCGAACCTCCGACCCCTCGGTCCCGAACCGAGTGCTCTACCAGGCTGAGCCACGCCCCGACAGGCGTTTCGCGTTCAAGAACAAGCACGGTCCGGGAGGCCGTGCCGCCGTGAGGTCAACGAACGATTAGTCTACTACACGGCACTCTGGAATGCCGCCGAGTCGCGCCGGCCGTGATCCTCAAACCACCCGTCCGACCGCAGGCGGACGGGACGGCTCGGGGACGCGATGCGTCGAACTCGTGCGATCGGCGTGAGTCAGTAAAACGCGTTCAAGAGGCAAGCGGACCGCGTCGATCCTGATTGACTCCCGAATGCCCGCGATTTGCCTGGGGCGGTGAATGTTCATAACGCCGGCGATCGAATTCGCTGAATCGACGCGGGAATCGACAGTCCAGGCCGGTGAACGTGTTTTTCCGCACGACGTTCGCCGCATCGCGGCCCCGAGTTGTCCCGGCCGCCCGCGTGGCCAGTTACGGCAGGCCTGACAGCCTCCGCCAAGGCTACGGCGGTCCGCCGAAGCTTCGCGCGAAGGCGGAAGGCCTGCACTACGACTACTACGACAACGTCTCGGCCGGCTTGGCGGCCGGCAGCAACTCCTCCACCGCCGCAATCGCGTCGTGGGCCGTGAGATCCGGCTGCAGCGGTGTAATGGACACGTACCCGTCACGCACCGCCTGATAGTCCGACCGATCGTGCGGATGCCAGTGGGTCTGCCCCTCCTCGAGCCAGTAGTACGGCCGGCCCTGCGGATCGTGCCGCTCGCCAACCGACGTCACGTGATTCCGCTTCGCCTGCACGGTGACCCGCCATCCCTTCGGCTGCCCCTTCGGCACGTTGACATTGAGAAACGTGCGCGCCGGAAGCGGACGCTTCAGCATCGAGTCGGCCAGCGTCGCCGCGATGTCGGCCGAGTAGCTGAAGTCGTACGTGCCGCGCGTCGACCGCAGCGACACCGCAATGCTCGGCACGCCAAGCAGCGCCCCCTCGAACGCCCCGGATACCGTGCCCGAATAGGTCACGTCGTCTCCGATGTTCCAGCCCTTGTTGATGCCCGACACCACGAGATCGGGAAGGCGCTTGAACACCTGCGCGATCCCCACGTTCACGCAATCGGTCGGCGTGCCGTCGACACAGAGCACCCGCTCGCTGATGTGCTCCAGACGCAGCGGACGCCGAAGCGTGAGCGCATGACCGATGGCGCTGGCCTCGTTGGCCGGCGCGACAATCGTCACCTCGCCGACGCGCCCGAGCGCCTCCGCCAGCACCTGAATGCCTTCCGATCGATAACCGTCGTCGTTGGTCACGAGAATGAGGGGGCGCATGGCGGGCTCGTCAACAGCTTACATGGTCAGCTCGAACCTGTCAGCTGACGCTCTCGGCTCTCAGCTCTCCGTGGTCGGCTTCAGACGTAGCGGTCGTGGGTCAGTTCTCCGATCGGCTGACGTGACGCGCCGAGCCCGTCGAGATCCTTCGCCGCATCCAACCGTGAGAGGCTGGCCGTCGCGATCGCACGACAACGCGGCCGCAGCCTCTCACCGCGACGGTCACGGCCGAACGCGCGATGATCGCCCTGGCCTATCCAAATGCCATCCCGCGAATATGACTGTCCGTCGAGTAACCCGTTGACCGTCGCGAGCGCGGAAGTGTACGAGGCGCAGGACGTGGTGTCCGGCCTGCCGACCGGTTGGCAGCGGCGAGGGATCTCGGCGGGCACAGCGGAGTTGATCACAGCTCACACTGACCCACTACCGACGCGTCCGAGAAACGCGAGCAGCGCGGCGTTGACCTCGGCCGGGCGCTCCTGCTGGATCCAGTGCCCCGCGCCTTCGATGATCACTTTGTCTCGCAGGTCGGTATACCAGCGATCCATCAGATCACTGAGGCGGACGCCTGGAACAAAACTCATCACCGGATCGCGGTCGCCCACGATGAAGAGCGCCGGCTGCGTGATCTTGCGCTCCGAGAGCTCGGGCAGCAGCGTCCAGTCGCGCTCCTGATTGCGGTAGCGATTGAGCGGACCGCGAAAGCCGCTCTGTCGAAACTCCGCCGCGTAGTAGGCCACATCCTCCGTGGTCAGCCACCCGGGCAGCGGATCGGGATCGACGAGCCCCTCGAGCATCGTCGCGTCGGGAGACTTGTGCGCGAAAAAGCCCCGCTCTCCCGCTTTCACGTCGCCCGACGCCAGGTAGTACACCTTGCGGATGGTCGCAGCGGGATCCGCCTCGAGCTCCTGCTCGGCGACGCCGGGCTGCTGGAAGTAGATCTGATAAAAGAACCGCCCCTTGTAGATCTCGCGATACAGATCGATGGTCGGGCGGGATCCTCGCCCGAGATGCGGAACACTGAGACCGGCCACGGCGCGCACGCGTTCCGGGTACCGGATGGCCGTGGTCCACACGATGGGCGCGCCCCAGTCGTGGCCGATGAGGATCGCCTGGCGCTCGCCGAGCGCATCGATAAGCCCCACGACATCGTCTGTCATGTGGATCATGTCGTACGCGTCGATGGCCTCGGGCTTGTCGCTTCCCCCGTAGCCGCGGACGTCGGGTACGCAGACGCGGAAGCCGGCCGCGACCAGCGGGTCGATCTGGTGTCGCCAGGAATACCAGGACTCGGGCCATCCGTGGACGAGGATGCACAGCGGCCCCACACCCTCGACGAGCGCACGAAGTCGGATGCCGTTGGCCTCGATCTGGCGGAGGTTCTCTGTCTTCATTTGCGGACGCTGATTGTAGCCCGGCGCGCCATCCTGGTTGCGGTGGGAACGACCTCTGCCGTAAGGCAGGGCTCCATGAAGCGACTTGCCCGGTTGCTCGCGCTCGTGCTGAGCTTTGGCGCAGCGGTTCCGCTCCTGGCCGCAGGGCAGACAAGCACTGTCCGGACGACCAGGAAAGCTCCAGCGAGGAAGACCAAGGCTGCAGCGAAACCCACGACGACGAAGGCGTCAGTTCCTCGCGACGCGAAGGGACGCATCGCGCGCAGTGAAGCGGCCCGGCACGCCTTTGCCAGACAAACCGGGTATCCCAACGGCCGGCCCGGCTACGTCGTCGATCACATCGTCCCGCTCACCTGTGGCGGCGCCGATAGGCCTTCGAACATGCAGTGGCAGACCGTGGCAGCCGCGAAGCTGAAAGACAAGACCGAGCGGCCCTGTTACACGATGCATTGAAGTGTTTTCACGTAAAGGATGCGTGGAGAAATCCGCCGCCAGCGCGACTAAGTTCTACCAATCAACCGGAAATCGAGGCACCGATCGGCCTTGAAACCCATGCGTGTCGCCGTCTTACGCCGGGCGGAGAGGTCAAATGATGTCGATCGATTCTGGCCTGGGGATTGCTGGTTTGCTGCACTGGCAGCTCCAAAAGGCGCCAACGCACCCTGTAACCAGCGGCTTTCGCGGCCTGAGTTCCTTATGGCGAGAGGACCTGCTTCGCACGCGGCGCCACGTCATCGAGCCCGGCGGCGACGGCCGGGGGCGGAGCCGGTCCCACCGCGAATCGGCCTGGCGCTCGGCGGAGGGTTCGCGCGTGGCATTGCGCACGCCGGGATTCTGAAGACGTTCGAGCGCCACGGCATTCCCATTCACTGCATCGCGGGCGTCAGCGCCGGATCGATTGTCGCTGCCGCCTACGCGAGCGGCGCCCACCCCGACGAGATCGCGCGCGTCGGCGCCTGCATGCGATTCCGCGACGTCGCGCGCTGGAGCCTCGGCCGGATGGGATTCATGGGAAGCGAGCGCATGCAGCGATTCCTGAGCGCGCTGCTCAAACAGCACACCTTCGAAGAGATGCGGATTCCGCTTGGCGTCGTGGCGACCGACCTCTGCACGGGAGAACCCGTGTCGTTTCGCGACAGCGGCGACGTCTTCGTGCCGATTCGCGCGAGCTGCTCCTACCCGGGGCTCTTCCACCCGGTCCGTCTGGTCGATCAGCTGCTCGTGGACGGCGCGATGAGCGTCGAGATTCCTGCCCGGCTCGTGCGCGAACTCGGCGCGACACACGTGGTCTCCGTGTATCTGCCCGCGCCGCCCTGCCGGCGGCCTCCGACGGACGTCTTTCAGGTCGTGCGCCGCTGCTTCCAGATCATGCAGCGCCGCAACGAGCAGCGCTGGCGCGAGGACAGCGATCTGCTGATCACCCCGGATCTCCGGTCCATCGAATGGGATGGATTCGATTCCGGGCCAGAACTGGTGAAAGCCGGCGAGGCGGCCGCGCTGGCTGCGCTGCCGACGATTCAAGCCTGGCTGCAAACACAGTCTGACCAACCGGCTCCGTTGAGCACGCCCGTCGTCGCGCTCGGCTAAGAACCCGTCCGACTCAAGTCGGACGCCACATCTGGCGGGATCGCCGGTACTGGGTCAGTTTGATCCGCGCCACTCTGTGAAGTCCGCGACGGTCGCCTCCGCGTCGGGGCCGGTGGCCGGTCGTCGCCGCCATTGGTAGGTGGCGCCGAGGGGCCCGGATGGACGCGTCGCGCCGGCGGACGGGACGACTCGGGGCCCCGCCGCGTCGAATGCGCGCGATCCGGTGCCGGTAAAATGCGTGCGAGAGGCGTGCGGGCCGCGGCGATCGTCGAGAGTCACCCCGCTGCTCGAACTACACCGGTGTTGCTTGTTCCGAACCCCG
>JBGOTP010000340.1:0-5485 GCA_041476545.1 Vicinamibacteria bacterium | reverse complement strand
GCCCATCGACGGCAACCGTCACCTTCAAGGTGGATGGCAAGAAAATCACCGGCCACTACTCGTCAGCTATCGTCGGCGAGATCGAATTGACGGGCACCCTCAAGGGGCAGGCGTTTGACTTCAAGTTCTGGGCCGCGCGCCTCGTGGGAGTTGTTCCGGTACCGCGACGGGGCCGGGGACCCGGCAACGAAGGAGACGTGATCTACCGGGGCACCCTGGACAGCAACACGGCCATGCACGGGACGCTCGACATATCCGGGGGAGCGACCGGCACCTTCACTGCCAAGCGTAAGGAATAGCTGGCGGCGGCCGCGGAGGTCCACCTGACATCCGCCCGAGCGGCTTCGCGAAGTGGAGTTCCTGAGTGTCGCGGTGGCTGTCCCGCTGGGACCGGCGCTGTTACCCGCTGTCTCGGCGCTGTCGTGTCGGGACGGGCGCTGTTACCAACGGTCGCGGCGCTGTCTGGGATTCCGTAGTCGCGGTCACGGCTCCCCATGCCGCGGTCGGCGCGTTGCCGGGCGCTGTTGCGACTGATTGACGCCATTGTCCGTGGCAGTGGCAGCGCTGGCGGCGCGACTGCACCGCCGTTTCGCAATGACGACCGCTGCGCCCCGCCCTGTTGCTGTTGTCGCCGCGTGTGTCCGCGCTGCTTTGGCACCGAATCGCGCTGCACAGTGTTTCTTCAGCGTTTCTTCAGTGCGGCGTCACGACTTCCGGTCACTCTTCGGTGACGATGGGTGACGGAGGTGTGACATGACCAGCAGGGAAGCACGCTGTTACGCCATGTTCCTGCGGGTTCGAGATTTCGGCGAGGCCCATCGCGATCGGTTTCCGGCATCCAGCCTCGGAGCGCAAGCCTTCGCCGCGGTCGGAGCGGCGGCGGCGCGGCTGAACGAACGCGCTGCGCTGAAGATATCGACGAAGCGTGCCGGCAAGGCCGCACGAGCGCAGACTGCAACGAGGCAGGGAGCGGTCAGGTTGTCGCGCGTGCGGGCATCACGGCGGCGTTGTCTTCCGGCACCGCCGCGGTGCGGAAGCTCGACGTCATCGTCGCGAACAAGTTTCGCGGCGACGTGCTGACGCTGGCTGCGTGGGATGAGGATCGGCGGCTTGGGTACCGGCATCGGCCGCCGCGCACTCGCGCCGCGCTTCCCGCGGCACCTGTGGTCTTCGCGCCAGCGCTGCCGGCTTTCCCCGATCGCCTCAGGCTGCCGGCGCCGCGCGGCGTTCTGGCGCCAGCCATGGGCGACTGTGAAAAGCCGGAGCAGGTCTGAGATCGATTCACGCCGCGGCAGTTGCCGCGTCTGTCTGAATTCACGTTGGGGCTATCCAAGAATCTCTGTGAGGCCGCCGAGGACTCGGGCAAGCTCTTCTTCCGAAGCGCGGGCAATTCTCGCACCGAGACGATCGACCGAGAGGGTTCGAATCTGGCTAATCTTGATCCAAGAGCGCTTGGCCAAACCCGCCGCCTTGCTCTCAAGAGTCAGGGGAAACCCCGCGCGGGGCTCTTGGCTGGTCAGGGCCAGGGCGATGACCGTCCCGGAGCGATCGTTGAAGACGTCGTGGCTGAGGACGAGCACCGGCCGCCGCCCGGCCTGTTTGTGCCCGCGCACCGGATCCAGATCGGCCCAGCGCATGTCACCTCTCAGTATTCGGGCCACGAGGCGAACTCCTCCGCGAGCCCCTCGTCGGCGATCCGCTTCTCCTCGCGGGGATCGAGCTTGGCCGATTCACGGGCGAGCCGAGTGCGGGCCAGTCGTTCAAGTTTGTCGGCCAGTGCGGCCTCGATAGCCTGACTGCGGTTGCGGAACCGGCGCCGGTCGACGAGTTCGTCGACCCGTTCCAGAAGTTCCGTATCGAGTGTCAGGACAACTTTCGTCTTGGGCATGGTGGTGACGAATCATCATACAATTGCGCCGCAGGCTGGCAAGCGTTTGCAGCCCGCATTGAATTCGGCCTCAGTGATAGTCTTCGTAGTCGACGCGTCCGGCATCCTTCACGGCGAATCCGAACGTCACCCGCCAGTCGCCGCCGACTGTGACTGCCCAGGTGCCCAGATAGAAGAAAAGAGATGGCCGAAACCAAAACCAAGCCGACGAAGGTCAGTGTCGGGAAGTTCATCGCCGCCGTCGAGAACGACACTCGCCGGGAGGATGCGAAAACGCTGCTGAAGATTTTCACGGAGGCCACCGGCTGGAAAGCGCAGATGTTGGGCCCGACCATCGTCGGCTTCGGCTTGTATCACTACAGGTACGATTCGGGGCACTCCGGGGCGGCGTGCGTGGTGGGCTTCAGTCCACGGAAGGCGAACCTGGTCATCTACGTGTTCGGCTTCGCGGGCAAGGCGGAGCTCTTGCAGAAGCTAGGCAAGCACAAAGGCGGGCTCGAGCAATGCCTGTACATCAACAAACTCGCCGACGTCGATCTCGCTGTGCTCAAGAAGATCCTTAAAGCAGGAGTGGTCGAAGCAAAGAAGACCTGGCCGGTCACCGCGAGCTGAGCGATTCTGGCTGACAGGTTCGTGGAGCCGTGACGCGAATCGCGGCAAATTATAGGTAGAATCTGATCGTCATGTCACCGGCCGCACTTCGTCGCCCGATTGGCCTGTCACGCTTCGTGTGATGTTGAAACCACGTGCGCTCGAGCCCGGCGACCGGCTCGCCATTGTCGCTCCCGCCAGTCCCTTCAAACGCGAGGAATTCGACGCCGGCGTCGACGAGATTCGACGGCTGGGATTCGTGCCTGTGTACGATGAATCGGTCTTTGCTCACCATACCAACGGGTACGTGGCGGGCCCCCCCCAACTGCGCGCAGCGGCGATCGACGATGCGTGGCGCGATGCCTCCATTGCTGGAATTATCGGCGTGCGAGGAGGGTATGGAAGCGCGCAAGTTCTGCCGCTGCTCGATGTCGAGGTCGCGCGACTGGCGCGTAAACCGTTCATCGGGTACAGCGATCTCACCGCCATCCTGAACTTCCTGAACATGTCAGCCGAGATGGTGGCCTTTCACGGGCCGATGCTGGCCGGACGGCTTGGGCGTCGCGAGGCCGGGTACGACCGCGACTCGTTCGAACGAGCGCTGTGTCGCCGGGAACCACTCGGAGAGCTTGCCCCCGACGGTCTCGAGGCGCTTTGTCCGGGCGAAGCGCGTGGCGTGCTGCTCGGTGGAACAGTGACGCAACTTCTCGCGTCGCTCGAAACCGTCTACGCTTTCGATCCACCGCCCGGCTACGTGCTTTTCTTCGAGGAAGTGGGCGAGCGTCCGTACAGGCTGGACCGGATGATGACGCAGCTCGAGCAAACAGGACTTCTGGCGAGAGCCGGGGCCGTCGTCATTGGCGAACTGCCTGGATGTGACGAGCCATCCGGAGGACCAACGGCGCGCGCCGTCATGGCCGATCTGTTGGCTGATTTCTCCGGACCTGTGCTGTTCGGCTTTCCGTCCGGGCACACGACAGGGCCGGCGATGACCCTGCCTTTCGGCGTCGAATGTCGCGTCATCGGCGGACCGCGCCCCCGCCTGATCATTGAAGAGGCGGCCGTCGAATGAGCCGGGTGCACCTGATTGGTATCTGCGGTACCGCCATGGCGACGCTCGCCGCCATGCTGAAGCGGCAAGGGCTCGACGTTCGTGGGTCCGATCAGGATGTCTATCCGCCCATGAGCGATTTTCTGGCGGCCGAAGGCATTCCCGCCCTCAGCGGCTATCGCGCCGAACACATCGACGCCGACATCGACTTCGTCATCGTCGGCAATGCGATTTCCCGAGGGAACCCCGAACTCGAAGCGGTCCTCGAGCGGAAGATTCGATACGTGTCGCTGCCGGAAGCGATTCGCGAGCATTTTCTCTGGGGAGCGCGTTCGATCGTGATCGCGGGCACGCACGGAAAAACCACCACCACGTCGCTCACCGGGTGGGTGCTGACCCATGGCGATCTGGATCCCAGCGTGTTCGTGGGCGGGATTGCAAGAAACTTTGGTTCACAAGGTTCGAGTTATCGAATTGGGGCCGGTCGCGACTTCGTCATCGAGGGCGACGAGTACGACAGTGCCTTTTTCGACAAGACGGCGAAGTTCCTGAAGTACTTGCCCGACATCTGCGTCATCAACAACGTCGAATTCGACCACGCGGACATCTATGAGGACATGAGTGCAGTGACGCTGGCGTTCCGCCGCCTGGTGAATCTGGTGCCGAGGAATGGATTGTTGCTGCTCGGTTCCGACAGCCCGGCGGCGGCGGCGCTCAAAGCGGGGGCCGTGTCGCCCGTGGCCACGTTCGGGACTGAGCCCGGTTCCGACTGGCAGGCGCACGATCTCGAACCGCTTGGCGGTTCCACGCGGTTTCGTGTTCGCCGCGGCGGGGCGCCGTTCGGTGTGTTCGACGTGCCGCTTCTTGGTGCCCACAACGTGCGAAACGCGCTTGCGGCAATCGCAGTGGCGACAGAGGTTGGCGTCGGGCCGGAGCGGATCGCCGAAGGACTGCGTCTCTTCGCTGGCGTCAAGCGGAGACTCGAAATTGTCGGAACGGCTGCCGGCGTGACGGTCTTCGACGACTTCGCCCACCACCCGACAGCGGTCGCGGAAACGCTGGCCGGGTTGCGCGCGTCGAATCCTTCGGCGCGCATCTGGGCGGTGTTCGAGCCGCGATCGGCATCGTCATGCCGGCGTGTCTTTCAGGACGATTTTGCGCGCGCCTTTGCCGGCGCGGACCAAGTCCTGCTGGCGCCGGTGTTCCGGTCGAAGCTGCCGGAATCGGAACGCCTGTCCATACCCCAACTCATCGGGGATCTGCGCGCGCGGGGCCTGTCGGCTCGTGAGGCCGAGTCGATTGACGACATCATTGGGACGGTCGTGCGCGACCACCAGCCGGGTGATCTCGTGGTGATCATGTCGAACGGCGGATTTGGCGGCATCCACAAGAAACTGCTGCAGGCGCTTTCGTGAGAGCGGCCCGGGTCGTGCCCGCAGGAGACGCGGCGCTCATTGTGGAGTGGGACACGCACGACCAGCCTGTCGAGCCTGACGATCCGGGTGAGAACGTCGTGAACGACAACATCGATGCCGTAGCGCTCGCGACGGCGTTGGAGGACGCGGCCGTCGCGGGTGTACTGAATGGTGTGCTGGATATCGTCCCGACGTTCCGAACCGTGGCCGTCTATTTTGATCCGCTGAAGACCGATATTGCTGCTCTCTCCATGTGCCTCGAAGAGGAAGCCGCTCGGCCTTCGGAACGCCGGCCGGTGGCGGGCGCGTTGTACCGCGTCCCCGTGTGCTACGGCGGATCATTTGGCCCTGATCTGGTGGACGTCGCGGTCGCGACTGGCCTAACCGAGGACGCGGTGGTTGAGCGGCATGCGGCGCCGATCTATCGCGTGTTCATGCTTGGTTTCATGCCCGGTTTTGCCTACATGGGTCCGGTCGACACCGCGATCGCGGTTCCGCGGCGGACGACGCCGCGTGTGCGAGTCGCGGCGGGTTCTATTG
>JBGOTP010000339.1:0-5503 GCA_041476545.1 Vicinamibacteria bacterium | reverse complement strand
GAACGGCGTGACCCCGGCCGACCTCGACAGCTGCAACGGTCACATGGGAGCGACCGCAGACTATCCGCAGGGGATCTATCACTACCACGTCACGTCCGCGCCGCCCTACATCGCGGGATGCTTTCACGGCGCTCCCGGCACGGTGGCCGGCTGATGGGGGCCGTGAGTCGCGGCCTGGCCCCAGCGAGCGTCCGATGGGCGGTGGCGATTATCACGGTCGCCGCGCTGGCGGCGCCGTCAGCCTCACATGGGCCGCAACCTGAAACGTCAGCGGCGCGGGTCGAAAAGAGGGACGGCCGGCGACAGCAGTTCTGGCCGAACGGTCACTTGAAGTCTGACGTCACATACCGAGACGAGGCGTATGAAGGCGAGTACCGGACGTGGTACGAGAGTGGCCGGCCGTACGAACGGCGGCACTACACCAACGGCCACGAAGCCGGCCTGCAGCAATCGTGGACAGGGGACGGCACGCTTTACCTCAACTACGAGGTGAAAGGCGGCCGGCGGTACGGTCTGGTAAACGCGACGCCGTGCGTGCCGGTCACCTTCGACTCAGTCACTGTCCCCATCAATGTCGCCGTCAATACCCGCGTCAACATTCCGGTCCATGTCGATGCGGAGCGACCGCAGCTCCCCTACTACGATGGCCCGGACTTCACGCCGCATTGGTCGCCGGTCGAACACCGTGTCGCGCCGTTCCAGCTGACGATGCAGACCGGGGCGCGGGTGTCGGACAACAACCTCCGCGGCCGAATCTACGTGGCGAGCTTCATCTACACCCAGTGCGCGGCCGTCTGCCCGATTGTCGTGCGCCAGCTGTCCCGCGTACAGCAGGCAATTGATGGACAGCGAGCGGTGATCGTTTCGTACACGGTGACGCCCGAGACCGACACACCGGCAAGGCTCTCATCGTTCGGGCGCGAGCGCGGCATCGATCCGTCGCGCTGGTGGCTGGTCACTGGCGACAGGCGGCAGATCTATCAACTCGCTCGGTCGTCCTATTTCGCCGACGACGACCGCGTGCGCGCCGCGGATGAGGGATCCGGCGCGTTCCTGCACACCGAAACACTGCTGCTGGTGGATGCCGACGGCAGGCTTCGTGGGGTTTACGACGGAACACAGCCGCACGCGATCGATCAGCTGATCGCGGATATCGAGGCCCTGCAATAGCGCGCACGGCTACGATCGCGGACGAGCGTCGAAATCCGTCAGGGACGCCGGCGTTCGCGCGGTGCGCAAGGCATTGAGCACGGCCACGAGATCGATGACCTCCTGGGCCACTGCCCCGGCGACTGGCGACAGGACGCCGGCTGCCGCGAATGCCATTCCCACGCCGCTCAGCAGCATGCCGCCGATCGCGCTCTGAAGCGCAACGCGTCGCAAGCGGTAGCTGATGTGCAGGAGCTCATCGACCTTCGACAACGACGTGTCGATGATGACCACGCGTGCGGCCTCCGACGTCACGTCGCTGTGCTGACCGAACGCGATGCCAACGGTCGCGGCCATCAGCGCGGGCGCGTCGTTGATCCCATCGCCGATGAACAACGTCTTCGCCCGCTGCGTCTCCTGCCTCACGATCCGAACCTTCTCTTCGGGCGACGTCTCCGCATGAAAGGCGGTAATGGCAACCGCCTCGGCCAGCCGTCGGACTTCCGTTTCGCGATCGCCCGACACGAGCAGCACGCGCGAAAATCCATGCTTCGGCGCCAGGTGATCGACAAACCCCCGGCTGTCTGGCCGCGGCACGTCGTGGAATCGATAGATGGCCGCGTAGCGATCGTCGATCACGACGACGCATTCCAGGCCGGTTGCCTGGCCTTGTGGAATCGCAAAACGGCTCGCGGCCTGGGCGCGGTTCGTGATCAATACGTCGGTCCCGCTCACACGTCCACGCAAGCCGACACCGGCTTCTTCGCGGATCCACTCGACGTCCGGCAGCGGAAACCGCGCGTCGGCGGCCGCCTGGACGATGGCGGCGGCAAGAGGATGACGGCTGTATCGTTCCATCGCCGCCACCACGGGCAGCACGCGCTCGCGGGTAAACGGCTGCGCGTAGACTTCATCGCTCAAGCTCGGCCGTCCGTACGTCAGCGTCCCGGTCTTGTCGAGGATCATCGTCTGACAGAGCGTGAGCTGTTCGAGCGCGGCCGGGTCCTTGACGATCACGCCCCGACGGGCGGCCGTTGAAATCGCGCCAATGATCGCCACCGGAATCGCGATCAGCAGAGGACAGGGCGTCGCGACCACGACGACGCTGAGAAACCGCATCGGGTTCCCCGTCCAGTACCACGCGAACGCCGCGATCACGACCGCAAACGGCGTGTACCATGCGCCCAGTTGATCGCCGACGCGCCGGAGATTCGGTCGTCGCTGCTCGGCGTCCTGCATCACCTGCATGATTTGCGCGTAGCGCGAATCCGCCGCTACGCGGATCGCCCGAATCTCCAGCGAGGAATCACCATTGATGGCGCCAGACAGGACCTTGGCGCCGGGACCCTTCGAAATGATGAATGGCTCGCCGGTCAGATACGATTCGTCCATGGTCCCGTGCCCCTGGACCACTTCACCGTCGACCGGACAGATTTCGTGAGGGAGCACGGACACGTCATCGCCAACGAGGATGTCGCCCACCGGAACGTCTTCGAACCCCTTCCCGCGCCGGCGATGAGCCAGGACCGGGACCCGCTTGGCCAGGGCCCGCAGCACCGACGTGGCCTCGGCAACCGCAAACTGTTCGAGCGTATTTCCGCCTGAGAGCATCAACACGACGATCGCGCCGGCCAGATACTGCTCGAGGAGCGTCGAGGCAATGATTGAAATGCCGGCGAGGTGGTCGGCGCCGAATTGCCCGTGCAGGCCGCGCCAGACGAGGCGCACGACCAGCGGGAGTCCGCCTGCGAGCAGGACCGCGAGTACGGGAGCGTCGACCCAGAAGCCCTGAACCCGGCTGCCGTAGCGCAACCACACGTGGCTTACGATCCCGCCGAGCGCCAGGAGAGCAATGCGCGCATCTGAGCTGAGCGCGATCCCTGCCGGCGCATCGGAGCGACCAGACGTGGGAGGCGCGGAAGCGGACGTCATCGATTCACCCTGGGTGCGAGCATACCGCGAGCGGCAGCGCGACCCGCCGGGTGATCACGTGCGGAGTTTTTCGGTCTGGCGGGGGAAATCTTCCCAGGGGAGGACGCGGGCGCCGGGGCAATGAGAGCCCTGACGCCCGCCCGTCGAATCGGGACGCTACGCAACCTTAACGCTGATGGCCTTGGCCTTGCCGTTCAGCGACTTTGGAAGGTGCACGTTCAGCACGCCCTCCTTGAATTCCGCCGACAGCCTGGCGGCGTCGACCTCGGTCGGCAGCGCAAAGCGGCGCACGAACTTCCCGTACTCGCGCTCGATCTTGTGGAACTTCTTGCCTTTCTCCTCCTTGTCCTGCTTGCGCTCGCCTTCGACGGTCAGCACGCCATCCTCGAACTCAACCTTGACGTCCTCTCTCTTGACCTCAGGAAGATCGGCTTTGACGATGTACTCGGTGTCGGTCTCCTGAATGTCCACTGCCGGCGCCCACGCCGCAAACGACAGATTCTCGCTATCGATGCCGCGGAGCGGGCGCTCGCCGAACATACGATTCAAACGAGCCTGCATGCCTTCGAGCTCCCGAAACGGATCCCATCTCACGATATTCATAACGACCTCCTTGACCCGAATTCAAGCAACGCACGTACCGGAATCGGTATGCACGCGATCCTTGATCCGCGGCCAGATCGTGTTCGGCAACTGACGGGTTTTCGGCGATGAGAGCGCGTGGCGCCGGACCGTCGGAAGTCAGAGCGAGTCCGGGCGTCCATGGCCCACGAGACCCTCCCGGCCGGGCACGCCGCTTGCTGAAGTGATCACCTGAACTCTAGGGGCCAATCCGGCTTAGGGCCGGATCCCACATCAGATGTGGCGTCCGACTTTAGTCGGACATGCTCTTGGCGGAGGGTGGGTACTGATATGACACCAGGTATCGCGTATGTCATTGGGTTCTCGGCGGCGGCATTTTGCGCGTTGTGCGCGCTGACGCTCATCAACACCGTCAAACACTTCGACCCGCCGGACGTTCGCTCGTGGCCAAACCAGTACTGAGCGGACCGGTCCTTGGACCTTGGTTCTTCGTCCCTGGTCCGTCCCTGGTCCCTGGTCGTATTTGGTCCTTGGTACTTGGTCGGATTCGTCCCGATCCCCGTGCAGCACATGGACGAAGGACCAGAGGACGAAGGACGGACCATGAACCAAGGCCAAAGTACCAAGGACGACGCGCTACACCGAACTGAAAGCTGCGCTAGCGGGGCCACAGCCATCCGAAGGTTCCCGCCGTGAGGAGCGCGTAGATCAGCCCGTCAACCGTGGCCTTGATGGTCGTACTCCAGGCGCGGCGATACCAGATCGACATCTGCCAGAGGGCGACCGAGTATCCGATGAACGCCGTGGCGCCGGCGAACTGGAAAACGCGAAGATGGGACGCGCCCACGGGCAGTGCGCGCCCTGCCACGTATGCAGCGAACAGGCCGACGACGCCGTGTAGAGAAACCAGAGCACGAAGGTTTTCCCCATGGCCATGGGCCCGTTCTGCATCATCGTCAGCACCATCACCGGGCCTTTCTTCATTTTTTCGGCGAACGCAGGCGAGCGCATGTCCTCGCGGCTCGACGGCCGGGGCGTCATGTAGTCGCCCGGCGGAATGGCGAACGGGCGAAGGGCATCCATCACTTTGTCCTGATTCGGCATCATCGGGTAGTCGCCCTTGTGCCACGGCGACGCCATGTGGATGAGGGAACTCGCAACGAAGACAAACACCGCCGACAGCAGGATCGGGAGCCACAAGGCGGACAGTCCTGTCATTCCGACCTCCCTCTGATATCCACGCTACCAGCCCTTCAACACGGCGACATCGGGCATCGGATAGTGCTTGAGATTCTGCGTATAGATCTTGCCGCCGGTCGTCGCCGCGGTCGCCGCTAGTATCGCGTCGTGGACATCGACACCGTGAGACGGATGCCAGCGCCGGTACAGATCGCCACCGTGATCGACGATGGATTGTGTCACGGCTTCCGTCTTGAAACGCGAGAGAAAGGCACGGGTCGCTGTCACTTCACCGGGTCGCATGAAGAACACGACTTCGGCGCGCTGGAGCGCGCCGACCCAGAGGTCCGTTCCTGCCTCGGCCGCCAGCCGGCGCAACAAGGCCGCGGCCTTCCGTTCGCCGCGAAGGTGCCAGATCAGAATGTCGCTATCGATGTAGGCGCGCACTGCTGGCTCCGTGGCGCCGCTCGAACGCGTGTCGGAACGCCCGCCTGGCTCGTCGGATCGTCGTTGCGCCTGATTCGCGCCGCTGCCACGCTCCGAGCGTCTCGGACCAGACGTCGCCCTGTTCGTCGCGACCCAGCCGCTCGACCCTCAGCTGAATGGCTTCTTCGAGAAACTGCCGCTTCGACATCCGGAGCTTGCGGGTCGCCCGGTCGAG
>JBGOTP010000338.1:0-5556 GCA_041476545.1 Vicinamibacteria bacterium | reverse complement strand
GGTCGTCGTCAACTTCCAGATGAATCCCTCCACGGTCGCCGAATCGGTGACCGTCACCGGCGAAACACCGCTGCTCGAAACCAGGACGTCCAGTCTCGGCGGCAACGTCGATCCGCGTCAGGTGCAGGAGCTGCCGGTGAACGGCCGCAACTGGATGGCGCTCGCGCTGCTGGCGCCGGGGAGCCGGACGAGCTCGACCAACGCCATCACTCCGCTGCCCGACAGAAACGGCGGCGAGGCGCGGGAGTTTCAGCTCAACGTCGACGGCCAGCAGGTGTCGGCGGATATCGGGACCGGCGGACAGCCCAAGTACAGCCAGGATTCCATCCAGGAGTTTCAGTTCATCTCCAACCGCTTCGACGCGACGATGGGACGGTCGACCGGCGTGCAGGTGAACGCGATCACCAAGTCGGGCACGAACCGGTGGGCGGGCCTGCTCCGGGGCAACTTTCGCAACAGCAAGTTCAACGCGGAAAATCCGGTACTGCTTCGCGTCGAGCCCATCGACAATCAGCAGCTCAGCACGACCTTCGGCGGTCCGCTCATCAAGGACAAGCTCCACTTCTTCGCCAATTACGAATACGAGCGCGAGCCGAGGACCAGCATCTGGAATACGCCGTTCCCGAAGTTCAACGTGGAACTGACCGGCACCAACAACCAGAAGAAGGGCGGCGGGCGCCTGGACTATCAGCTGTCGTCGAAGACGCGAGTGATGGCCAAGGTGTCTGGCGGGCGCCTCTCGGAGCCGTTCGGGCTCGGGTCGGCCACCGGCCATCCCGCGGCGACCGGGACCAACGAGGAATACAACGACGAGTACCTCGGGCAGGTCACGCAGGTGCTGAGCAATCGGGCGTTGAATGAGATCAGAGTGGGGAAGGCCGTGTTCGGCCTCGCCAACCAGAATCTCACCACGTGGTCGAACCACTGGCAAAAGGCCAACGGCATCACCACGGGATCGCCCCGGATCACGTTCACGAGCTTCTCGATTGCGGGCAACCAGTTCTTTCCCCGGCACCAGGACCAGTGGGTGTGGAACGCTCGCGACGACTTTACGTACTCGTACAACGCGCGAGGCCATCACGATCTGAGGCTCGGCGGCGAGTTCCTGCACCGTCACCAGATTCAGGCCAATTGCCGGCAGTGCATGGGCACGATTGACGCGCGCGGAGGCCCCACGCCCGCGAATATCGAGGCGCTCTTTCCGGATCCGTTCAACGCCGACACCTGGAACCTGGCGGCCATCTCCTCGATCACGCGGAGCTACAGCATCGGCGTCGGAAACTTCGATGTGCATCTCTACTCGAAGAAGATCGCCAGCTGGGCGCAGGACGACTGGCAGGTCTCGGATCGCCTGACGCTGAATCTCGGGCTCCGATACGACCTGGAGATCGGCGTGTTTGCGAACGACGTCAGTTTTCCGCCGTTCCAGCAGGCGGGGCGTCCCAACGACAGCACCAACTTCGAGCCGCGGGCCGGCTTTGCGTACAAGCTGAACGACGACACGGTGGTGCGCGGCGGGTTAGGGATCTACTACGGAGATGCGCTCGGCGCCGATCAGTCGTTTGCGACCGGCAATGCCCAGATCGCGGTGATCCGGTACGACAACACTCCCATCCGGGCGGATTTCGCCTCGAACCCGACGAACGGGGCGCCCTTGCCGACCTACGATCAGGCCATCACGAAGTTCTGCTACGCCAACAACAACGCGCCGGGTTGTCTCATTCGCGACGTCCAGGAATTCGTGGGGCCGCCCGAGTACGTCCATCTGCCGCGCACGTTTCAGACCTCGATTGGTTTCCAGCGGCAGCTCAGCGCCACGATGGCGTTCGAAGCCGACTACGTGTACAGCCAGGGACGGGACGAGAAGGAAGTGATCGACAACATCAACCTGCTCTACAACCCGGCGACCGGCGCCAATCTTCCGTTTACCACCAGGAGCAATCGCCCGTATCCCGACTGGGGCGTCCTGTCGATGAACGCGCACCAGGGCCGCTCCGCGTATCACGGGCTGCAAACCGGTCTGACCAAGCGGTTCAGCAATCGCTGGCAGGCCTCGGCGACCTACACGTTGTCGGGCCTCTGGAATCAGGACTCGCAGCCCTTCAGCGGCCTGCAGCCTGTTCCCTTCGCGGTCGCGCAGGACCTCGGCGGCGAATGGGGATTCTCGGCCGATGACCAGCGTCATCGGGCTGTGCTCAACGCGATCTGGCAAGTGGGTCGAGGTTTCCAAGTGAGCGGGCTTCACTACCTGGGCGCCGGCATCCGTCTGGCGACCAATTTCGGCGGCGATCTCCGGAACATCGGCGCGACCACGGGCAGCTCCCGCCTTCGGTCAGACGGCTCGATCGTCCCGCGCAACTCCCTGATGGCGCCCGCCCAGAACCGGACGGACCTGCGGCTGCAGCAGCGGCTCCGCCTGAGCGGTCGCACTTCGATCGACGCGATTGCCGACGTCTTCAATCTCTTCAACCGGCCGAACTTCGGAATCGGCACGCAGGAAAACACAACCGCACAGTACCTGCAGAATATTTCGGCCCAGGCGCGCACGGCGCAGTTTGGATTCAGACTGACGTTCTAAGCGGAGCGGGGAGCGCGCCTGCTCAGGCGCGCTCCCTATTTCGTTCCTCCCGCCGCCGGCATCACGTGCTTGTGAAGCCAGCCCGTGATGACGTTGATGACCAGCTCGCTGTTCTTCTCGAGCATCATCATGTGGCTGTTGCCGCTGATGCCGACGTCCTCGAGACGCACGAACTCGCCGGGCACCCCGGCCTGCCTGAGGAACTTCGGGATGCAGGGGTCGTAGGTGCGGTGATAGGTGCCGTCGGCCGAGATGCTGAGCACCTTGATGTCCTTCCACCGCGCGAGCTTCCTCGCCGGTTCCACCTGCATCCAGCACCGCGCCTCGTCCGGGCGCTCCTGCTTTTCTTCGAGGGCCACTTTCAGATCCGACGGCTGTGAGGCGGGCGGATCGTATTCGTACGGCCGGCCGGTGAGCCCCCACGAGCGCGGGTTGCGCGGGCCGGCCACGGCGGTCGCCGTGTCGACGTTGCCGAACTGGGGCCCGCCCGGCTCGATCGCCACCATTGCGTGAACCAGTTTCGGCCGCTGCTCGGTCACCTCGAAGCCGACGCCGCCGCCCTGCGAGTGCGTGAACATGACCACCGGTGTGCCGATCGTGTCGAGCAGCGCCACGCCCGCGGGCACCGCCATGGTCGTGCTCTCGCCGGCGAACTGGACCTTCGTGCGGATGAAGTTGTCGAAGATCGGATCGCCCGGCTTACCCGTGCCCGGCCACATCGTGTGGTTGCTCTTCCGCGGGAAGTCGCCCAGCTCGCGGCCGGCCGTCCAGATGCGCGCGAGCTCGAGTCCCGTGCGGATCCCGAAGTTGCCGTCGATCCACTTGCCGTCGGCTGTCTTGAGCGGCACGTACGCCGAGCGGCCGCGCGCCGGGTAGTCCACCATGTAGACCACGTACCCCGCGTCCATCAGGGAATACGCCCATCCCTTGCGGCCGTCGGGCGTGTAGAGCCAGTCCTGGCCGGTCTGGCCGTTGCCGTGGAAGATCACCATTGGATAGGGCGACTTGATCTGCTTGGGCACCCACACTTCCGTGTACATCGAGCCGTGCATGATCTGCTTGCCCGGCTCACCCACGTAGGAGCCGCCCGCGAAAAAGAACCCTTTCGCCGCGATCGAATCGGTCGCGAACGTCGGGATCGCCTTCGCCGGCATCGCCTTCGACACGTCGAGGCCGGCGCCCGGCGCGGTCTTCGCGAGCCACTGCCCCATGTACTTCGCGATGTCCGCGCCGTTCTTCTCGAGCATCATCATGTGGCCGTTGCCGCGGAGACCGACCTTCTCCATCTCCACGTACTCGGCCTTGACGCCCGCCTGGTTGAGCCACTGGGCGAGGCAATGGTCGTAGACGCGGTGATAGCCGCCCTCCCCGGTGAGGAACAGCACGGGGATCTTTTCGAGGTTCTTCAGCTTGCGCGCCGGCTCTTTCTGCACGTAGCACGCAACCTTGCCCGGCTCCGGCGCCTTCGTCTCGAGCATCGTCTGCAGCTGTGACGGGTCGCTGATCGCCGGCTCGTAGGCGATCGGGCTGCCGCTGATGCCCCACGCGAGCCCGCCCTGATCGGTGTAGGCCACCTTCGCCGGGTCGACGCCCTTGATCGGCGGCGCCGCGGGTTCAACGGTGACGATCGCCTTCACGAGGTTCGGACGCCGGTCGGCAACCGTCCAGCCGAAGCCCCCGCCCTGCGAGTGCGAGAGCAGGATGACCGGCGTGCCGATCATGTCGAGCAGCGCGACGTTGGCGTCGCGCGTCATCGTTTCCTGCCGCGGCCCCCCGAGGAACTGGACCTGCGTCTTGTTGAAGTCGTCGAAGATCTTCTCGCCGATGCGGCCGGTGCCGGGCCACGCGGTGTGCTTCTTCGCCTGCGGATAATCACCCGTGTCGGTCGTGAAGATGTCTTCGATGGTGTTCGCGGTGCGGATGTTGAGATTCAGGTTGTCATTGCTGCCGTCGACGCCGGGCACGTACTGCGAGCGGCCGCGCGCCGGAAAATCTTCGAGGTAGACCACGTACCCCATGTCGAGGAAGTTGTAGGCCCAGCCCGGGCGGCCGTCGGGAGTCTGCAGCCAGTCGACGCCCGTCTGCCCCGCGCCGTGCAGGAACACCACGGGATACGGCGACTTGATCTGCTTGGGCACCATGACCTCGAAGTACATGGCGCCGCCCCACGTCGGCTCCTTCATCGGGCCGATCTCGCCCACGTACTGGCCGCCGGCGTAGAAGTAGCCGATGCGCGCGACGTTGCTGAGCGAAACTTTCGGGATGGCGGCCGCGGGAGCCGCCTTCGATGCCGCGGACTGGCCGACCGCCTCACGGGTTGCGCCGTTCACCACCGCGAGGGCTGTCAAGGCACCAATCAATATGTGCCGCTTCATCGTCATTCCCTTTCTATTGGGTGTCTAAAAACGGACCGCCGGAGGGCTGCTGAGTTGTAGAACCGAATGCCAAAAATGTCAAGGTTGGAAGGACATTACGGGCGCTCGGTCGATGTAGAATGCGCCGCGGTAGTGGTTGGTCGTTGATGGTTGGCACCAACCACTATCCGAAGGAGACGTCTATGCCGAATCGCAGGGAGTTCTTTAAAGCAGCCGCCGCCGCGGCCGCCGGGAGTTTCGTCATGCGCGGCGGGTTCGCCCTCGCGCAGGCTGCCCAGGGCGCGGCAGCGAAACGCCGTGAGATCTCGATCGCACGCAAGCGCATCAAGGTGATTGATTCGCACGCGCATCTCGGCATCCCCGCGGTTGCTGACGTGGTGAAAGGCACGCCGTTCGCGCGCAACGTCAACGTCGCCGCGAACCTGGTGATCGGCCCCGACCGCCTGCGCGCGATGGACGAGTGGGGCATCGACATGGCGGTGCTCACGCAGCAGGGCGCGTGGTGGTACGGCGTTCCCGATCGCGACCTCGCCCGCTCCATCGTGAAGGTGCAGAACGAGGGAACGGCAGCCATCGTCTCGAGGTATCCCGATCGATTCGTCG
>JBGOTP010000337.1:0-5563 GCA_041476545.1 Vicinamibacteria bacterium | reverse complement strand
TGTCGTATTCGGTGACGCAGCGGACGCGCGAGCTCGGCGTGCGCATGGCGCTCGGCGCGGACGCGGGCGCGACGCTGCGACTCGTCCTCGGCCGGAGCATGCTGCTCGTCGGCGGCGGCGCCGCGCTCGGCGTCGTGCTGTCGGTCGCGGTCACGCGCGCGATGGGCGTGCTGCTGTACAACATCAGCCCGTTCGATCCGATTGTCTTCGCCGGCGTGTCGTCGCTGCTCGTGGCATCGGGCCTCGTCGCGAGCATCATCCCCGCGATGCGAGCGACCCGCGTCGATCCGATCGTCGCGCTCCGCGTGCCGTAATTAGCCGCATTGTCTTGCGTAATCACGATCCGGCGTTGGCGGCGATCTCTCACCCAACCGTTTCTGCGCGAACTGTTTAGGTTCCATCTCATCAACGTGGCGTGTCCGGCGTTGGACGCGACGCTTCGCGCGTAATCACCGCGCGGGCGGGCTAACGTGTCCGCAACGATGAGACTTCGGAAGGTGTTAACATCCGGCCGGTCATGGCGATAAACCTTACTGTCGGCTGTGCGCGTAACATCCGGGGGGCTCGCCAGTACTTCCGCCGGGTCCGCCGGCGGTCGCTGAGCCGCCTCGATTTCTTCGTGGACGGCCGCCTCGCGTGCTGGTGGGCTCGCAAGCACCACACCCGCCGGCCGGCATGGTCGCTCGTGTCTCGGGATGCGCTCCGTCGCCAGCATGGCCTGGAGCGGTGGAACCTCCCGGTTGCTCGTCGTCCAGCCGACGCCAGGTCTGCACGGTGAACGTCAAGGGAAGCCGTATGCGGGAAATCCGCACGTACGGTTTGATGAGAGGCTGCTGGGCCGTGCGTCACGACGGCGGGCTGGGGTCTACTCAACCGCCCACGGTCTGTGCGATCATGGCGCTGCGGCGCGCGGCTCATTCGGAACGTTGGGCGGACAAGACCAAGCAGCGACTACGGATTCAATCGAGGTCCCCGGCGCCGACGGGCGCCCCAGAAGGCTCGGACGATCACATTGTCATCGTCGAACGTGTAGTACAGGTGGCAAGCCACTTTGGGCACGTAGACGCGACGGATTCCGGGGATTCCAGCTTCGAGGTACGGCGTCCCGGCTCCGGGCAACCACATTAGGACCCGGAGGCCTTCCTCAAGCTCGTCTGCAAAGACATCGATGTGGACTCGGTTCTCAATCCACCACTCCTTCTCGCGGGCAACGTGGCGGCGGGCAGTGGCGGTGAACCGGACGCGACGTGGGCTCAACGCGAGCGGAGCTCCCGAAGAATGTCCTCGGCGTCGACGAGGCGGCCGGCAGCGACATCGGCACCGGATTCGCGGAGGGCCTCGTGAAGCGCGGCACGCTCGCTTTGATCGAGCCAATCGCCGGGATCGAGAGGCAGGAGCTGCAATTCGGTCCCTTCCGGCAGGTCTGTCGGCTCATCCACGACGAGGCGCCCTTGCCGAACTCGCGCTTTGATGGTCATGTCAACGAGCGTAGCATTGGCGGAGCCGCCCAACAAGCGAATGGAGCCGTCGCGGCCGAGGTTCTGTGCAAGTACGTCAGCAAGCCGCGCGGCTCATTCGCGAGCGTTGGGCAGACCGGAGTTTGGTCCCGAGTTGACTCGCCCCGCTGTGAGGACGACTATTTGGGTCGCGACGTCGCGGAACTACATCGTTGACTAGATGGCCCGTCTGGGCCTGGAGGACAGCCATGAGACTCGCCGCGCTACTTATCGTGATTGCCACCTTGGCAAGCCCAGTCCGCGCACAGAATGCGCCAGCTACACCTCAGAATGCGCAGGCTCCTGTCGTTACGGTTTCGCCAGCTCCCATTCGGGAGGGCGGGGCTGAGGCAGCGACATCGGTGACCTACCAATCGGTAAACCCCCGCCTGTCGTACAGCGTTGAGCCTGTGGACAGCCATCATGTTCGCCTCGGTGGCTGGGAGTCGTCGGGATTTACCGTGGACGTCGATCAAAACCGTACGCAAATTAGCTCCAACGGCGAAGCGACGTCGACAACTCCACGACTTCATGTGGATTCGATAGAGATCGAAGTCGTTGGAGGACGGGGGTATTTGACGCTGACGAATCCGCAACCCTAGCCGACCAGCAGAGTGAACTACTTGCGGATGCGGGAAAGCCAGTAGCCAGGTTCACGGCTGTCGTGCGCAAATGCCAGAATTCGAAATGCACCTTCCCATGGCAGATACACGACGTGGTAGGGAAAGCGCTTCACCGGGACTTTGCGTGCGGGTAGGTCGTTGGGCAGGCCAGTGACTCGGCGACCAATCTGCGGCCAGCCGGCGATCTGTTCCAGTGCGAGGTCGACGGCTTCGACGAGCTCCAAGCCAAGTCCCGGGCGTTGGCCCTCGTACCAAAGGGCGGCGTCTTCAAGTTCCGCAGAGGCTTCGGGTTCGGGGCGGAACGTACCGGTCATCGCTCAGTCAACCGCTGGACAACGCGCGCACGCACGTCCTCCCAGGGTTCACCGGCCGATTCACCGTTCATCACACGTCGTGCCCGTCGTTCGATTTCATGAGCCCATGCTGCTTCAACTTCCAAGGCATTCTCTGCCGGTGCCTCGTCGAGGCTGGCCAGCAATTCAGCAGCCACGTCGGCTCGTTCTTCAACGGGCAACGTCAAAGCTTCTCGAAGAAGTTCTTGCGCTCGGGACATCATGTAGCCATTCTAGACCCGGTCGGGCAGCCCAACAAGCGGCTGCACCAGACGGCTGCGTGCTTTTCGTGCAGCCGCTGGTGAGCCGCGATCGTTGGGCGGACGACGCAAGATAGTGGAAGGGAAAGGGGTTTGGTGCACGTATCGGGAGCTGACTGTGCGGTCGCGCTCCGCCGTTCTTGGGCGTGTTCGCCATAGTTCTTTGGGGAGTACGGCAGTGCTCCCGCTGCGATGGAATGGCGGCATTATGGTAGTTACTTTGCCCTTTGCGTACCCCCAACCCCGCCTGTCCTCAACACCGGAACAGGATTCAATGAAGGCCGTCGCTCTACTAATGTTGTTGTTGATTTGCGCGCCGCTGGAAATGCGGGCACAAAGCCCTGCGGTGCCCGCGGACACGGCGGCGAGACTGTCCGAACTGCTGCGGTCACCGGAAACCATAAGGCTTGAGGATGCGCTGTCCATGATTCGGCAGCGTGAGCTGAATCCCGAGGCCAGCATCCGCAATTATGGCGATCTCACCCGCTTGATGAGCGTCATCAACCGTCGATGGCCGCACGATCCCACCGTGCTCGAATTCTTTCGCGAGGCACTGGCGACTCGAGGCCCTGAGGCCATCAACGATCTGTATTCCCCGGTTGGCGGCATCTGGGACGATTCGTTGGTCGGGCCTATTCTCGGAGCGGTGGAGGCCGTTGTGCAGCCGCAGTCACGACAGCCACTCGCGGGGGCGTTAAGAGCCAATTCCATGCTTGCACGCGTCCTCAGTCTTCTGGAAAGACACGTCGAAGTATGGAAAGATCCAACAGTCAGTTTGCGTCTGAGCAAAGCAGTGCTCACCGCTAATCCGCTCTTGGTCGATCCACCGGCCGATCCATCGCTTCTGCTCTCGGCGGAGGTGCCCTTCAACGAGGCGCTGAAGCGTCTCGGGCAGACCCACGATCGGGCCATGATCCCCGTGCTTCGACCATTCTTGCGCGTGAATGCGCTCTTTCCCGGCGACGCCATCCGTTCGGCCGCCCGGATATGCGATCTTGCCCGCGACTCGATCTACGTGCTGCTGGGAGAGACGCAGAGTGTAGACAGAGTCGAATACAACTTTTCTGTCTCAGCCGACCCCAGGATTTGGATGGAGTGGGACAGGAAGAACGTCGAACTGGAAAACCGTCTCGCGGCGATGTTCGGCCGGTGAGACAACGCCTGCCCCCAGCAAGCGGACTTCTGGCTGTGGTGCGCTCACCTGGGCCGCCCAACAACGCGATGGAGCCGTCGGCGCGTGAACTGACGCTGGCGCGCCGCGGCTCATCGCGCACGTTAGCCCGACAATGCTGACGTGACTCAGAGCCGATCGGAGACTCCGCGCACGATCTAGCCGAGTCGTGTCCGCAGCGTTACACTCGCGGTGGGAATGACATCCGAGGGCGAAGGCAAGTTCTTGAAACCGAGGACGACGCTATCGACAGTGATGACTGTGCCGCAGTTCGACAATGGCTATTGGTACGCAACCGAGATCAAGGAATTTGCGAAAACCATCGGGATCCCATCCGCGAACAAGCTGCGCAAAGACGAACTCGAGAAGGCCATCAAGCTCTTTCTCGAGACCGGCAAGGCACCAAAGACGTCGAACGAGGGCTGAGCCTCGATCTTCCAGTGGTGGTCTACACGAACGACAAGGAAACCAAGGATTTCTTCGAGAGAGAGGCTCAGAAACTCGCTCCAGGCGTGCGGAGGAAATCCGGCGTGCGCTACCGGCTCAACCGCTGGCGGGAAAAGCAACTCGTCAAGGGCGTCAGGCTCACCTACGGAGACTTGGTCGCAGAATATGTTCGACTCAATCAGACCAGGGAGCCTTTCGCTCAAATTCCCATCGACTGTTACATCAACTTCGTGAGCGACTTCCTGGCAGCGGAGAAAGGTGCCACGAGAAAACGGGCAATGAAGGCCTGGAAGAAGTTGAAGACGCTGGACATTCCCAAGAACTATCATTCGTGGGCGAGGTCCCAGTCACCGAAACCGAGGTGACGGACACTGAAATCTGAACGGCTGAAGCGCAGCGTTGGGCCGACAAAATCGGCACGTGATTCCCATTTGTCTGGGCAAGGAAGGGACGATGCCAGAACTCGCGGCCGAAGAACACAGTGCCGTTCTAAATCTCTTTCAGCAGTACGGTGATGCTTGGGGTCGGCGCGATGCGCGAGGCTGCGCAACGCTGTTCGCGTCGGACGGTGATCTCATAGCGGCAGATGGCGAGGTCTGCACGGGCCCGACGCGGTTCAGGCCTACTACGATCGCCAGCTGTCCGGACCCTACAGGGATCTCACCGTCAGCGATATTGAAGTGGGCACCGTCCGTCCGCTCGGTGCCGACACCGCTGTCATGAACGGCAGCTGGCTTCGTCCATGGCTTACCCGGATCGGGTGGCCAGTCGCGTCCAGCGGTGCGAATACGCTGGACGTTCGTGCTTCGTCGTGACGCGAGTGGCTGGCGATATGTCGTCGCTCGGTTTATGGCGCCACTGGAGCTTTGATTTGATCTGGCTCTTTGGAAAGCAATTCAGTCACGGACCGACGAACTACAGATTATTCAGAAGACGGTCGTAATCGGCGTGGCTTCCGATCCAGAACCAGGTGATCGTGTCGTTCTCGAGCAGTCCGACGGCGCGGTACGCGATGGTGACGCGCACGGAGTACACCGGTTCCGGTTCGTGGACCTTCTTGAATTGGAGGCTGGGGTGCTGCGGGTTCTCGCGAAAGCGGGCGTAGGCTTTCCGAGCGGCGTCCCGAACTTCGGTGGGCAACTCACGGTACGCCGCGCAGAAGCGCGGCGTCGTGAGCGACGTCACAGCTTCTCGGGGTCGAGCGGTGTCGTTCGGCCGGCCGCGAGATCGGCTC
>JBGOTP010000336.1:0-5607 GCA_041476545.1 Vicinamibacteria bacterium | reverse complement strand
TTGCGAGGCGAGAGAGCGTATTCGAACTGACACCGGAGGCGGCGAGCATTGACGTCGAAAGGCCCTTCGGACTGGCGGCCAGCAGACGCAGCGCCTCGTTTGCGCGGCCGGACACCCGCTTGTGCGCTCGACCGCCGGTTCGGACCGGATCAACGGGGGCTGGGTCTACGACCGCCTGACCGGCTTCGGTGATCGCCGCGACGCGCCTGGTCTTGTGCGCGTCGGCTCGACTGCCGCGTGTCTTGGGCGGGAGCACGGCCGTGATGGTCGCGCCCACGCCCGCCGCGTAGTAGTCGGCCGTCCAGCGAGCGAGCGCCACGACATCAGCCGGGACAAACGCCTCATCATCGAGGACACGCTGAAGGGCTTTGATCGGCTGGCCATCTTCCGCGGCCTCATCGACGCTGTCGACAATGATGCCAGTGACCAGGCGCGACCCGAGTGGCACGATCACCCGCGCGCCGACCGCTGGCGCCTCAGTGCCGTCCGGCACGCGATAGGTCAGCAGATCAAGCTGTGGAACGGGAACGGCAACGCGGATGAACACAGTCGAAAGTTAGAAGGAAAAAGTCAGAAGGGAAAAGGACTTCTTACTCTTCACTTCTCATTTCTCAGTTAGGAGAGTTCGTACCAGCTTCATGTCTTCCCATACCTCGCGCTTGGAGGAGGGGTTGCGGAGCAGGTAGGCGGGATGAAATGTGGGAACGAGCTTCGCGCCGCGGTAGTCGAAGACGCGACCGCGCAATTTCGAAATGGGATCGTCCGTGCGTAACAGCGTCTGGGTTGCGAACTTGCCGAGAGCGACGATGACCTTCGGCCTGATGGTGTCGATCTGCCTGAAGAGGAAGGGCTCGCACGTTTCGATTTCGTCCGGCTCGGGATTGCGGTTCTGAGGGGGCCTGCACTTGATGACATTCGCGATGTACACGCTGTCACGAGCCAGCGCGATGGCTTCGATGATTTTTGTGAGTAGCTGGCCCGCGCGGCCGACAAACGGCACGCCTTGCACATCTTCGTCGGCGCCGGGCGCCTCGCCCACGAACATCAAGTCAGCGGATGGATTCCCCACGCCGAACACGACCTGCCGGCGCCCCTGCGTATGCAGCTTGCAGCGCGTGCAGTCGCCTATCTCTGCTCGGAGGGCAGACAGCGCCTCCGCCTGGCTGCCAAAGACAACGATCGGGTTCACGGGGTTCACGAGGTTCGCGGGGTTCACAGGGTTCGTGGCCCTCGCGCGCCAGATCGGATCGCGGCTCGTACCCGCGACGCCGAGTTCCAGGGCAAATCGCAGGTGCTCCTTGATGTGATCGGCGTTCATACGAGGAGCGGCACGCCGGCAGGCACTATAGACGGGCAGCGGACTGCCGTTGGCGCAGCAACCGCTCAACACGATCGAGAATCTCCATCGCGACCCTGGACTTGGTCTGGAGCGGAAGTTCCTCGGCGCCGTCCGGTCCGACGATCGTGACCGCGTTGGTGTCGACATCGAAACCGGCGTCGGTTCTCGAGACATCGTTGGCCACAATGAGGTCGGCGTGCTTCCGCTCGCGCTTTGCTCCGGCGCGCTCGACCACGTGCTCTGTTTCAGCCGCAAATCCCACGAGCAGGGGTCCGTGCCCAGACACCAGGCGCTGACGGCCGAGGTCGCCGAGAATGTCCGGCGTTCTCTCGAGCATCAGCGTCAGGGTGTCCGCATCCTTTGATACTTTCTGCGGCGCGCGCCGGGCAGGCGTGTAGTCGGCGACCGCCGCCGCCATCACCACGACATCCATCGCGCCAGCGCGGTCGAGGACGGCACGATGCATCTCAGCGGCTCCCCGCACGCGGACGACCTGCCCCGCCGGCGGCGGCTCCACCGCTGTCGGCCCGGCCACGACGGTCACCTCGGCGCCACGCCGCAGGGCTTCGGCGACGATGGCGAATCCCATCCGGCCGCTGGAGCGATTGCCGATGTAGCGGACGGGGTCCAGGTCTTCGAACGTCGGACCAGCGGCCACCAGCACCCGCTTGCCGCGCAGCGGGCCCTCGGGCCGGAGCAACAACTCGGCGGCGGCGACAATGTCCTCCGGCTCGGCGAGCCGGCCCTTGCCAATCCACCCACAAGCCAGGTACCCCTCGCCTGGATCGACAAAGCGCACGCCTCGCGCCGCCAGGGTCGACAGATTCCGCTGCACCGCGTCGTGCGCGAACATCTGCGTATTCATCGCGGGCGCGATGAGGACGGGCGCCCGCGTGGCGGTGTAGAGCGTCGAGAGAAAATCATCGGCAAGACCGTTGGCGAACTTGCCGATGATGTTGGCCGTGGCCGGCGCAACGAGAAGCAGGTCGATCGTCGAGGCGAGCGCGATGTGCTCGATGTCGGCGTTGGCGCCCGGCTCGAATTGATCGGTGAGGACGCGCCGACGCGTGATGGCTTCAAATGTGAGCGGACCGACAAAGCGTGTGGCCGTCGTCGTCATGACGGCCACCACCTCGTGACCGCGCTGCTGAAGACCCCGAGCGACCTCGACCGCCTTGTAGGCGCCGATGCCGCCCGTCACGCCCAGCGCGATCAGTGCCATCGCTATTCAATCGGCGGGGGTACGCGATCGAGCGCTACGACCATCCCGGTAACCACTTCCTGCTGGGCGATGGTCGTCTTCTTGTGGTCGCCGACCACCACGCGCGGCGTCGACCCGGCCAGAAGCTGGCGGGCGCGCGCGCCCGCTGTCACGACGAACTCGAACGAGTTGGCCAGTTTGGTGCGATCAATCATCAGAACGTCCTTGCTATGGCTGTCGCCACGCTGCGCATGCGCTTCAAGCGCGCACGCTCGGCGAGGACGATCCCGTGTAACCGATCAACGGCAGCAGAAAGCTCGTCGTTGATCACGATGAAGTCGTATTCGCTGAACGAGGCGACTTCCTGCCTCGCCACTGTCAGACGCCGCAGCATGGCCTCTTCGGTGTCCTTGCTCCGCCCGCGCAGCCGCTGCTCCAGCACCGCATACGACGGCGGCATCACGAAGACGGTCGCCGCTTCGACGCCACGCCGGCGCACCTTTCTCGCGCCTTGCACGTCGATGACCAGCACGACGTCCTCGCCGGTGGCCAGCAGACGCTCCGTGTCGGTCGCTGAGGTTCCGTACAGGTTGCCGAACACGTCGGCCCACTCCAGAAACTCGCCGGCAGCCACCATGGTCTCGAATTGCTGCCGTGTCACGAAATTATAGTCCACGCCGTCGGTTTCTCCATCACGGGCGTGCCGCGACGTGTAAGAGCGCGACATTCTGAGTCCGGGCGTCAGCTCCACGAGCTGTTCGACGAGTGTGGTCTTGCCGGCCCCCGAGGGCGCCGACACAATCAGCAGCAGTCCCCGGTCCTCACTCGACATTCTGGACCTGTTCCCTCATTTTCTCGAGTTCCGCCTTCGCCGAGATGATGAGCTCCGATACGCGAAGGCCGTCGGCCTTGGACCCCATGGTATTGACCTCGCGATTCATTTCCTGGAGCAGAAAGTCGAGCTTTCGGCCGCACGACTCAGGGCCGTCGGCGAGCGTGACCCAGTGCGACACGTGGCCGCGGAAGCGCGACACCTCCTCAGCAATATCCGATCGCGCCGCGGCGCGGACAATCTCCTGCGCGACCATGGTGTCGTCCGCCTGGAGCTCGGTCCGCAGTTGCGCGACGCGCTCCGTAAGCCGCTGCTCCATCGCAGCGCGCCCTTCGTCGGCCGCCACGGCGATGCGCTCGACGAGATCGGCGACAGACGCGCGCCGCTCGTCGAGGTCGGCGCGCAGATGCTCGCCTTCGCGCGTCCTCATCGAATCCAGGTCGACCAGCGCCGCGTCCACCGCGTCGCGAGCGCCTTGTACTACGGCGGCCATCGAGGTATCGTCCGCACCGGCCGCACGTTCCCGAATGGTCAGCGCCTGCGGGAGGCGCAACAGATCGCCGGGGGTCAGCACGCCGGTGACGAGTCCCCGGGCGCGCGCCTGGGTCAGCGCGGCTTCGAGCGCCCGCCCGAAGTCTTCGTTGAACTCCACCTCGATCCCGGGCGACTGCCGCAACTGCAGCGACAGGCTCAGCTCCACCCGTCCGCGCGCGACATGTGTGCTGATGAGGGCCCGGACGTCGGATTCGATCGACGCCAGCGTCTGCGGGATACGGATCTGCAGGTCCAGATGCCGATGGTTCAGCGCCCGGATCGTCACGGCCATCGTCGCGCGGTCGTCCTCGCGCGTGACCGATGCGAAGCCCGTCATCGACTTGATCATGACGTCCCCAAGCGCCGGTCGACCATCCGCCGGGCTTCGAGTCGCTGCATCTGATACAGCGCGGAGTACGCCCCGGAGGGTTGGGCGAGCAGATCGTCGTGGCGTCCCATCTCGACGACCCGTCCCCGTTCGAGCACAATGATGGCATCCGCGCGCCGAATCGTCGACAGACGATGAGCGATGACGAACGAGGTCCGGTTCATCATCAACGTGGCCAGCGCCTCCTGCACGAGCAACTCCGACTCCGTGTCGAGCGCCGAGGTCGCCTCGTCGAGCACCAGAATCGGGGCGTTCTTCAGGATGGCGCGCGCAATCGCCAGCCGCTGTCGCTGTCCCCCGGACAGACGCTGCCCGCGCTCGCCGATGAGCGTGTCGTACCCGCGCGGTAACCCCGCGATGAATTCGTGCGCGTGCGCGGCGCGAGCCGCGGCCTCGACCTCCTCGGGGGTGGCCGCTGACGCACCGTAGGCAATATTGTTCGACACGGTGTCATCGAACAGCACGGTCTCCTGCGTGACGATGCCGATCTGACGCCGAAGCGACGCCAGCGTGACATCGCGCAGGTCGACGCCGTCAATCAGAATGCCGCCGCCGCTCACGTCGTAGAAGCGCGGCAGCAGATTCACAAGCGTGGTCTTCCCCGCTCCGCTTCTGCCAACAATCGCGACCATCCGCCCGGCCTGCACGGTGAACGAGATGCCTCGAAGAATTCGGCCGCGGTCCTCGTCGTACCCGAAGCTGACATCGCGGAATTCAATGGCGGACTGGAACGGTGCAAGCGGCGGGGCGCCCGGTTTCTCGATCATCTCCGTATGCGTATCGAGCATGCCGAAAATCCGCTCGGACGCCGCAATCGCCTGCTGAAGACTTGCGTTCACGCGACTGAGCTTTTTCGCCGGCCCGTACATCAGCAGCAGCGCGGTCATGAACGACGTGAAGCCGCCCACTGTGAGGTGGCCGGCCGCAATTTCCTTGCTGCCGATCCACAGCGCCGCCGCCATGCCCACACCCCCGATGACCTCCATCAACGGCGGGAGACTCGAGAGCGCCGCGGTGACCTTCATGTTGGTGCGAAACAGATGGTAGGCGACCCGATTGAACTTCTCTCCTTCGATCGCTTCGGTCGCGAAGGCCTTCACGATCCGATGGCCCGTGAACGCCTCGGTCGCCGTATGGGAGATAAGCTCGAGGGCTTCCTGACTGCGGCGGGTCGTCCGGCGGACGCGCTGGCCGAGCAGGGTCAGAGGGTACACGATGAGCGGCGCGCCGATCAGGCAGACCACGGCGAGCCGCGCGTCGAGATACAGGAGGTACCCGACAGAGCCCACGAGCGCGAGGGATTCGCGTGTGAG
>JBGOTP010000335.1:0-5610 GCA_041476545.1 Vicinamibacteria bacterium | reverse complement strand
GGATTCGATCTGACGGAAGCGAACAATCGGCCCAGCGACGAGTTGCGCAAACAGCGAGACGTATGAGGAAAACTCGAACAGCCTTCGAGTGGGTTGGATGACCCCGCGGTAGCAATCGATGATGTACGTGATGGTATGAAACGTATAGAAGGAGATCCCGAGAGGCAGGACGATGTTCAACATAGGAAGGTCGATCGACACTCCCAGCCATAGCGCGATTCGGTTCGTCGTATCGGCCGCGAAGTTCGCATATTTGAAGAAGCCGAGGAGCAGCAGATCAGTCGTCACCGGAACTACGAGACACAGTCTTCGGCGAAGCGGATCATTCCATCGAAGCAACCCCAGGCCGGCGAAATACGCGACGAGGGTTGAAAACGCCATCAAGGCGCAGAACTTGTAGTTCCAGAACCCGTAGAAAATGTATCCGGTAATCGTCAGCCAGACGTACCGCTGAGTCCTCGTCTTTAGCAGCCAAAACACGATGTAGGTCGCGGGCAAGAAAGCGAAAAGGAACATTCGGCTGTTGAAAAGCATCGTCTGACTCTACTGACGAACCGTAGCCTTCGCCTACAAAAAAGCCGCTACGTGCCGGTGCGGCGGGGAGGCTATGGTATAAAGCCCGGAAGCAGGTGACGGAAGCGATGACCTACACGACGAAAGCAATTCGAGTTGCGCGGACCATTCTTCGTACGAGCCTAAGCTCGTTGCAGCTCGCCCGAGGCGCCTGTCGAAGCGGTGGTGCAAACCAGCACTGGTCGGAACTGAGCGGCCTGGTCCACCTCGTGCGTGACCTGCGTCCAGCGGCAATTATGGAAATAGGCATGGATCTCGGCGGGACCATGACGCTATGGGCACAAATCGCACAGTCGAATGCGCACCTCATCGGTCTCGACATAAAGATTTCACCGCAGGTAGACGGCCGCGTACGAGCCAAACTGCAGCCCCAGCAGAACTTGTCTCTGGTTGAATCAAATTCACACGAAGCTGCGACCAGGCGACGCGTCATGGATACTCTGGGAAACACCAAACTGGATTTTCTGTTCATCGACGGGGATCACAGCTACGAGGGTGTCAAGCAGGATTTCGAAGACTACTCCTCACTGGTACGTACAGGCGGCCTCGTAGGTTTTCACGACATTGTTCCAGACTTCTCTACGCGTTTCGGAATCCAGACCGGCAGTCAGTCCGGCGGTGTATACAAATTTTGGCGCGAAATCACCTCCCGTTTCCCGCACTACGAATTCATCGAAAGCGTGGCGCAAGATGGGTACGGCATCGGGGTGGTCCGCGTCTAACCCGCAGAGGCACTGGAACTCATTTAAGATTAAAACTCGATGGCGCCCCGAGGACTCCGGCCAACGGATGAGGATACGTAAACGGCGTGTAACCGGGCTTCGCCGTCGTCCCGTTGTCGATGATGTCGCGCCCGACTTGCACGTGCCTGTCGGGGGCGTTGATCGTCGCCGGCGTGCGCCCGCCCGGATTCGTGATGGCGTTGCCCCACACATAGAACGGTTCACTCGCCTGGTTGGGCCATACGGCCGGTGTTGGCGAGTCATTCGCAAGGAGACCACCCACACCGCGCCCCACTTGGTCGATGCAGGCGTAGCCGGTTTGCGAGGACGTATTCTGATCGTAGCTCGACGTGCCGTCGCATTTACCCCAGGGTGCGTAGGACACGTTGTCCCGGTCGTTGTGCGCGTAGACTACGTTTTGCAGACCAGTGATGGTGTTATTGAAAACTACGCCGGTTCCGCCGCGCAGATCGAGTGCCCAGTTGCCGTCGTTCGCCGAGAAGGTAAAAACATTGTTGTAGGCCTCGATATAGCGCCCGGAACGGAAACGGCCGGACGTCTCGGTGCCATGATTCTGAATCGATGAATCAGTGAACGTGTTGTAACGGGCAACGTAACGTCCACCTCCCGCGGCCTCAACCATACCGAGCGCGAGAGTGTGCCCCGCGTTCGTGAAGGTGCTGTCTTCGACATAAACCGCTTGCACACTTCCGAGATTCGCCGCGGTCGCCCATGAGTTGTCGCCATTCGCGCCGACGCCACCCCAAGTGTTGTGGACGATCGAAACGCCGTTCACGAACCGAGTCGTGTAGAACGTCGAGTGGTCGATCAACCCCCACGTATCCCCGGAGATTTTGAGTTGGGCGTAGGCGTAGACGTCATCCATCTTGAGGTGATCGATCCGCCACGCCTTCGATCCGCCATGCACCGTCAACGAGCCGTTGTTCGCCTTGTCCGTGCGCGAGCCATAGCGAATCGTGATTCCTGTGAGGCGCCAATTCTTGCCTGCCACGGTATCGAAGTCGAGGACGGCGCCATTCCCACCAACGTCGAGAACGACGTCGTCGACCAGGATGGTTTGGTCGATGCCCGCCCCGGCCACCGTGATGGCCTTCGTGACGCTGAGGGTTGAAGTCCAACTACATGTCCCGGCCGGCAATTGAACCGTGTCCCCATCCGATGCTGCGGCGACGGCGGTGCCAACGTTTGCGCGGGAACAGCTAGCTGCGTTGATCACAGCGGCTTCAACATGTAACGGCAGGTTCACAAGGACCATAACCGCGACCAAGGCGAACGTTCTGACCACAAGCATTATCCATCCCCCGATTAGCGCGTAATAGCTCTTCTTACATGCGTCAACCATGCCATATGCCCCGGTAAGGATCGAAGGACGATTTTCTATTAAGGTTCAATCCCTTGACATGAACCTTGGAAACGTCTTTTGATCCGTGCGCTGCATATCGGACACTCTCGTGTCATCGTGTCACCTTTTTGATATCCCGAATAGTCGCAACGAGATTGACCGCTGTTCGGCGGATGGGCGTGAAGAACCACGCGAACGCCACGCCAGCGAGCGACCCCGTGAAAGCGCAGATCGAGAGCTGCGCCAGTGGACCGAAGTCCAGGACCGTAACGCGCGCAGCCGCCGTGACAGCAAGGACTACGGCACAAAGCGGCAAGTGACGGGAAAGGCTTGCCCACAGATCCGCCGTCGATACCGGCCCCTGACGTCCAGCCATGTAGTACACGACGGGCAACACGACGAGCACTCCCGACACTGCATAACTAATGGCGACGCCATTGGGGCCGAACGGCAAACCGACGACAAACGAAGCCACTGTCACAAGTGACACAACCACGCTCATGACGAGCCAATCACGACCTCGAGCTTGACTTGCGAGCAGCCAGGAAGCAGCGCTGCACAGGGGGGTAAAAAGCGCTCCGACGGTCAGCGCACCGAAAATGACAGCCCCGTGTTCCCATTGCGCACCCAGCATGACCAAGATTAGCGGACGCGCCAGCGGAAAGAAGACGCCGGTGAACAGGCAGGCCACCAACGCAATGGCATCATGCGTTTGGAGAAATGTGCGGTGGTAACGCCTGGGGTCCGCCTGAAGCCGCGACAGCGCCGGAACGAGAACGTCGTTCAGCGGGCTCGTGAGCTGCTCCACGGGTCGAATGAGTAGGGCCGATGCCCTGGAGTAAAGACCGAGCGAATCGGAGCCGTAGTATTTGCCGATCAGCAGGCTATCTGCGCCCCTGGCGAGAGAATAGATGAATGCACTGGTGGTCACATTGACGCCGAACGTGAGCAAGGACCGCATGTCAGCGTCTCGAGATATCCATTGTGGGCGCCAGCGAGACACCCGCCAAGTCAGCAGACACATAGTCGATGCCATAGAGAGTTGGAATCCAACCAGAGACCAGTAGCCGCATTGGGCCCACGCCATCCCAAGGCCGGCAAACACGCCGGCTGCCGTGGAAGCAACCTGGATAGTCGCGATGGCTTTGAACCTCATCTGTCGGCTCAACAGCGCAAAATGCTGAGCCGTGAGTCCATTGAGAAGGAATGTTCCGGCCAGGATCAGCGTGATCCTCGTGAGCGTCGGCTCTCCATAGAACCACGCGATCAGCGGCGCCGAGGCGGCCATCGCAACACTGGCGAACGTGCTGAGCGCGATATTCGTCCAGAATAGATTGGATACTTGAGCATGATTGACAGCTTCCCGTTGAACGGTCGCCGTAGAAAGACCGGCCTCTTTGAATATCCGGAGGAAGGCCATTACCGTCATCACCATGGCAACGAGACCAAAGTCGCGCGGCAATAGCAGACGCGCCAAGACCATGGTGGCGCCAACGTTCAACACCAACTGAGCGCCCTGAGCCGCTGCCGTCACGAGACCGCTAGAAACGGTACGGCTCTTCAGGTCCAACCGAAGATGATCGGTCCCGAAGTGATCTTTGTTGCGCTCGTTCGCCCGAAGATCCTTCACGCCGGCCTTAGTCTGTTGGGGGTCTGCCCGTTCGTTCGTCTTCAACTTGTCGCTTCATTGAAACATAGGAAGGATAGCCGGAGCACGTCCACTCTTGTGCGAAGTGTAGCCATACGGGATCATGGCTGGTGTGAGCACCACAATCCTCAGCGGGTGGGGCCGGTTCCCGCTCGCCCGTTGTCAGGTGTTCCGACCGGAGCGGCGCGCCGCCGTCGCGGAGATTCTGGCCACAGATGGCTCGGCCACGTTCATCGCGCGCGGCCTCGGCCGTAGCTACGGTGATGCGGCGCTGAACGCGGACGGAGCGGTGATCGTGCACGACCGCCTCGATCGCTTCCTCGCCTTCGATGCGGCACGCGGCGTACTCCACTGCGAGGCCGGCGTCAGCATCGCCGACCTCCTCCGGTGGTGGCTCCCGCGTGGGTGGTTCCCTCCCGTCACGCCGGGAACGAAATTCGTCACGCTCGGTGGCGCGATCGCAGCGGACGTACACGGCAAGAACCATCACCGCGACGGCACCATCGCTGAGTTCGTCGACGAGCTCACGCTCCTCACCGCGGAGGGCGAGACCCTTCGGTGCTCTCGCACGGAGCACGCGGACGTGTTCTGGGCGACCATCGGCGGCATGGGGCTCACGGGCATGGTGCTCGACGTTCGGCTGCGCTTGCGGCCGGTCGAGACAGGGTGGTTGCACGTCGACTACCGGAAAGCACGAGACCTCGACGAGACGCTCAGCATCTTCGCATCGGACGACGAGGGCTCGCTCTACTCGGTGGCATGGATCGACTGCCTCGCGCGCGGCCGTGCCACCGGCCGCACGGTGATGATGCACGGTAACCACGCCGGCGCCGACGACGTGCGGGCCGAAGGGCGCAGCCTCTTCGAGACGCCGCGCGCCTCGATCGTCTCCGTCCCCTTCGACATGCCGGCCGCCCTGCTCAACCCGCTCAGCGTTCGTCTCTTCAACGCCGTCTACTACGCGGGGCATCGCGCCGCGCGCCGGCTCGTGAGCGCCGAGCACTTCTTCTACCCGCTGGACGGTGTGGCACACTGGAACCGCGCGTACGGGCGGCGCGGCCTCGTGCAGTACCAGATCCTGCTGCCACCCGACGAAGCGCCTCGCGGTCTCGTGACGCTCCTCGAGAAGCTCAGCGGCTCAGGGCGGGCTTCATTTCTGGCGGTGCTCAAACGTTTTGGTCCGGAGGGGCCAGGGCTGCTCTCGTTTCCGCGCGACGGCTATACGCTGGCGCTCGACCTGCCCGTGCGGGACGGCCTCGTCGACTTCCTTCGCGAGCTCGACCGGATCGTGCTCGCGCACGGCG
>JBGOTP010000334.1:0-5630 GCA_041476545.1 Vicinamibacteria bacterium | reverse complement strand
CTTTTCCGAGAACAAAGCGCCGCTCAAAACGCACATCGCGGCCGTGTTTCCGCCGCGCAATCTCGGGAAGCACCAGGGCGCCGGACTGTATCTCGAAGTCGCGCCCGAGTGGGTGTGGGTCGGCGGCGGCATGTACGCCCCCGAAACATCGCAGCTGCAAGCGGTGCGCGAGTATATCGCCGCACGCCCGCGTCAACTCCGCGCCATCGTCGAGTCGCCGGCATTTCGGCGCACGATCGGATCGGTCCACGGCGAGCAGCTCCAACGCGTGCCCCGGGGGTTCCCGAAAGATCACGAGGCGGCCGAGTTTCTCAAGTTCCGCCAATTCCTCGCGGGGCACGAGTTCCCCGCCAGTTTCGCGACCAGCCCGCGTTTCTACGCGGGCGTCCTGAACGTCTTCCGTCAAGTCTCGCCGCTCACGAGATTCCTCAATGAGCCGCTGCTGAATCTGGGAATTGGATAATCGCCCCGTGGCGCGTTACGATCTCCTCATGTCCCCTGCTGCCTTCAACGGCCACCGCCGTGTGCCCCCGCCCGTCAACGAACCCGTGCGCGCGTATGCGCCCGGCTCGCCCGAGCGCGCGTCGCTGAAGGCGCGGCTGACGGCCATGGCCGGCGAGAAGATCGATATTCCACTCGTCATCGGCGGCGAGCACATCCGGACCGGATCCACCGCGAAGGCGGTGATGCCGCACGATCACCATCACGTTCTCGCCGACTATCACAAGGCGACGCCGGAACTCGTGCTGCAAGCCGTGGAGGCCGCGCGCACCGCGCATCGGGAATGGTCGAAGTGGCCGTTCGAAGACCGCGCGGCGGTCCTCCTCAAAGCCGCTGAACTGCTCACCACCACGTGGCGCGACACCATTAACGCCGCGACGATGCTCGGCCAGTCGAAGACGGTGTTTCAGGCGGAGATCGACGCCGCGTGCGAGAGCATCGACTTCTGGCGTTTCAACGCGCACTACGCGGAGGAACTGCTGGGCGAGCAGCCGGCGAGCGACCGTGGCATCTGGAATCAGGTGGAGTACCGCGCGCTCGAAGGATTCGTCTACGCGGTCACGCCGTTCAACTTCACGTCGATCGCGGCCAACCTTCCGACGGCGCCGGCGCTGTTCGGCAACACCGTCGTCTGGAAGCCCGCATCGAGCGCGATGTTCTCGGCGCACTACCTGATGCGGCTCCTCGAAGAGGCGGGCCTTCCACCAGGCGTCATCAATGTCGTCGCCGGTGATCCCGCGGCCATCTCGAACGTGCTGCTCTCGCATCGCGATCTCGCCGGCGTGCACTTCACCGGCAGTACCAGCGTGTTCCAGGACATGTGGCAGACAATTGGCGCGAACGTCGCGGGGTACCGTTCCTATCCGCGCGTCGTCGGCGAAACGGGCGGAAAGGATTTCATTCTCGCGCATGCATCTGCCGATCCGGCGGCGCTCGCCGTCGCGGTCGTGCGTGGCGGCTACGAGTTCCAGGGACAGAAGTGTTCCGCGGCGAGCCGCATCTACGTGCCGCGATCGCTCTGGAACGACGTCCGCGATCGCATCGTCGGGATGATCGACGAGATCGCGATGGGCGACGTCTGCGACTTCCGCAATTTCATGGGCGCGGTCATCGACAAGCGCGCGTTCGACAAGATCAGCAGCTATATCGAGGCGGCGCGCAGCAGCGCGAAGATCATCGCCGGCGGGACGTGCGATGCGTCAAAGGGCTATTTCATCCGGCCGACGTTGATTGAGACCGCGGATCCCGCCTACCGGACGCTCTGCGAGGAGATCTTCGGGCCGGTAGTGACAGCGTACGTGTATGACGATGGGAAGTGGGCGGAGACGCTGGCGTTGGTGGATGGCACGTCGCCGTATGCACTGACCGGCGCGGTGTTCGCGCAGGACCGCCGCGCCATTGTCGAGGCGGCATCCGCGCTGCGCTATGCGGCGGGCAATTTTTACATCAATGACAAGCCGACCGGGGCGGTCGTTGGTCAGCAGCCGTTTGGCGGCGCCCGCGCGTCGGGCACCAACGACAAGGCCGGCTCCAAGTTGAACCTGGTGCGCTGGGTCAGTGCGCGCACCGTCAAGGAAAACTTCAACCCCCCGCACGACTACCGCTATCCGTTCATGGGCACGGAGTAGGGTCAGACCCCAGTCTGACCGCAGTGAGTCGAGCATGGTTACTAAGTTGGCGGACCGTTAGCCATTTGGCCGGGCCTGGCGTCTAAGTAAGCGGTAAGGAGCGCCATGTCGCGAGCGATCGTCTGCCTCGTGGTCCTGTTGCTGGTCCCCTCGGGCCTGGCGTCGCAGCAGATTCAGGGCGGTATCGTCGGTGGACCGGCGACGTTTGCCACACCACCGCCGCCCGGACCGAACGGACAGCCGGTGCGCGACACGCGGCCGACCACGGGCAACTCGCGTATTCGCGGGCGGGTTGTTGTCGCCGACACCGGACAACCGGCGCGGCGCGCAACGGTCAGAATCAACGCGCCCGAAATGCGCGACAACCGGACGACGACGACCGACGTAGACGGCCGTTACGAGTTCGCCAACCTTCCTGCGGGACGTTACTCCATCAACGCGAACAAGAACGGCTTCCTCACCCTTTCGTACGGTCAAACGAAACCGACAAGTCCGCCGCGGACGCTGACCCTCGCCGACAAGCAGGACGCAGACAACATCAATCTCCTGCTTGTTCGCGGCGGCGCGATTGCGGGACGCGTGCTCGACGATTTCGGCGATCCGGTATCGGGCGCCACCGTCATGGTGCTGCGATCCCAGTTCCAGTCGGGCCAGCAGCGCCTTATCCAGCTTGGCTTCCGCGGCACGACCAACGACCTTGGCGAATATCGCGTGTTCGGCCTCAATCCTGGCGCCTATTACATCCTGGCGACGCCGCCCACGCCGCCGCCACAGATCATGGTGAACGGCGCTCCAGCCGCTTCCGACGATCGCAATGGATTCGCGCCCGTCTATTACCCCGGCACGGCCGATGCGAATGGTGCGACAAGAGTAAATCTCACCGCCGGACAAACGGCGTCCGAGATCAACTTCTCGCTCGTTGGAACACGGCTGGCACACGTCTCTGGCTTCGCGTTGGACTCGCAGGGTCGCCCCATGACGGCCGGTAACGTGCTGGCGACTCTCCGAGGCAAAGTCCAAGGGCTGCCGTCGCAGAACGGTCAACTGAAAGACGACGGCAGCTTCGTCATCCCGAATCTGCCGCCCGGAGAGTATCTCCTGCGCGCGAATCCGCGCACGGCCCCGCCACCGCCGCCTCCGGCGGCAACGCTGACCAACGAAGCGAGAAACGCTCTCGTGGCCGCCGCCAATCGTCCACCTCCTCCAGCCGTCGGCGTCGTCACGGTTACCGGAGACGATGTGAGCGGCGTTCGTCTTGCGCCGGTGGTGCCAGTCACGATACGAGGACGCATTACGTTCAGCGATGCGACCGCGCTCGCCTCGGTCAAGCCGTCGTCGGTGAGAATCATCTCGGAGATCCTGAACCCGGACGATGGGCCGTCGGGGCCACCCGCGGCGCCTCCGGTCGTTCGAGACGACTTCAGCTTTGAGCTCGCGGTGCAGCCGGGCCTCGTCCTGCTGCGCCCTGTCGTGGCACCCGCCGCGCCTGGTTCGCAGACTCAGTGGGTGCTGCGATCGCTTCGCGTCAACGGCATCGATCGCATCGATGCCGGCATCGAGATCCGTCCCGACGAGAACGTTGGCGACGTCGAACTCGAACTGACCGGCCATGTTTCCGAACTGTCGGGCAATGTGGTGACGTCGCAGCGTGAGCCGGCGGCAAACCATCTCGTGCTCGTCTTCGCGCAGGATCGTAGGCTCTGGACCGCGCCGGTCAGCCGCAGCACCATGATTCGTTCAGATCCGACCGGGCACTTCGTGTGGCGAAACGTCCGTCCCGGCCGCTATTACGGCGTGGCGGTCGCAGAGGTTGACAACATGTCGTGGACCGATCCGGAATTCCTGCAGGCCCTCAGCGCGCGCGCCACGATGTTCACGGTTACCGAGGGAGAAAAGAAGACGCTCGACCTGCAGGTCGTGGACCAGTAGACGGTCTTTAAACCTTCCCGCCGACCAGGTGTCTAATAGGCACAGGTAAACGCATGAAAGCCGGGACTGCCCTCCTTCTCGCTTTCGCACTGACCGCCGGGCTGAGCGCGCGTCGAGCCACGGGGCCCGCCGTTGCCGCCGCATCGGCCGATGTGCAGGCGATTGTCCATGTCCTCAACCGGATCGGTTACGGACCACGGCCCGGGGATGTCGAGAAGATCCGCCGGATGGGACTGGAGAAGTACATCGATCAGCAGTTGCACCCCGAGCGCATTCCGGACTCGGGTATGAACGCGAGGCTCGATGATCTCCCGACCGTAAAGATGAGCTCGCGGGAGATTGCGCAGAAGTACGAGCAGCCGCAACTCGAGCTTCGGCGCCAGCGTCAGCTGCAGGCCGGCCAGGCGCCTCAGGCTCCCCCGACACAAGGATCCCAGGATCCCCAGGCGCGCAATCCAGACCCACAAGCGCCCAATCCAGACATGGAGATGATGCGCCGGCTTCAGGCCGGAGCCGGCGGAGGGCAGGCACAAATCGTCCTGGTGGAACTGCAGGAGCAGAAAATGCTGCGCGCGATCTACAGCGAGCGGCAGCTTCAGGAAGTGCTCACCGACTTCTGGTTCAACCACTTCAACGTCGATGCGCGAAAGGGCCGCGATCGCTTTCTTCTCACCGAGTACGAGCGCGAGACGATTCGCCCGAACGTCCTCGGGACGTTCCGGGATCTCCTCGGCGCGACCGCGAAGAGTCCGGCGATGCTCTTCTATCTCGACAATGTCCAGAGCGTCGATCCGAATGCCGCGACGCGCATGAGCCAGGGGCTGCGGCCCGGACTGATCTTCGGTGGTGGGCGTGGCCGGCTGATGATGCCTTTCCCGACGCCTCCGCCACAGCAGGCACAGAACGCGCCGCGAGGGCTGAACGAAAACTACGGACGCGAGCTGATGGAGCTCCACACGCTCGGCGTGGACGGCGGATACACGCAGAAAGACGTCACCGAAGTCGCGCGCGCGTTCACCGGATGGACAATCGACAATCCCCGGCTGGGTGGCGGATTCCAGTTCGCCCCGCGCCTTCACGACGAACGCGAGAAGGTTGTCCTCGGCCACCACATCAAGGTCGGAGGCATCAACGACGGCGAACAGGTGCTGGATATGCTCGCGTCGGAACCGGCGACCGCGCGCTTCATCTCCACCAAGATCGCGCGGCGCTTTGTCAGCGATACGCCCCCACCCGCGCTCGTCGATCGCATGGCGGCACGCTTCAAGGACACGAAGGGCGACATCCGCGAAGTGATGCGCACGCTGCTCACGTCCCGGGAATTTCTCTCGCCCGAGGCATATCACGCCAAAGTGAAAACACCGCTGGAATTCATCGTCAGCGCCGTGCGGGCCACCGGGGTCGAGGTCGCGGATGCGCGGCCGCTCGTGAACGGCATGCAGCAGCTCGGGATGCCGCTCTATCAGTGCCAACCTCCCACTGGCTACAAGGACACGGCGGATGCGTGGACCAACACGGGCGCACTGGTCGGCCGGATGAACTTTGCAACGAACCTCGCGACCAATCGGCAGT
>JBGOTP010000333.1:0-5660 GCA_041476545.1 Vicinamibacteria bacterium | reverse complement strand
GCAGGTCGTTGGCCGCGCTGGTGCGATTCGGCCGGGCGGAGCGGGCGTGGTCCGGGGCGGCGCGGAGCCGCAGACCGTCGAGATCATCAAGACCGTGGGAGACGAGTGCAAGACCGTCACGGTCACGATGAAGCAGGAGAATGCGGACTACATTCTGCGACTCGACCATGAAGGCGGGAAGCGGGCGCTTCAGAAGGACAACAAGTTCGCGGTGTTCAACAAGGATGGCGACGCGATCAAGAGTGGCTCAACGCGGGCGCTCAAGAACTCCGTGAAGGATGCCTGCAAGGCGTTGATGGAGGACTGGAAAACCCACTGATTCAGCACGTGTTTTGACCTTCGCCCGCTGCGGCAACGACAGAAGAACCGGCCCCATGGTGATGGACGCGGTTCCAGTGGTTGGTTCGATGGGAGGCTACTGGGCGGCTTTCAGCGTGCCGATCGGTCAACTACTATCCTGCTCATTGGTGGTGCCGCGCGCGATCCGACGCGGGGCGGCCCGCTTTATTCGCCGCGTTATCGGAAGCACCGAACCCGCATCGTCCACACTCACGACCAGCCGTTTTCCGAGCGCCGCGAAGGCGGCCTCCACCTGCCCAAGTTTCGAGCCATGCGTCATGGCCAACAGGCGATCGACCTGCGGTAAATGCCATTTCAGACGCCTGCCGAGTTCAGCCTTCGTCACCTTGTTTGTCCGCATGGTCTCGTACAGACGGACTTTTGCTTCGATGAGCGCCGGCATCGTGACGCAGCGCTGCGTCACACGAACCGACGGCAGTGGAATATCGCGCCGATCCTTGATGTAGGCATCGATGATCGTGGCCAGCGCATCTCTTGCCCGTGCCAGCGCATCCGCTTCGTTCTTGCCGAAGGTATGTGCCTCAGGAAAGTCTGGAAAGCTCACAAGCAGTGTGTTGTTGTCGTCCCGCTCTAGAATGAGTGGATAGTCCATAACAGTGGCCTCCCAGACCCACTGTTCCCTTCTACCGCCCCTATCCGGGGGCGGTTCTATTGAAGCCCGAGGTCTTTCTTGATCTTGTTGACGAGCCCGGTGCCAAGTTCATGTTGCTTGCCGTGCATTGGCAGGGTCGACACGCTCCCGCCGCGTCTGACGGTCAGATGCCCGCCATGCCCGGATTCAAACGTGCAGCCTCGTTTTTTTCAGCCACCGCTTGAACTCCTGGCTCGTCATCCGTGAAAATCAGAATACAACATATCTGTTTCCATATCAACAGATATGTTGTGCCTGGCGAGCGCTTGAGCGCACGCTTGGCGAGCGGATTACCCAGCGCAGATCTCCTGCGCGCTCAGTTGCCTGCCGTCCGCCAGACATCGCATTGCTCTCAGAATCAACTGGGCTCGTCGACGCAAAAAGGCGTCGAAGTTCTTCCGAAGCCTCTCGGCCTTCGCCGACTCCGGTAGGCTGTCGTAACCATCGGTGGCCAACTCCTCCATTGGAATCAGGTGCGACTGCAGTCGTTCACGCACGATGATTTCCGTCGTCCACTTATAGCGGTCCGTCAGATACTGCAGCGGCGTCTTGCGACCGATGGAATGTTCGTCTTGTCCGAAATGAGCGCGCAATTCAGCGCCAAGTAGCTATCAATCTTGGATTCCTTCAACAATGCATCAGGATAGACATGGTGATAGTGCCGCGTCTCAATATTGGCGAGGCCAAGCGGCTGGCCGGTTGAAAAATCCAGAGCACCCAGGCGACACGCGACAGCTAAGATGCCCCGGCCTCGGATCGACGCCCGCTTGGGCCACTCGGCAGTCAACAGTTCTTCGGCCTCTGCCACTGCGTGCTCACTAAAGATCGGTGCATCCTCGATTTGGTAAGTCGCGCCCGTATCCTTCTCGTCCTGCCGGATCACACGCCTGATCGCGTTGAAGTCCGAGAACGCATGGGTGGCAGCAGCATTCTCGTACCGATCCGTAAAGAACGCGTGCCACAGGTACTTCTTGAGCACTAACTCGTCGCGGCCACGCTTGTCACCTGATTCACTGACATCCATGGCGTACAAGGCTGCGATTGGAGCCAGGACGGCGTTGGTGGGCAAACGCTGGTCGTCAAAAATCCCTTCCGTGGTCAAGAACGTCGCCATCTGCTGCAGGCCACGCTCCATCGTGTCCCAGTTCTCGACCATTCGTTTGCGATCCATGTCCCACGCCCCGCGCTGGTTCGGCAGTTGGCCCTGGAGCAGTGCGGATGTGGTTAGGATGAGGTCCGACAAGTCAGAGTAACGGGCGACTGCCGGGTTTCGTTGGGCCAAACCTGCCACGAGGTCGTGCAGTGACTTGCCCATCTCACTCTCAACCTCGGCGACGATGATGTCGTAGGTAGTGAGGGGCTTCGAGTTGGTGTTCATTTTGATGAACACGTCGAGGGCCACGGCTTTCTCTGTACGAGGCGGCAGCGAAAGGTACGGGAGGTTGTAATTCGCGACGGTGGAGCGAATGTCGCGGATCCGATCGCTGACACGCTTCTTCCGTTCGAGGAACTTCTTGAGGGCCACGACGTCTTCGCCGGGCTCGTGGCTAGCCATCGCTGAATCAATCCATTGATCTACCACACCCTGCACGTCCTCCGGTCGCAGCAGGTCGGTAGGAACGAGCCCCCGTCTCAGGCAGTCTGCCGGCTCGTCGCACCACAGAGGGTACCGGTCGCCGCTCTTCTTGATGTACCTGCCGAACGGATAGACACTCATTTCCTCACGGTCGGCGTCCCCGTCGTGGTCGTCGAACTCTTTGAGGTAGACGAAGTACGTCTCGTCCAAATAGTTGTTGTGGAAGGCTCTCCACAGGGCCGTCAGGCGTTGCTGACCATCTAGCAGGTGCTCGTGGACGTGGCCACCCTCCTCTGGAGCTGTTTCCAGAAACCGTGAGACGAACTTTTCGCTGTCACCAACTTCCAAGATCAGCGTGATCCCGAGGGGCAGATCACGCACCACCATTTACAGCAGACTGCTGATCCGCTGTCGATCCCAGGCCTCGAAACGTTGAAAACGCGGCAGTTTGATCTCGGCGTGTTTGATCTTGCCGTACCAGTCATTGAGCCTACGGTTCCTTGCTTCCATGTCTTCCCGTCAAGCTACCGATTGGCACCCGCTGCGTCAACGCATAGGGCTGCTACGGATCACCTGATCGAGTTTCGTCGTCTCGCACCCGCGTCAGCGTGTGCGGGCTCTCGGCAGCGGTCCGCATGACGGTCGCCAGACCACAGCACGGAACCGATGAGGACCCGAGCCCGAGGATGAATGACCACCCCCACGCGCTCCCTCCTGCTGACTATCGAATCGGCTGATGAACGGTGACGAGCTTCGTGCCGTCGGGGAACGTCCCCTCGACCTGGATCTCATCGATCATCTCCGGAACACCTTCCATCACGGCGTCCGCCGGCAGGACGGTCGCCCCAAGGCTCATGATCTCGGCCACCGACCGGCCGTCGCGAATCATTTCGAGAATTTCAGAGGTGATGAACGCGACTGCTTCGGGATGATTCAGCTTCAAGCCGCGCGCCCGCCGTTTCCGGGCGAGCTCACCGGCCGAGAAGATCAAGAGCTTGTCGACTTCGCGAGGTGTGAGGTGCACGACGCTGTTTATGCCTCACCTGTCGAGAGAAGTAAAGACCAGGACTGTCTACGCATTTGAAGTGGATCGCCATCTTCAATACGTTTATGTAGCGCCCTCGCTGCAGCGGTGATCGAGACACAACGACCGATTCTGCAAGGAATACGGCCTGAAATCGAGAGACCGGCGCACGCGCGAGGGACCCGCGCGGGATGGATCCCATCTTGCTCTTCGGCCGGGCAGGGCTGAAGCCCTGCACTACATCACCGGCAGAGTTGAAGCGCCGCACACACAAGGAGAAGCGAGATGAACGTCATGACCGTCGCGCAACGAGTGCTGTCGGAGTTCGAGGAGATGCCAGGCATGTCGCTCAGCCTGCGGCAGGCCTCGCGTCTCTTCGGTCTCAACGAAGACGTCTGTCAGGTGGTGCTCGACCTGCTGGTGGATTCGGCCTACCTGCGCCAGACCCAGGGCGGGAACGTCACGCTCGGCTACCGCGTCGCCGCGTAAGGGCCAATCCGGCTGAAGCCGGATCCCACATCGCCCCATCCGGATCCCACATCAGCGGGATCCCACATCAGATGTGGCGTCCGACTCTAGTCGGACATGCTCCTACCGTCGCGGCCGGTAAACGTGCGTCGCCTGCCCGAAGAAGACTTCGGCCGACTCCATCATCGTTTCCGACAGCGTCGGATGCGGATGGATTGAGAGCTTCAGGTCGGTCGCGTTCGCGCCCATCTCGATCGCCAGCACGCCCTCCGCAATCAGTTCGCCGGCACCAGGACCGACGAGTCCGACTCCGAGGATCCGCTCGGTCTCGGCGTCGAGAATCAGCTTCGTCAGGCCGTCCGTGCGATCGAGCGTGATCGCCCGTCCGGATGCGCCCCACGGGAACTTCGCGATCGACACTGCTCGTCCTTCCTTGGTCGCCTGAGCCTCGGTGAGGCCGCACCACGCAAGTTCGGGATCGGTGAAAACCACCGCGGGAATGGCGCGTGCCTCGAACGCCACGTTTTTACCGGCAATGACCTCCACCGCGACGCGCCCCTCGTGCGACGCCTTATGTGCCAGCATCGGTTCGCCGACGAGGTCGCCGATGGCGAAGATGGTCGGCTCATCGGTTCGCATCTGCTCGTCGACGACGATGAAACCGCGGTCGTTGACCTTGACGCGCGTGCTGTCGAGTCCGGGAATCGCTGAATTTGGACGACGGCCCACGGCCACGAGCACGCGATCGAAGAGCTGACTGTTTCCACCACCGGCATTGCCGGCTGCGGGGGCCACGGTGCCCTCTCCCTCAAACGTGACGCGGATCCCTTGCGCCTCCGCCTTCATCTCCACCACGCGCGTATTGAGCAGCACCGCCTTCATGGTCTGCTTGACGCGTTTCGCCAGCACGTCCACCAGATCGCGGTCGGCTCCCGGCAGCAATCCGGCGGTCATTTCGACAACCGTCACGGCGCTGCCGAGCGTGGCATAGACCGATCCCAGTTCCAGCCCAATGTAGCCGCCGCCGACGACCAGCAGAGACTTGGGAATGTCGGGCAGGTCGAGCGCGGTCGTGGAATCCATGACCCGCGGATCGTTCACCCTGAGCGCGGGTGGCATGGCCGGCGTCGATCCCGTCGCCAGGATGGCGTGATCGAAGCGCAGCGTCTCTTCCCCGCCGGTCGTTTTCCTTATGGTGAGGGTGTGCGGATCGTCAATCGTCGCGAGCCCCTGGATGTACTGAATCTTGCGAAACTTCACGAGTGAGCCGGTGCCGTCGGTTAGTCGCTTGACGACGCCGTTCTTGAATTGACGAAGCTTCGCGAGATCGATCGCCGGTTCCGCGAACGCGACGCCCCACTCCTTGGCGTGGCGCGCTTCGTCGAGCACTTTGGACACGTGCAGCAATGCTTTTGACGGAATGCAGCCGCGGTAGACGCAGACGCCGCCTGGATTCACTTCGGGATCGACGAGCGCGACACTGAGCCCGAGATCCGCCGCAAGAAACGCGGCGGCATACCCACCGGGGCCTGCGCCGATAACAACAACCTGTATGGAGTTCATGGTGAGAGACTGTTCATCACGAAGTCACGAAGACCACG
>JBGOTP010000332.1:0-5666 GCA_041476545.1 Vicinamibacteria bacterium | reverse complement strand
CCCGAAGGGCAGCACATCGTCTGGGGTGACAGCGATCTCACCGACGACTACCATATCGTCTGGGGCGACTCGATGACTCCGTCCGATAGCAATTGATGAGCACGACCCCCCAAGCAGCAAGGCGCGCTGTCTCTAACGGCCTCGACATTCACGTCGGGGCCGTTATCATTTTGGGCGCCGTCACCATCGTCACCTCCCTGTACGCGCTGGTGGCCAGCCCGCCGCCCGGCGAGTGGCTGCTCTTCACCGCGCTCGGACTGATCGCGGGCGCATGCGCCGTAAAGATCCCCGGCGTCAGTGCGCTCATCTCCGCGTCCGACACGTTCTTCATCGCGTCGGCCATGCTGTTCGGGCCCGCGCCGGCGATGGTGGCGCTCGCCGTCGACAGCGCGGGGCTCGCGTGGCGTCGAGGCTACGGCATTCGGAAACTGCTGTTCAACGCCGCGGCGCCCTCACTGTCCCTCTGGGCGGCGACCCACGTCTTCCAGCTGCTGACCGGGCACGCGTCGCTCCTCAGTGCCTCGATGCAGGTGACCGGGGTAATTCTGCCGCTCGTTGCGATGACGACGGTGTATTTCGGGCTCAACTCCGGTTTGACGGCAGGTGCGATCGCGCTCGATTCGCGCGTTGCCTTGGTCACGGTGTGGCGACACCTCGCGCCGCTCTCCCTTAACTACCTTGCGGCGGGCTCTGCGGCGTTCTGTCTGGTCATCGTGATGCGTTCCGCAGGCGTTCTCGCGGCCTCCGCCGTGCTGCCGCTCGTGATTGTCTTTCACATGACCCTGCGGTCGGTTCTTGGTCGACTGGGGGACGCCGAGCGGCACGTCGAGAAGGTGGATAGCCTGTACCTGTCGACCATCGAAACGCTGGCCACCGCCATCGAAGCCAAGGACGGCGTCACGCACGATCACATCCGGCGCGTTCAGCGATTTGCGATCGGCCTCGCGGATGCACTGGGCATTCACGACGAGGAGACGATCAAGGCGATCAAGGCCGCCGCGCTCCTCCACGACACCGGCAAGCTCGCGGTTCCGGAACACATTCTCAACAAGCCGGGCAAGCTGACCCCGCTCGAATTCGAGCAGATGAAGCTCCACGTCGACGTCGGCGCCGACATCCTTTCGTCGATCGACTTTCCCTATCCCGTGGTGCCCATCGTGCGCGCGCATCACGAGAGCTGGGACGGAAGCGGTTACCCGCGCGGGACCAAGGGCGACGACATTCCTATTGGCGCGCGCATTCTGTCGGTCGTCGACTGTTACGATGCGCTGACGTCGGATCGTCCGTACCGCCCGGCGTTGACCGACGAAGACGCCATGAAGATCGTGGTCGAGCGGCGCGGTACGATGTATGACCCTCTGGTCGTCGACGCCTTCCTCAAGGTCTACCGCGAGATCGCCGCCGAGGCGGTGGAACCGGTGGCGCACCAGGAGGCCTTGTCACGAATCGGCCGCGCGATCTCCGCGCCGCAGCCGCCGCCGGCGACGACGCCCGTCACGGAAATTCGTGCCGACGCGCCGGACGATCTTCTTGCGATCGTCAGCCTGTCGCGCATACTTGGAGGCGAGGCGACGTTCGGCGACGCCGCCTCGCTGGCCACCCCCCACCTGTCCAGGATCCTGTGGGACACGACTTACGTTTTCTACGTGCACGATGCGGCGTCCGGTCGGCTCGTGGCGCGCCACGCGACCGGCGACCACGCGGCAGCCCTCCGCGGGATGTCGATCGGGATGGGGGAGCGCCTGAGCGGCTGGGTCGCCGCCTGTCGGCAGACGATCACCAATTCGGACGCGGCGCTCGATCTCTACGACCGCGGCGTCAAGCTCGGAAGCGCGCTCAGCACGCCGCTGATGGACGGCGATCGCCTCGTCGGCGTCTTTACCGCCTACGCGGCCGCTGCCCACGCGTTCACCGACGATCAAAGCCGGCTTGTCCAGATGATGGCGCCCCACCTTGGACGGATCGTGGCTTCAGCGATTCGCAGCGAATCTCAGCGCACGCGCGAGGTCCTGGAGCCGCGTGTCGCGAGCGCGGGCTCCCGCGACCTGCGGGTTGTCTTTAGTAAGTAAATCCCAACTCCCAACTCCCAATTCCCGAACCCCGGATCCCTTATCCCGGATCCCTAGCTGAACGTGTTAGCGTGACGCCGATGTCGCGCGAGCAGTTCATGGAAGCCGCGCTCGAGCAGGCGCGGCTCGGCCTCGCGGCGGGCGAGGTGCCGATTGGCGCCGTGCTCGTCGTCAACGGGCAGATCGTCGCGCGTGGATTCAATCAGCCGATCATCTCGTCCGATCCGACGGCGCACGCCGAGATCCTCGTGCTCCGCGAGGCGGCGCGCCTGGCCGGCAACTACCGCCTGACCGATGCGGAGATATACGTGACGATGGAGCCGTGCCTCATGTGTGTCGGTGCGCTCGTCCACGCGCGCGTGCGGGAAGTGATCTACGGCGCCACGGAACCAAAAACCGGCGCGCTCGTCTCTACGATGCGGGGGCTCGAAACGCCCGGCCTGAACCACCGCTTTGCGGTGACCGGTGGGATGCTCGAGGCGCCGGCTCGTGAGCTCGTCCAGCAGTTTTTTCGCGAGAAACGGAACGGGGCTATTCGGTCTCCTCGACGAACGGTTCGCTAATACGTGAGAGCGTCGTCCGGCCGTGGCGTGCAGCGAGCCTGAGCAGGCGAAGGAACACCTGCGCGGTCAGGAAGGCGTCGCCACTTGCCGTGTGGCGGTCGTGCGGAATCACATCGAACATGTCGCACAGTGCGTCCAGCGTGAAACGGTGAATCGGCGGACGGCCGGCGAATGCGCCGCCTCGTTCGAGATGCAGCGTGAGATCCATCGTGTCGAGGCTTCGATTCATTGTGCGAAAGCCCCATCCGCGCTCGTAGCCGGCGTCGAGCGTTCCGATGTCGTGACCGATATGGTGTCCAACGATCACGCCGTCCCGCAGGTAGTCAAGAAAGCGCGCCAGCGCTTCCGGTTCCTCCAGCCCTCCGCGAGTCTCGTCGCGAGTGATGCCGTGCACCGTCACCGCACTCGTGTTTTCAGCAACTTTCAGAAGCGCGTCGAAGGAGTCCTCCAGCAGGATCTCGTGAGCGTATACGGCGATGGCTCCTATCGTGATGATGCGATCGGTGCGCGGATTCAGTCCGGTGGTCTCAGAATCGAGCACGACGAAGCGCACCTGATCAATCGGCGTCTCATCGGTCCAGGTCGTTTCGAAGCACGTGCGGTAGCGGTCGAAGAACGATTGCTCCGTCATAACGTCGCGAACCAGGGCGAGTTGCCGGTGAACTCGAGCAGTCGCAGGATGGAGCGGAAACCACTTTTCAAGACGTGCCGGTCGTGGCGGCTGAGCAGTACCGGCGGCAACTCTGATCCGCTGGTGCCCTGGCCGATCCCGATGCGCGCCTGCTGCCAGAGCAGGATGCGCAGGGTCTCGGATGCTTCGCGGAAGATCGATTCGTGCTCGGGCAGCAGCGTTCGGGCAAACATGAAGCGCTCGCGCGTGGAGGTGCCGAGCACCTTTTTCGCCGCCATACCGAAAACACGCCCGACGTCCACGAGCGGCCGCAAAGCACTGTGCTCCAGTCGAAAGACGGTCGTGTGCTCGCCGGATTCCTCGACTACTGCATCCTGGAAAAACGTCAGCGGCGGCAGACTCGCCAGGCAGTCGTTGGCCAGCACGTGCAGGAGATCGCGGTCCACCGCGCCGACAACCGTGGCCTCGACGTCGTGCCACAGCGACTCACGGCCGTGAACCGGGCGCAGATCGAACAAAGGCCGGGCCAGGTACATCTGTGCGCGCACAGGGTCGCGCAGCCATTTCTCGTAGCGCGTCTGCCACTCGGCCTTGCTCGCCACATGGAATGAGCGGTCGAACGTCATGTCGACTCTGGCAAGGTAGTCGCATTCGGTGAGCGCGTCGGACACACGCTCGTACCTTTGCTGCAGTTCTGGACGCCCACTCTCGTCTTCGACGATGAGTACCATCTGCGGCGCATGTCTGGTGAGCGATTCTCCCCGTCCCGACACTCCACAGAAGCACCAGCACGCGGACGACCCCTCCCCGCCCGCAAGCGCGATGATCCGTTTCACGATATTCACGTCGGTCAGTGAAACGAAGCGTGCAAGCCAGTCGAGCGAGGCTGCGCTCGTGAGGTACTGAAAGGCCAATGCGCGCGCGCGGTGATTGAGCTCGCGCAGTTCTCGGGTATTTGCCGCGAGTCGAATCTCCCGGAGGATCGAGATGGGCTGATCTCCAAATACTCGGGCGATGTCTCTCGACGTCACGAGCGCCTGAAGCTGGCCGCTTGAGGATCCGTCCGACGTCACGGCCAACGCGTCGGCGTCGGCTTCGGCGATCGCCAGCACGCCGTCGATGACCGACGCGGCCGACCCGACCGCAGGTGGAGCGCCCCTCAGCAGACCGGTGATCGGCTGTTCGGCATTGCCGGCGCCCGCGGCAACCCAGGCGAGAACGGAACTGACTGTCACCACCGCTTGGACGCGATTGTCCCCGTCCACGACGGCGATCGCGTCGGACCCGGTGGTCAGCATCGACTGCGCAACCTCGCGAATGCTCATTCGCGCACTGCAGCTCTCGAGCGCCCTTCGGCCGACCACGTCGTGCAGAAACATCTTCTGAGGATCGCGCGTGTCCTTCGCCCACTGATAGTCTGCGGTCACCGTGCCGTCGGCCTCCACGAACTGGCGCGCGTACGGGTACTTCAGCACCAGATCCTCGAAGTCTGATGCCGGAAAGGAGTAGATCACCACGTCGCTCACCGACCTCGCCGAGTGAAGGCAACAAGGAGCGTCGGTAAAGCGCTCGATCCCCAGCATGTCTCCCGCGCCGCGCACATCTCGCAAGGCAGCACGCCCGTCCGCTTCGTCCCAGAGAGACACCGTCCCTTGCTGAATCACAAACACGTGAAGCTTGTGCGGTTCCCCTTGCCACAAGATGTATTCATTCGCCTCATGAAACCTGACGCGCCCTCGCGCCGCGAGCTCGAGGAGGTCGCCGTCCTCCATGGCCTGAAAGGGCGGATGCTGCTTGAGGAAATCGGCGACACGATAGCGGATAGCGGAAGTGTCCACAGACGTTCCTTGGCCGTCGAAACTGAAACATGACAGCCGTGGGGCGCCCGCGCGGTCCGGATGTCTGCGGAGAGCCGAAGACTGGCGCTGTCGTATTGGGAGACGACCTTCTGAAATATAGCGAGAGAGTCGTGCCGACGTCCATCAAAGATGCAGCGAACGGGCGCGGCGGCGGCTCCGTCGGAACGCGGATGTACGATTGGTCCAACCATCGAAGGGTTCTGCTCGTGCGTGCTAATGAGTTCGGTCCCACCAGCGCCGGACGGCGACAATTGTCCAGGCAATCTCGATCACACCAAACGGCCAGGCTCCCTGGAGAAAGCCGTAGACGGCCGAGGCCAGGCATCCGCCGCCGAAGGCCAGAACGAACTTTGGAGAACGATCTTCAAGCGCGTAGAAGAGCAGTGTGGCGGTGACTGCAAGAAGACCATAGGCGTTGAGCATTGGGACTTAGGATAACGTGTTTGCCGTGCCTCGGAGTGACTGCGTCTCTACCGCTGACATCGCGATCGTCGGGGCGGGCGCCGCGGGACTTGCGACGGCGATCTTCGCTCGCCGCGCGAAT
>JBGOTP010000331.1:0-5682 GCA_041476545.1 Vicinamibacteria bacterium | reverse complement strand
GGGGCCCGCGTACGTCGCGCAGGACTGGTCCGATCTCAACCAGTCGCTCTTCTCCGCGCTCTGGCTCGAGAAGATGGCCATCTCCATCACCATCGGCCTCATCGTCATGGTGGCCGCGCTGAACATCGTGGCCTCGCTGATCCTGCTGGTGATGGAGAAGAGCCGCGACATCGCCATTCTGAAGACGATGGGGACCGCGCCGAACCGGGTGATGACGATCTTCATGATGCAGGGGTTGATCATCGGCATCACGGGGACGGTCGTGGGCGGTGTGGGCGGGCTTGGTCTCTGCTGGGTGCTCGATCATTACCGGCTGATCAAGATTCCAGCGGACGTCTACCAGGTCTCGTACGTGCCGTTCGTCGTGCTGCCCTTCGATTTCGCCGTCGTGATTGTCTCCGCGATCGTGATCTGCTTCGTGGCGACGATCTATCCGTCGCGCCAGGCGTCACGACTCGACCCCGTCCAGGCGCTCCGCTTCGAGTGATATGCCCTTCGTCACCGTCGAGTCTCTGAACAAGTTCTACCAGGTCGGGACCGAGCGGATTCACGTCCTGCGTGACCTCACTCTTGCCGTGGAACCAGGAGAGATGCTCGCGATCGTCGGCGCGTCGGGCGTGGGGAAGAGCACGCTGCTGCACGCGCTCGGCGGGCTGGATCGCGTGGACAGCGGGACGATCCGCATCCGCGACCAGGAGCTGGCGTCGATGGGCGACGCGGCGCTCGTCGAGTTCCGCAACCGGAACGTCGGCTTCGTGTTCCAGTTTCACCACCTGCTGCCCGAGTTCGACGCGCTCGAGAACGTGGAGATGCCGATGCGCATCGCGCGGGAGCCGCTGCCGGAGGCGCACGCCCGGGCGGACGCGCTCCTGACGCGTGTCGGTCTCGCCGAGCGGTTGCGCCATCGGCCGGGCATGTTGTCGGGAGGCGAGCAGCAGCGTGTCGCGGTGGCGCGGGCGCTGGTCATGAAGCCGGCGCTGCTGTTGGCGGATGAGCCGACCGGCGACCTCGACGAGACGACGGCCGACTCGCTGCACGCGCTGCTGCGCGAGATGCACGCGGAGTACGGGTTGACGTCGATCATCGCGACGCACAACCCGAGGCTCGCCGCAGCCTGCGATCGGATCCTGCGGATGGAGCTGGGACAGCTGCACCCTGCGTGAGCGGCGTGGACCTTTCAGGTCCGCGAAAAGATCGAACGGCGCTCAACCTCGCTGATGCTCCGAGCCGCCTCGCGTTTTCTCGCCTTCGCCGTCGGCATGGCTCGAACGCGTCGCCACGCGACATGACGCCCGCCCTATCCTGAACGTGAACACGAACGGAGAAGCGAGAGCACAGCAGCGTGAACGACGTACGCCTACGACCGCAAGTCGCGCTGCTGCTCGTCTTTTCGCCGGCTCCACCAGTCGAGGAGCCCGACAATCACCGCGAGGACGGTGATGGCGCCGAAGAAGGCGAACGCGTTCTCCATCGCTGTCATTCTGTTCCTCCCGCCACGCTGAACGCGACAGCGTTCAACAGCGCCCACATCGCCAGACCGGCCAAGAACAGCGGCGGTGACAACGGCTGCTGTCCGACGAACTGCCCCAATACAAACATGGCCGCGCCGACATTGGCCAAGTCCGGCAGCTTGTCGGCGAGCATCTCCCGCTGCCGCGGTTTTAATCGTAGCATCGTCTTCTTCACTCCAGCGGCTCTGAAGTGCGAGAGGCATGCCGCGCCGATTTGTTCCAGACGCGCCAGAGGCCACTCCGAGGGTGGCAGATTCCGCCGCACGCATCGTCACCGTAGATTGCGGTTTCGGCCAACATGTCGGGATGGGCCCCATCTCGCGTCGCGCCGCGCTCGCCACGCCGGAAAACGCTCGGACGGCCTCTCCTGGCCGCTGGCTGCTCGGGTCGCGCCAAGAGCGTTCGCTTCGCGAACGGCGCTCAACCTCGCTGATGCCCTGGGCCGCCTCGCATTTTCTTGACTTCGCTGTCGGCATGGCTCGAACGCGTCGCCACGCGACATGATGCCCGTCCCGACCCCAAACGTGAACACGAACGGAGAAGCGAGAAACTCGGAAGCGTGAACGACCTCTACCGGGATGACGTCGCGGTCCGTCCGATCAGGAATTCCCATTGCGTCACAACGTCAGTGCGTGTTCCCAGGTCAGGAATCGTGTCGAGCGTCGCCGTGTATGACTGTTACGCAATAATGATGCGCGCGAGCATTGACAGGGCAGGGCACACCGCGGGACTTATCTCTTGGAATCGACCGATGCGTAGAACGCGCAATCCTCGTTGACAGTTCGCGATGACACCCGCAAACTGGCAGTGGGAGCTATCTCAGAGACTAAGTTCCAAATGCACATCACGCAATTACCGTTCGCGGAAATCTTGCCGCGCCTGTACGAACTCAAAGACGCGGTCCCGGACCCGACGCATCCGGACGCGTACTTCCAGAATTTCGCGAAGAATCTTGAGCAGAGCTCGCACGTGCTGGACATTTACAAGAAGCTTGAGCGCACGCTTGGGGTACTAGACGCCGAAGCGTGGCGTGACCTGAAAGAACGCACGGTACCCTTCCTGACGGCGCGCGACGAGAAGCGTGGATGGCAGGCGTTGTTCGATACCCTTAACGAATCCAAGGGCTACGCGTACCTGCGAATCATCGGCTGCACTGAAATGGCGTTCATCAAACGTGAAGACAAGAAAACGCCGGACTTGCGCGCCATGTTAGATGGCAACCGCATACTCTGCGAGGTCAAGACCATCAACATGTCGCAGGTCGAGGCGGATAGGCGGGACAGAGTCCATCACGGCGAGATTCGCGCCTTCCACGTGCCTGCGCACGTGACACCGCAGATGCTGCAAAAGGTGAGCTCCACACTGGAGCACGCCGTCGAACAACTCGACCACGAAGACCCGCAGCGGACGGCGCGGCGCATCGTGTTTACCGTTCTGCACTTTGATGATTCGGTTTGCGACTATCAAACGGAATACATCGCAGACATCGATGCGCACCTGCTCGCCAATCCGGTCGCAGGCGCAAAACTCGTGTTCTGCCCGGCGAGCAACCTATTCGCGCACCGCCGCTTTACGATGCGGTCGGCGATGGTTGTGGAAATCTGAACGGAGGCGCGTCACCGGGCCGGACACGAGTAGGCCCGGTCGGCCGGCGGCCCCTGCGGGTCGCCAACCGGGCCGGTTTTCCGCGCTACGCCACCCGACGTAGACACCTATGTGAGCTAAACGCCTCGGGGATTCGGACCCGTTTCAATCGGGCGTCGGGGCGGACGGATGTTGCGTGGCGTCGCGTTCGAGCCATGCCGACAGCGAAGTCGAGAAAATGCGAGGCGGCTCGGGGCATCAGCGAGGTTGAGCGCCGTTCGCGAAGCGGACGCACTTGGCGCGACCCGAGCGGCGATCGGCCAGGAGCGGCCGTCCGAGTGTTTTCCGGCGTGGCGAGCGCGGCGCGACGCAACCTGCGTCCGTCCCGGGCGAAGCGGCGGGCTGAAGGCTGCGGGCGGGTCTGAAGACCCGCCCCCACACTGTCCTCAACGGGACGAGGTTGCGTTCCTGCCGGTGAGGAACTGCCAATGGGCCTCGCCTCGCTTGATGACGTTCTCCACGTCCTCCGACAAGAGATAGCGGCCCTTGACCATTTCCTGCGCGGCGGTGCGCAGCTTCGCGAGGTAGTCGTCGCGATCGCGGTAGTGCTCGGCGATAGACGGCCGTGGATCCTTACGCGCGTCGCGCTCGGCCTTCGTCATCGCGAACGGAATGTAGGAGCCCAGCAGGTTGTAGATCTCCTTCGTCCCGCCGACCGACTCTGAGCGAAAATTCCACCCGGTATTGGTGGCGACCGGGACGCTGACATCGGGCACGCGGATGCCGGCGAGGTCGTTTCCGTCGGGGTCGACCTGCGGCACCAGGTGCGGCAGCATCTCCGCTTTCCCATTTCGCACCTGCCCTGGTCCCGCAATGATGCGAGGGTCGGCGACGCCGGGAATCGCCGGAAACTTCAGCGAAGCGAGCGGCGTCAGCGTTCCGTCCGCCAGCTTCGGATAGCGGCTCTCTGGAGGGGCGACGCCCGCGCTGGCCCACGCGTGCAGGCCTCGCATCAGCGCTCGCATGACTTCGCGCTGCGGCACGGGATTGTCCGTCTGCTGGCCGCGCGTGCGCCTCGGAGGGAACGTCGCCTCACCATGCTGCGTGCCGGACAGCAGGTAGATGCGGACGTTGTCCGGAATCGAGAGATCCTTCTTGCCGTCCGCGCTCGTGTGAATCAGCGCCGCCGCTCGACCGCCACCCCAGTATTCGACCGGCGTGTTCGTGAAGAAGATCTTCGGCCGCTGATCCGCCTTGTAGAGCTGAAGGAGCGAGCCGCGGTCGCCGCTGAACATCTGTTCGTCCGTTGTGAACGGGAAGCGCGTTGGCGTGAGCATGACGGAACCACCGATGGGCATGCCGAACCGGTCGTTGAAGGTCCCGCGCGCGGATCCGGCGATGTGCGGCCAGACGGCGTCGAACACCCGTCGATCGCGCTCGTCCGCGTTGAAGCCGTCATAGAGGAACTGGCGGAGCAACCGGCCATCCTGCGACGCGCCGAACACGTACGCTGCGTTGCCATGGATCGGCAGGTCCGTGCGGTAGCGGAACGCCGCGGCCGCATCGCGAATGGCGGCAAGTCCGGCTCCGACCACCCGCGCGCCCCTCGCTGTGAATGTCACTTCGTAGAGCCTGCCCGGCTCGAACCCGCCCTCGAGCGTCACGCGCGGCGCCCCCGCCTGCCGCGTCACGAAGCGCCATTTCGATCGCGCCACCGGCGTCGACTTGTCCCAGTAGTGGTCGCGAACGGTCATCGTGCTCGCCGCGTCGGCCGGGTCGGTCGGCTCGTACAGCGGCGCATCGTCCAGCGACGTCTCGCCAGCCTTCGCGTCGAGGACGAAGCCGACAGTGATGGGTTGGATCACCTCAGGGAGCGCCGGGGCCTCCACCCGGATCATCGGCGGCTGGATATCGAACTCCCAGCCGACGAACACCAGCGTGTATCCCTCGCGCATCAAATAGCCGTTACCGAAGTCGGCCGCTGCCATCGGATTGTCGGCGGCGGGCGCACCGTTGAACCGAGTCAGGAGCCCGAGGCGGCCGCGGTTCGTCACCTCGAAGAGCAGCACGCCGTTGCCCCTCGTCTGGTCGACCGGCCGCAGGACCATCAGGTCCGACGTGAAGTGGACTCGGCCGTCGCCGGCCCGGTCGGCCCGATCCAGGTCGGTGATCCGCGCGTTGTGCGGGTCTTTCGGATCGAGCGCGAACTCGATCGTGCCCGTGACCTTTTCATAGGGACCGCTGGCACCGAATGCCTGGCCGCCGGCGACCGCCACCCGACTCGCGACAGTGACCTTCGCCACTTCCGCCGAGGCCGGCAACGCACCGACGACGAGTGCCAGGACGGCTGTGAACATCCTCAGTCGCATGGACTGGTTCCTTTCGTCGAATCCCGAATCCCGAATCCCGAATCCCGGACTCCGATCCCTACTTGGAAGACGTCGCGGTCCTTCCCGCCAGAAACTCCCACTGCCCCTGCCCTCGCTTGACGACGTTCTCCAAATCCTCCGGCAGCAGATACCGGCCCTTGATCAGTTCCTGCGCGGCGGTTCGCAGCTTCGAGATGTAGTCGTCGCGATCGCGATAG
>JBGOTP010000330.1:0-5695 GCA_041476545.1 Vicinamibacteria bacterium | reverse complement strand
GTCCTCCTGCTCAGCAGACACGTGGTGCCGCATGCGCAGCAGCCCAGGCCGGCGACTCGCACCAGCGGCCCGTACACCGTCACGACCATCGCGGACGGACTGGACCATCCGTGGGGCCTGGCGTTCCTGCCGGACGGGAACATGCTGGTCACAGAGCTGGTGGGACGCCTGCGCGTCATTCGGAACGGCGTGCTGGATCCCAAGCCCGTGGCCGGTGTTCCCGCGGTGTTCTCCGTGCCGTACGCGGGCTTGATGGACGTGGTGCTTCATCCGGACTTCGCGACGAATCAGTTCGTCTACCTCTCGTACAACAAGGAGGGCCCTCGCTTGCCCGACGGGGTCGAGCCGATGGGCTGGCGGCTTTACCTGGGGTACTCCCCCGGCGGCGTGAAGAACCCGGAGGGCCAGCGCCGGACGTCCACGCTGGCGGTGGCGCGTGGACGCTGGAACGGCACGGCGCTCACCGACGTGCGCGACATCTTCGTGGCGGACGACTGGAAGGACGAAAGCATCCCGGCGACGACCGCCTCGCGCATCGTCTTCGGGCGCGACGGGACGATGTACGTGTCGGTTGGCGGCGCGAATGCGCCGGCGTCCTCGGGGCCGTACGCACGATCGCAGGGTGGCGTCGCTCAGGATCCCGCTCGCGACGGAGGCAAGGTGCTCCGGCTGCGCGACGACGGGACCATCCCGAACGACAACCCGTTTGTCGGCCGTCGTGGCTACAAGCCGGAGATTTACACGATGGGGCACCGCAACACCATCGGATTGACGATGCACCCGCAGACCGGCGCCATCTGGGAAAACGAGAACGGGCCCGCAGACGGCGACGAGATCAACATCCTGAAACCGGGGGCGAACTACGGCTGGCCGCTCGTGGGGATGGGACGGGAGTACATGGGCGACTTCATCGGCGGCCCTGGGGCCATTGGCGCGCCTGTCGGGCGGAAGGACGCGTACAGGATGTACATGGAAGGCATGGAGCAGCCGTACATCTTCTGGACGCCGGCAGTGGCGCCGGCGGGCATGACGTTCTACACGGGCGACAAGTTTCCCAACTTGAAGGGCAGCCTGCTGGTGGGAGAGCTCAAGATGCAGCGGGTGGAACGCATCCCGTTCAACGACAAGGGCGTCATGGGACGTCGTGACTATCTTTTCGAGGATCTCAAGACGCGCATTCGTGACGTGCGCCAGGGTCCAGACGGCCTGCTGTATCTGCTGACGGACTCTGATCGTGGTTCCGTCTGGAAGATCGAGCGCACCCCGTAACGATCGCCGGAAATCCCCGTCACTATGCAGGTCCGGCCTGGTTTCCGCCCTTCGACCAGGTCGGCGCAGCCTCAATTGCGAAGGTTGATCAGCGCGGTGTCGCCTTTGATCTCGATTGACGTGCCGAACGGTTTCGACAGGAGGGCGACTCTTTCCAGGATGTAGCGCGCCGGGGCGCCTGTGGCCGGAGCCGGCAGACCGCGCGTGTGCAGGAACTCGTTGCTCGTGTACTGGCTGACCATGTCCGGCTGACCGGTGCCGACATAGTTGAGCGCGATGGGACGGAGCGCAATCTTCGTCAACTTCCCTCCCGCATACTCCAGTGAGGCGACGATGCTTTCCCAGGCCATCGGCTCGGTGATGTACGTGATCGCCGGCGGCAGGTTGTAGATGAAGTTGCCGAGGTCGTAGAAGATCGGCTTGCCCCGGAAGATCTCGACGCCGTGGAGCAGCGGCGCACCGTGCATGACCACGATGTCCGCTCCGGCCTCCACTTCCGCGTGCGTCCACTTCCTGAGCCACTCGTTCGGCGCGAGCCGCTCGTCCATCCCTTCCGAGAAGATCGTCGAGAACGCTTTGTTCCCGAACACGTGATTGTGCTGGTAGACGATGACCAGGTCTACGCGCCGCTTCGCGTCGCGGACACTCTGCAGAATGCGCTGCGCGTCTTCGGCGTGCGTCGCATTGGCGGGTGAGCCGGGCGGGAGATCCGCGCTGGCTTCGTTCAGCATTCCACCGGCCATGATCCGCAATTCGTTGACGCCCGGCCCGCCTCCACTCGCGTGTCCTCCGGCCGCAATCAGCCCTGATGCGCTGGCGACGAGCGCGACCGTCATGCCAGGCAATCGCAGATAACCCGGCGCGGATGCTTCTGCCAGCGTCAGTCCTGTTCCAGCGTGCACGATGTTCCGGCGCGCGGCTTCCCTGAGCGTGTTTTCAATCCCGGTGGCGCTCAGATCGAACGCGTGGTTGTTCGACAGCGCCAGCAGGTTGAAGCCCATGGCCTGCAGCGCATCGAGCGCGGCAGCGGGGGCCAGGAAGCCGCGGCCGCTGCCGGCGACCGACTGCCCGGCCTCGGCGATGGCGCCCTCGAAGTTCGTGAAGACGACATCGCCTTTGAGCAGCGCCGTCATGCGCGGCATCGCCGCTGGGGCCGTCGAGCGGAGGTCCGAGCGGATCATCGACTGTCCGGTGAGCGTGATCGTGACGGGTAATCTTCGAGGGCCCCCAGGCCCCCCAGGCGGCGTCTGCGCCAGGGCGGTGACGGCCGCGGCGAACGCGACGGCGCCGATCGTCCACTGCGGAACCGTGTTCACCGGATGCTCTCCATACTGAGCGGATTGTAACGCTTCGACGTGTTCTATGGCTCTGCTTGTTGCTTCGATCACCTTCTCGGCGGATCTGCCGCGCAAACGTCACCTGGCACTGTCGTCTGCGCGTCGTGCCAGTCCAGACCGAGGTGGTGACGGGCGGCGACGTCGGCGATGTCGGCGTGCCGCCCCCCCGCACACGCATACGTGGCGATCACGATGAGCGCCGTCGGAAGTCGACTCGGCATCACGATGCATCCTATCCGAAATCGTGGACGCCACATCTAGAGAACGGGGCGGGCCGCAAGCGGGCCCACGCGCCGCGCGAGGAGCTACGGGCGCGCGCTTCTAGCCGCCGGGAGCAGCCGGACGATGGCGGTCTCGAGTTCGGCTTCGGTCATCTGTCCCGGATGATACAGGCGCACGAGGCCGTCTCGATCCACGAGCACCAGGGTCGGCGTTGAAGAGACGCCATAGTTCCGGTGATTCGCCTCGCTCACCGGGACCGGCTGGTTGCGGAGAAAACTGTAGTACGTGTCGCGCACCTGCACGATGTAGCGCAACTCCTCGGCGGAGGATGGCGACTGGTTGGTCGCGGTGTATCCGAAACGCTGAGTGGGCGCCACGACGACCAGGCCCTGCGAGCGGTACTTGTCGAGCAGCTTCGCGATAATGGGCGACTCCGCCTTGCAGTCCGAGCACCAGTGCGCCCAGAAGAACAGCAGCACCACCTTTCCCTTGAGTGCGGCGAATGTCGGCACCGGGCGGTCCAGATACTCGGTGACCTCGAGCCGCAGAGCCGGCTGCCCCTCGAGACTGAGCAGATTCAGGTCTTTTGCGAGGCGCTTGTGAATCGCCGTGTTGCGGTACGTCTCGATCGCCTGTCGAAGGAAGTACACCGCCTCCGACCGCGCACCGCGTTCAACGCGCACGAGCGCTTCGGTTTCGATGGCCGCGCCAAGCGCGGTTTGCAGATGCGCATCCTCGTCGAGCTTGCGGCTCTTGAGAGCCGCGATCGTGAGCGTGTGCGTTTCGGTCGCCCACGCTTCCGCCTTGTCGAGATCCTTCACGGCCAGCGCGCCTCGGCCCAGCCATGACAGCGCTTCAAGAACCTCGGGCGTCACGCCATGCGCCGATCGAAATTGGCCGACGAGGGTGTTTCCACGGGCGAGATCCTTCGCGGCGATCGCGGCGCGGACCGCTGCCACGATGTCGCCGTCGGTGTTCTGTCCGGCGACTGAGTAAACCGCAGCGGGGACGCCGGTCAGCACGGCGACGAGCGCGAGGACGGAAATACGTTGGCTCATTCTCTTCCTCCGTAAATTATCTCGCGCGGTGCCGGCCCAATGTACCACATGGGAAACGGGACGAGCAGCGGGTCGCGGCAGGTAGCGGTCAGTTTTCCTGCTGCCGGCGAACGAGACAACTCGGCGCCTCGCCGCCACGAATGTCGCGCGGAAAAATGCGCGCGCCGGCCTGAGCTGACGATCCCCGCGTCGATTCAGCCAGTCCGACGGCCAGTGTTCGGAACTAGGCACGCCTGTGGTCATTCAAACGGTGGGGTGACATGCGACGATCGACGCGGCCAGCGCGCCGCCCGCACGCATTTTATCGACACCTGATCGCGTGAATTCGACGCGGCGTGGCCCCGAGTTGTCTCGTCCGCCAGCGCGAACCGAGCGCCCGTCCGGGGCCCTCGTCGGGCGGGCCCTCCCGCCACGGCACAGTGACCCACCACCCCGGAAAGGCTGGGGTCGCAGGGAATATTCCGAGTGACGGAGGTGTTAGGATGCCTGCGGGCCGTGTGTCGGGACCCGGCAGAGGAGACAGGATGAGCAGGACTACGAAATGGAGGCGGACGGCCGTTGCCACGGCCCTCGTCTGCGCCGGGTTGGGCGTTGTCGCCCTCGCGACGCCGCAACAAGCGGCACCGCAGCCCGCGCTCCCCGACATTCAGAAACTCGGTCCGCAAGTCGGCAGTCGTATCCCCGACTTCACGCTCATCGATCAGCAGGGCCAATCGCGCACGCTGGCGTCCTTGATGGGCCCCAAGGGCCTGATGCTCGTCTTCTACCGGTCGGCGGACTGGTGTCCGTACTGCAAGACGCAACTCGCGGAGTTACAGATGCGAACGGCCGATCTCAAGAAGAACGGCATCGGCGTCGCCGCTGTCAGCTACGACTCCGTGCCGGTGCTGGCCGACTTCTCGAAACGCCGCGGCATTACGTTCCCCCTGCTGTCCGATCCTGGCTCCGCGACGATCAAGAAGTACGGGATCTTCAACACCACGGTTGCCGAGAGCAATCAGCAATCGTACGGCATCCCGTTTCCCGGGACATTCGTCGTGAATCAGCAGGGCGTCGTCACGTCACGCTTCTTTGAACAGGCGTACCAGGAACGCACGACCGTCGGCAGCATGCTCGCGCGGCTCGGCAACAACATTGATGTACTGGCCACGAAGGTATCGTCTCCGCAGATCGAGATCACATCCTTCGCCACCGATTCAACGGTGGCCGCCGGGACGCACTTCTCTCTCGTGCTGGACGTGCGGCCCGCCGCGGGTGTTCACGTGTACGCGCCGGGCGTCACGGGCTACAAACCCATCGCCTTGTCGATCCAGCCTCAATCCGGCGTGGTCGTCCGGGATGCGCAGTATCCTCAGGCCGAGAATTACACCTTCAAGCCGCTGAACGAACACGTTCAGGTGTTTCAGCGCCCGTTCCGGATTGTTCAGGATGTGATGATCGACGCGTCGGCGCAGGGGCAGGCCGCTCTGAAAGACGCGTCTGCCGTGACGATCAACGGAGTACTCAACTACCAGGCGTGCGACGACAAGGTGTGTTTCACCCCGCAGTCGGTCCCTCTTTCGTGGAGCGTCACGCTGCGGCCATTGGACCGGGAACGCGCGAAGCCGTGACGTCGCGCCGGGTCTTTCTCCACTCCTCGCTTGCCATGGGCGCATCCGTCCTGGGCATCGCTCGCGGTCTGGCCGCTCAGGGGAACACTCGCATGCCTCGCATCATCGTCTGCGACGTCAACGAAACGCTGCTCGACATCGGGGCGCTGGAGCCTCAATTCAAGGCGGCGTTCGGCGACGGTCGCGCCTTGCAGGATTG
>JBGOTP010000329.1:0-5702 GCA_041476545.1 Vicinamibacteria bacterium | reverse complement strand
TGAGTTACTCCCGCCTTCGCGCTCGCGCGCGTTCACCTGATTCGCGCTTCGGCGGGACAGGCCCGCCTTCGTCCGTGTTGAATCCCGCTCGTTCACGTTTGGCCTCGCCGTTCCCATCGGGTCTGCCAAGCCGAAGCCCGCGACGCGAGCGAAGGATGGTGGCGAGGGAAGGACTCGAACCTTCGAAGCCGCTAGGGCGACAGATTTACAGTCTGCTGCGTTTGACCGCTTCGCTACCTCGCCAACTGCCTGTGTTTTGGAATCGTGTGCGTCGACACTTCCCTTGCGGACCGATGCGCCCGTACGGTTTGGAGCTGGCGAAGGGACTTGAACCCCCGACCTGCTGATTACAAATCAGCTGCTCTACCGACTGAGCTACGCCAGCCAGACAAAAGGTGGACTATAGCACGCTCTGTGCCAGGGGAGCAATACTCCAACCCCGTCAAGATTTTACTCCGGCCCCGCCTGATTTTGTTACGGCCGAGCGCCTCGTTTGACCGCGCTGGCGAATGGCCTCGAAGAGGGCGATTCCCGCCGCGACCGACACGTTCAGGCTCTGCACGTGGCCCCTGAGGGGGATGGAAACCACCCAGTCGCACCGTTCGCGGACCAGGCGTCGGAGGCCGCTGCCCTCAGCTCCGAGCACCACGGCCGTGGGGAGCGTCAGATCGACGTCATCGTAGGTCTTTTCGACGTCTCCGGCCAGCCCGACGGTCCAGACCCCGGCCTCCTTCAGCTCTTCAAGCGCCCTCGCGATATTCACCACCTCCGCGATCTTCACATGCGACACCGCGCCGGCCGAGGCCCTGGCCACCGCACCGCCGAGCGCCGCCGCGCGGCGCGACTGCCGGATGACACCGTCGGCGCCGGCCGCATCAACCGTTCTCAGAATCGCGCCGACGTTGTGGGGATCCTCGATGCCGTCAAGGACAACGAGGAGCGGGACGCCCTTTGCTCCGGCGACCAGATCGCCGATATCCGCGTTGACACGCTCCTCCAGTTCAGCCACGACACCTTGATGACGATGTCTGGCCCCGCCACCGGCCGCCCGATCGAGATCGGCGGCCGTTACGCGACGGATCGCAATCCCCTCGTGGGAGGCGGCCTTCACCAGCGCCGCGATGCGACCGTCCGTGCGATCGCCAACGCGCAGTTCCTTGACGCGTCCCGCGCGCAGCGCTTCGAGCACCGGGTTGATGCCGTAGATCAGCATGAACGAGTCACGACGAGGGACGCAGAGACCGCGGAGACCCCAGAGTCATCTTGGCAAACCCTCTCCGTCGCTTCATTCCCTTCGCGCATTCGTAGCATGTCGCATTCGTAGCATGTGATGATGCTTCGTCCCAAACTGTCTCTGCGTGCTCTGCGGCCTCCGCGTTGATCGTTGGCGGCTATCCCAGCGCCCGTACAAACGCCGCGGCGCGCTCACGGCAACCCAGGATCTTCGGGAGCCCGGCGTCTTGCGGCAGCTCCGCGCCGCGATCGACGGCCGGAACTGCCAGATCGAGCTCCGGGCCCTCTGCCCGGCCGGTCAACGCCACACGGATCGGGTGAAAGAGCGCCTTCCCCTTCTGTCCCGTTTTCGTCCTGACCTCAGTCGCCGCCGTGCGGAACCCGTCGCGGTCGAGCCGCGGCCTACGGGCGAGAACATCGGCCAACGCGCTCACCACGACGCGCGCGACGTCCGCGCGCATCTCATCCCTCACCTGCTCCCCGGCCAGCGTTCTCAGCGCATCGTAGTCGAAGAGAAACGAGAGTCGCGCGGGCACCTGGTCGAGGCGATCGACAACACCAGACGCAATCGGGAGCACCGACGCCAGAAATTCGAGGCCGATCGCGGTCGGTCTCATCTCGACGCCCGCGTCGCGAAAGAACGGCAAGGTCAGATCGGCGAGCCGCGCCGGGGCCGCCGCGTTCAAGTAGTGGCGATTCACCCACGCGAGCTTTTCCTCGTCGAACACGCCGGCCGCCGACACGACATCGGACAGCGAAAAGCGCGTGGCCAGTTCGTGGAGGGGCAGGAGCTCGTCGCCGCCTCCCGGCGACCAGCCGAGGAGCGCCAGATAGTTGATGAGCGCCTCCGGCAGATAGCCCTTCAGCCTGAACTCCGCGACCGATGTCGCGCCATGCCGCTTCGACAGCTTCGTGTGGTCCGGGCCGAGCACCATCGACAGATGAGCGAACTCGGGCCGTGGAAATCCGAGCGCCTCGTACATGAGGATCTGTCTCGGCGTGTTGGAAATGTGATCTTCACCTCGCACCACATGCGTGATCGCCATCAGGGCGTCGTCGATCACGACTGCAAAGTTGTACGCGGGCCCGCCGCCGGCCCGCATGATGACCGGGTCGCCGATGACGTCCGTGTGAAACCGCACCTGCCCGCGCACGGCATCCGCAAACACCACATCTCGATGTTCCGGCACGCGGAAACGAATGGCCGCCTGCTCGCCCGCGGTGATCCTCGCCTCCGCTTCATCGCGGGGAATGCCCCGGCACGTACCCGCGTAGACGGCGGGAAGCCCTGCGGCAACGGCCGCCGTGCGTTCCGCATTGAGCCGCTCGGTCGAGCAGAAACAGTAGTACGCCGCGTCTGCGGTCAGCAGTTCCTTGGCGTACGACTGATACAGATGGAGCCGCTCCGACGCGCGGTACGGACCACGCGCACCTCCAATATCCGGCCCTTCGTCCCAGTCGAGACCCAACCAGCGCATGTCGCGAAAGATCGTCGCCTCGGATTCGGGCGTCGATCGCTCAACATCCGTGTCCTCGATGCGGAGAACGAATGTTCCACCGGAGCCGCGGGCCAGCAGCCAATTGAACAGCGCCGTGCGCGCGTTCCCCACGTGAAGCTGGCCGGAGGGGCTGGGAGCAAATCGAACTCGCATAGGGCTAAGGGTCAAAGGGCTGAGGGCTCAGGGCTCAAGGTCTTGTGAGCAGCGCGACGGCGTGAGCCGCGATGGCTTCGCCGCGCCCGGTCGCGTCCACGCCTTCGTTCGTCTTGCCTTTGATGCTCACGCCATCTGGTGCGATGCCGAGCGCGGAAGCCACGGCCGCGCGCATGGCGTCGGTGTAATTCTTGATCTTCGGGCGCTCGAGAATCACGGTCACGTCCACGTTCACAATCGCGCAGCCGTGCTCGCGAACGAGCGCCACGGCGCGCACAAGAAGATCGAGGCTCGACGCGTTCTTCCAGCGCGGATCGGTATCAGGAAAGTGCCGGCCAATGTCGCCCAGGCTGGCCGCGCCAAGGATCGCGTCAGTGATCGCGTGACAGACGACATCGGCATCGGAGTGGCCGAGGGCACCGCGGTCCGATGGAATCGTGACGCCGCCGATGATGAGCGGCCGGCCTTCGACAAGCCTGTGAAGATCGTAGCCGGTGCCGACTCGGACACCGCGACCGGATGCTGCCGACCTCGGTGACGAACTCGCGGCAATGGTTTCAGCAAGCACCAGATCCTCAGGAGTTGTGATCTTCATGTTCGCCGGCTCTCCCTCGACAATCCTCACCGGATGGCCCGCGTGCTCGGCCAGCGCCGCCTCGTCGGTGACATCCACTCCCGTTTCCGCCACGGCAAGCGCATCGCGCAGCACGTCGCGACGAAACGCCTGCGGCGTCTGCGCAAGGAAGATCGACTTCCGCGGCAGCGTTTCCACGACGAAGGTCCCGCTAGAACCCTTCGGACCTCCGCCCAGACCGCCAACTTTCACCGTATCGCGAGCCGCCAGCGCCGCGACAGCGGCACCGGATTCAATAGCCGCCGCGATCGTGCGCGACACGAGTTCGACGCTCGCAAAGGGACGCGCCGCGTCGTGAATGACAATCACATCGGCTCTGACGTTCGCCGCCCTGAACGCGTTCATCACCGAATCCTGGCGCCGCGGCCCGCCAGTCACGAGACGGATGGATCGCGTGGCCGTGGGGATCAAATACGACGGGGGATCGGCCACAAGTTCGGGTGGCAGCGCCACGATGACCTCGTCGATCTCGGGGTGGGTCGCAAACAAGGTCACGCTCCGCTCGAGCACCGCGCGTCCGCCAACCGTGACGAGTTGCTTGGGCAGGGCACCGCCGAATCGCTGACCACGTCCTCCGGCCGCGATGATGGCTGTCACGTACATCGGCCCGTGCGGTCCTGGTGTCTTGGACAAACCCTGATTATAGCGTCGCGGTCTGGCGCGCCTCGACCGCCGCCGACACGATCGCGTGGACCTCGCTCGCCCACCGCTTGGCGTCTCGCACCGTCGGTTTCGCGATGACCGGCGCCGGAATCGGATCGTGAATCACGAGCCGCACGTCGGCCGGCTCCGTCTGAAGACGTCCCTTCGGCATCACGCGGCGCGTGCCAACCACCGCAAGCGGCACGATGGGCAGGCCGGCCTCGATCGCCAGGAGGAAGCTGCCCGCGTGGAAGCGTGCGACATGCCCGTCCGGGCTCCGAGTCCCCTCCGCGAAAATCATCAGCGACAGGCCCTCCGACACGAGCGATCGCCAGCGATTGAGGATCCCTGCGCGATCAGGATGCCGCCGATCGACGAAGAGATGCCGTCCGCGTTTCAGATGCCATCCGAGCACCGGGAACCGCGCCAGCGATTCCTTCGCGATGATCCGCAACTGATAGGGCAACGACGCAAAGAGGACGGGCGTGTCGTAGATGCTCTGGTGATTGGATACGAAGACGTAGGTGGTCCCCGGCGTCAGCCGGTCGACGCCTTCCACCGTGACCCGGATGCCGGTGGTCTTGAGAATGAGCCACGACCAGGCGCGCGCGCAGCGATGCGCGAAGTGGCCGCGGCGATCGAAGACGCTCGACGCGATCGAGGCCGCTCCGAGCACGATCGTGTAGACGGCAATGGCGGGGATCAGGAAGAAGACCGTCCGCCACCAGTGGTAGGGAGGCACGTGCGCCGTATTGTACGGGAAGTGCGCTCGAAGGTCCCGGCTGTCAGCTCTCAGCTGTCGGCTCTCAAGACTGCTGCGACATGGCCTGACGCTGACGCGTCTTGCCGTTCTCGTCTGTCGCGCGCTCGGTCGCTCCCGTTCCGCCGGGGGAAGACGTGGACGCTGGCGACGCCGCAGATGAAGACGATGCCAACGGGGAGGCCGCCGGCGCCGCTGGCGACTGCGGGACGACACCCAATTCCACGAACCGGCCGAAAATCATCTTCCCGGCCGTCGTCTGGAGCACGCTCGTGACCACGATATCGATGGTCTTGCTGATCATCTTGCGCGCGTTATCGACCACGACCATCGTCCCGTCGTCCAGGTAGGCGACGCCCTGGTTGTATTCCTTTCCCTCTTTCAGGATGAAGACCTTCATGATCTCACCCGGCAGCACGACCGGCTTGAGCGAGTTCGCGAGCTCGTTGACGTTCAGCACCTCGACGCCGCGAAGCTGCGCGACTTTGTTCAGGTTGAAGTCGTTCGTGACGATCTTGCCCTGCAGCGTCCGCGCGAGTTCGATCAGCTTGAGATCGACTTCCCTGACGTCGGGGAAATCGACGTCCGAGATGATGACCTCGAGGCCGTTCATCTTCTGAATCTTCTGCAGGATGTCGAGGCCGCGCCTGCCGCGATTCCGCTTCATCGAATCGGATGAATCGGCCACGAGCTGCAGTTCTTTGAGCACGAACTGCGGAATCACGAGCGCGCCATCGATGAAGCCGGTCTCGCACACGTCGGCGATGCGGCCGTCGATGAT
>JBGOTP010000328.1:0-5740 GCA_041476545.1 Vicinamibacteria bacterium | reverse complement strand
GTGTACGGACCCTTGCGCTGATCGATCGCGGCGATCTTGGACCCGCGCACTTCGATGGTCGCGTTCGTGAGCACCTTGCCGCGGCCGTCGACGAGGCGGGCGGCGTGGATGGTGATCGGTGCCGGCGCGGCCTGAGACTGCGACAAAAGGCCGGTTGACAAGGGCACGATGGCGACGACAAAGAGCATCGTCCGGTGGATCAATGTCACACCAGCCTCCCACTCAAGTTTCACCATGGAGGACCATGGGGAACCATGGAGACACTCTACTGCGAGAGCGGGCAAGCGCAGCCAGGATCCTCCTGCCGTCGACCTGTGGTTAGATCCCCGTATGAGACGCGCCTCTTTGACGTTCGTGCTCGGCACCGCGATCACGTTTGCTCCCTCGCTCGGCGCGGTCCAGACCGGCACGCCGTCGGTCCAGTATCGGTCGCCTGCGGGCGTCGAGTATCGCTCGCTGCCGGATACGGAAGCCGTCACGAAGGCGCAGGCGGCGCTCGCGGCCGACCCGCGCAACGTGGCTCGCATCATCGACCTCGGCGTCGCGCAGTCCGGCGCGCGGCAGTTCCGCAAAGCGATTGCGACGTTCACGCGGGGGCTCGCGATTGAGCCGAACAACGCGCTGCTGCTGCGATGGCGCGGGCATCGGTATCTGTCAGTTCGTGAATTCGATCGGGCGCGGGCGGATCTGACGCGCGGCGCGGGCATCGACGGCACGATCTACGGCATCTGGTATCACCTCGGGATCATCCAGTACATCCGCGGAGAGTTTGGCGAGGCCGCCGCGTCGTTTGCCAAGGCGCAGCCCATCGCGCCGGACCCGGGCGAGCTGGCGGGTTCCACCGATTGGTTGTGGATGTCGCTCAGCCGTGCCGGTCGCGGTGCGGACGCGAAAGCGATGCTCGATCGACGGCCGGAATCGAGATTGGCGCCCATCACCAACGCCTACACGCGCCGCCTGCAGCTCTATCGTGGCGAGATTGGCCCGGATGCCGTGCTCACGCTTGCGGACACAGACGAGGTTCAGATCGCGACGCTTTCCTACGGCGTCGGCAACTGGTACCTCGTCCGCGGCGACAAGGCGCAGGCGCGCGTCTGGTTCGAGCGATCGGTCAAGGCGTCGGGCGGATGGCCGGGGTTCGGGTTCATCGTGTCCGAGGTGGAGCTGCGGCGGCTGCGCTGAGCGGGGGCGCCGGGCTCACAACGCGTACGAGGCCGAGCACGAGTTCGGCCCGCGCGGAGATCGGCGCCGCAGCGCTCCGCATGCGCGCGAGCTCTGTCCGGACAGAGTCGCCCTGACGTCTTGAGAACGAAGTCCGCCGCCCCGTCTACGTCCGCAGCGTCTCCATGACGTCCACGCGGCCCGCGCGGCGGGCCGGGACCACCATCGCCCCGAGTGCCGCGAGCGCCAACGCCACAAACGCAATCAAAAAAACATGCGGCGCGGTCGGCGACACGCCGAAGAGATAAGACCGGAGCAACTGCGATCCCGCGATCGTGGCTGGCAGGCCCGCGAGGAGGCCGATGGCCAGCGTCTTCAAACCGTCGCGGACGATCAGACCTTGCAGGTCGCGAGGACGTGCGCCCAGCGCGACCCGCACACCCAGCTCGTGTCGACGGTCAGCCACTCGCCGCGCGGCGAGTCCGTAGAGCCCGATCGCCGCAAGCACGAACGCCGCGCCGCCGAAGACGGCTGAGAGAATCGCCCTGAAGCGTTCAACCGCAATCGACTGCGCCAGGCGCGCTTCCATCGTCGTCAAGGCCGTCACCACGAACTTCGGGTCGTAGTCGCGAAATGCGGCTCGGATGAGCGGCAATGACGCGGCCGCGTCGCGTGAGGTGCGGACGACAAAGTGCGACGCCCACCCAACGCCCGGCCGGTAGAACGTCGGTACGTGCTCGTCGGAAAACTCCTGGGCGGGCACATCGGGCACGACACCCACCACCACATACTGGCTGAGCGGGGTACTCGCGCGCGCAATGCGTCGGCCGATCGCGTCGCCGTCGAGATACCGCTGTTCGAAAGCTCGCGAGACCACGGTCACAGGCGTGCCGGTGTCGCCAGGTTCGAACACCCGTCCACGCAGCGGCGTCACCGCCATCGCTCGGAAATAATCCCCGCGAACCGAAACTTGCTGCGCGCGGCACGTGACATTTTCCGGACAACCGTCTGCTCGGATGTCGACCTCCGGTGCAAGCCGGACAAGCGGCACGGCACTCGCACCCGCGACGGCGACGACATTGGGAAGGACAGCGAGACGAATGAGCATGTCTGCCGTCCCAAAATCAGGCGGTGGCGGTGGCTGCCGGAGCTGAGACCGGTCCACTGGCTGCGGAGACGTCATGACCGGCCACGTCGGCGGCCCCATGAAGGTCGCCGAGATCACGGCCACGTTCCGAGGGTCGAAGCCGATCGGCTGCGAGGTCAGCCGGAAGATCGTCTCGCCGAGCAGACTCGCGCCGACGATCAGCACGAGGGCAAGCGCGAGCTGTGCCGCGACTGCGATGCGCTGCGCGCGATGCTTTCGCGGAGAGCCCTCGCGGCCGGAGTTGGCCAGAATCTGGGCCGCCGGTGTGGCGGCGAGCGTCAGGCTTGGAACGATTCCGAACACGAGCGATGTGACGACGCCAAGGCCGATCGCGAACGTCGTTATCCTGAGGTCGAGGCCCGCGAAGTCCACACTCAGGCGCGGCAGTGAACCCGGCGCCAGGGCGACGAATACGGGTGTCAGCCAGATGGCCAGCATCAATCCCACGAGGGAGGCGACGCCGGCGAGCAACAAGTGCTCCACGGCGAGCTGCCGCAGCAGCCGTCCGCGGTCCCCGCCGAGTGCCAGACGAACTGCGACTTCCGAACGCCGAGCCCACGCGTCGCCAAGCAGTAGGCCCGCGACGTTCGAACACGAAATGATGAGCAGCAATCCCGCTCCAGCCAGCAAGAGTGCGATCTCGAAGCCGGCTTCGCCGATGACATCGTCGGCCAGCGGCACAATCCGCGACGAACGCTGTTCGGGTGCCAATCCACTCCGCACGATGGGCGCAGCGGCGGCCGATGCGGCGTCGAGCGACACGCCGGGCGCGAGCCTCGCAACGACGTCGAGGGTCAACTGGTCGGTCTCGCGCCAGGAGATCGGTGAAAGTCCGATCGGGAGGATGAACTCAGGCGCCTCGTTCTTGATGCGCAATGCGGGCGGCAGCACGCCGACGATCGTGTAGGCCGCGCTGCGTGCGTCTGGAGTTGCGAGGGTAAGCTGCAGAGTTTCACCGACGATCGAGGACCGGCCGCCGAACCGGCGCTGCCACACGTCGTGCGAGATGACGACGATGCGCGCCGCCTTGATGTCCTCGTCTGCGGTGAAGAACCGGCCCACGCCCGGCAGGGCACCGAGCATCGGCAGCAGCGCCGACGATGCGTGGATGACCGGAACGATCTCGCTTCGATCGTCGCCTGCTGTGTACTCCTCCGTGCTCCACGCGGCCACGGCAGAGAACGCCGTCGATGCGCGAAGGTCCGTCCACGTCGGCCACGTGACGCGGGATCGGTTCCAAGTCGCCTGGGTGGCTCGGACGAGGCGCTGCTCGGGCAGCACCGTGTAGATCGCGACCAGTCGATCGGACTCGGGCCACGGGAGTGGCCGCAGCAGCACGGCATCGGCCACGGAGAAAATCGAGGTCGTCGCGCCGATCCCGAGCGCGAGCGTGAGGATGGCGATGGCGGTGAATGCAGGACGACGGGACCAGCGGCGAAGCGCGTGACGCGCGTCAGTCAGCATGCCTGGATGTTACCGCGCTGGAAGGGGCAACGGATCTCGAGCTTCTCAGGAAAGTCAGACCGCTGACGATCAACAGCACCACGCCAATCCCGACGTGCAGCGCATCGTCAGTCCGCGTCCAACGGAAGAGACGATCGGGGAACAGGTGGGCGTAGCGCTGGTGCTCTGAAGGTCGGGACTCAGAAGGCCGACCACTCCGCTCAGCAGCAGCACTGGCGCAAGGATCGCAAGCACCGCAAAGTTCACTCTCGTCAAGGGTCACCGGAGACGCGCATCCCTGGCTATCGATTTCCGGCGCCGGGCGTCCGCGCCGGCGGTGGCGGTGTTGGATACGTGATCCGGAGCCTCTTCAGAGTGGTCGTGATGTCGCTCGTGAGCCATTGGTTCTTGTTCGTGCTGACGTGATGCTCACCGGCGCCGTCGTCCGTCCGGACGTCAACCCCGCCGTACTTGGTGCTGAACGGAAACATCTTGAAGACATTCTCAAAGCCCGACAGCTTGGTGGTCAGTGTGATATCGAACGTATTTCCCTCGATGGCATTGACTTTGTACCGCGCGTTCCTGCCCATCAGGAGCGGGCCGCGGTAGATCAGATGGGCCATCCCGTAGTGGTTGCCCTTGATTGAGGCCTTGAGCCGGATGATCCCGTCCTCGTCCGCAAGGTCCACGGGATTGATCGAGAAATCCTTTGTTTTGAAACGCGCGAGCTTTCCGGCGACCGCGTGTGACTTTCCGTTCAACGCGATCTGGAAGTCTTCCGTCGCGTCGCTCGTCTGCGTTCGCTTGATGCTGAAGTAGGACACGTCGAAGTCCGTCGCGTCGGCGAATTCCAGGCTCCCCTGGATGAACCACGCATTCTCGTCGTTGGGGGCCGTGTACGTGCCGGTCACGGTTTCCTCTTTCGTTCCGAACGTATGCGAGATCACCTCGCGTGAGCTCCCGGCGAGCGTGCTGTACTGGGACTTCGTTCCCCAATCGCTGCAACTCATCGTCAACTTCATCCGGCCCGTTCCGGAGCGCGATCGCGCGGTCATCGTCACGGTATAGGAACCGCCCGGCGCGGCGGCCGGCGTCGTGCCCACCGCGAACATTCGATAGGGCGGCCCACCGTGCCCGTCATGACAATACCGATCCCACTCGTGCTTGGGTGGAAACGTGATGGTGTGCGGGCCATGAACGGTCATGCCGGGCGTGTTCGCGGTCACCTTGCTGGTGAGATCGTCGTCGAATCCCAGGATGTTTTCGTTCGTGTGAATGCCCTTCGTTTCCATGCGCGGGTCATAGAACAGTTCCACCGGCCCGGTGCCGACCAATTGCAGCGTGGTTTTCGCAGAGAGCACTTTCATGTCGGTCTGCTGCGTTTCGCCGTCCTGAATGAGGAACGGGAAGCTGTACCAGTCCTCGGCCTTCGGATCGAACGTGGTCGGCACGACCCAGGTATTGTCGAATCCGGCGCACCACTTGCCACGGGTCCCGTCCTGCTTCCAGGCCTTCGTCGTGATGAACCTCGGAGAGATCGTGAAGATGACGGTCGCATCGACGAGGTTGTAGTCGACGATCCAGCTCATTCCCGGAAATGGCGACGCGAAGACCATCTCGTGTCCGAAGTTCTGCACGGGGCGGCTGAAGCCGCTGCTCTGGCTGCCCTGATACCAGCCGGCCATGTGATTGTGGCCGTGGAGAAACATTTTGATCTGCGGATTGCGCTGAAAAAGACTCGCCCACCAGCCCTGATCCTGCTGGCCCCGATACGAGTCCGCCGCGCCATCCGCCGGCGTCGTGTCCTCGATGGCCTGATGCGACAGGATGACCGTGGTCGCACCGTGATATTGCGTCGTCATGAACTCGAGCCATTCACAGGTCGCCGGCCGGGTCCACGGCTCGGCATCCATTTCCGGCGCCGCGAGAAAGAGGATGCCGTTGCGCATGAACGCGTACGGATAGTTGTTGAGCTCCGTCTCGTTGATG
>JBGOTP010000327.1:0-5740 GCA_041476545.1 Vicinamibacteria bacterium | reverse complement strand
GTGATCGAAAGAACGGGTTCGCAGGGTTCACAAGGTTCAGCAGGTTCACTGGGTTCGGGTTCCTGACCTTGCGAACTCATCGCACCTGGTGAACCATGTGAACCCACCGAACCTCGTGCACCCAGTGAACCTGCTGAACCTTGTGAACCTATCGCGGAGCTTCCATGTCTGATTTCGTCCACTACTCCCTGAACGATCGCGTCGCCGTCCTGACCATCGACAATCCGCCCGTCAATGCACTCGGTCAGGGTGTGTGGGAGGCCATCGAGGAGGCGGTGTCCCGGGCAGACCACGACGCCGGGGCGGACGCGATGGTGCTCATCGGCGCCGGATCAACCTTTGTCGCAGGGGCCGACATCAACATCTTCAAAATCCTCAAGACCCGCGAGCAGTCGATGGCGCGATCGGAGCGCACCCACGCCATGCTCAAACGGCTCGAGGACACCGGCAAGCCGCTCGTCGCCGCGATTCATGGCAACGCGTTTGGCGGCGGACTGGAGCTCGCAATGGCGTGCCACTACCGCGTCGCGGTCAAGGGCGCGACGGTCGGCCAGCCCGAAGTCCTGCTGGGCATCATTCCAGGCGCGGGCGGCACGCAGCGCCTACCCCGTCTCTGTGGCGCGGAACTGGCGCTCGTGATGTGCACCGATGGCAAGCCGGTGCCCGCCGCCAAGGCGCTCGCCGCGGGTATCGTCGATGCCATCGTGGAGGGCGACCTGCTGCCCTCCGCCATCGCATTCGCCAAAGCCAAGGCGGGTATGGAGAAAGACAAGAAGACGCGCAAAACGCGCGACATCGCCATCCCGCCCGAGACCGCGCAGGGCGGCGTGGCCGCCTGCGTCAAGGCCCGCGCCGCCATCAAGGGGCCCAAAGGAATCAACGCGCCATTTGCCGCCATCGCAGCCATCGAAGGCGCCATGACACTGGGGTTCGACGCCGGATCGATTCGTGAGCGCGAGCTCTTCGCCGAGTGCGTGGTCTCGACCGAGTCGAAGGCGCTGCGCCACCTGTTCTTCGCCGAACGCGAGGCCGGCAAGGTGCCCGATGTCCCCAAAGACACACCGACGATCGACATCACGCGGGCCGCCGTCGTCGGCGCGGGCACGATGGGCGGCGGCATCGCCATGAACTATGCGAACGCCGGGATTCCCGTCCTCCTGAAGGAGGTCGACGACACAGCGCTGCAGCGCGGCATGGCGACGATCCGGAAGAACTACGAGATCACGATGTCGAAGGGCAAGATGACCGCCGAGCAGCTCGAGAAGACGCTCGCGTTCATCACGCCCACCACCACCTACGACGGCTTCGACCAGGTGGACATCGTCGTCGAGGCGGTCTTCGAGAACATGGACCTGAAGAAGTCGACGTTCGCCGAACTCGCGCGCGCGACCAAACCCACGTGCGTCCTCGCGTCGAACACGTCGACGCTCGACATCGACGAGTTCGCGAAGGCGAGCGGACGCCCCCGGCAGGTGATCGGTCATCATTTTTTCAGTCCGGCCAACGTGATGAAGCTCCTCGAGATCGTCCGGGGCCGCGAGACGAGCAACGAGGTCATCGCCACGTCGGTGAAGCTGTCGAAGCGGATTGGGAAAGTCGGCGTCGTGGTCGGCAACTGCTTCGGGTTTGTCGCCAACCGGATGGTCGCGTACTACATGCGCGAGGCCTATCTGCTCCTCGAGGAGGGCGCGAGCGTCCCGCAGATCGACAAGGTGCTCACCGATTTCGGCATGCCGGTCGGGCCCTTCGGCATGCAGGACATCGCGGGCATCGATGTGGGGGCGCGGATTCGGCAGTACCTGGCGTCGATCGGCAAGAGCCGGGCGGAAGGTCCACAGTCCGAAGTGCCGGATCGGCTCTTCGCGATGGGCCGCTATGGCCAGAAAACAGGCGCCGGCTGGTACAAGTACGATGCGCCCGGGAGCCGTAACCGCGTGCCGGATCCGCTCATCGAACAGCTCGCGGCCGAAGCCGCGGCGAAGCGCGGCATCAGGCGCGGGCCGATTCAGGACGAGGAGATTCTCGCGCGCATCATGACGGCGCTCGCCAACGAGGGCGCGCGGGTGCTCGAGGACGGGTTCGCCCTGCGCGCGAGCGACATCGACGTCATCTACTGCTACGGCTTCGGCTTCCCGAGGCACCGCGGCGGGCCGATGTTCTATGCGGAGACCGTCGGACTGCCGGCGGTCCTGTCGAGGGTGAACGAATACCGCGCGCGCTTCGGCGACTACTGGGAAGCGGCGCCACTCCTCGAACGGCTGGTGAGGGAGGGCAAGGGGTTCTACGGCGGCGGAGGCTGATGACCAACATCCCCAGCATTGCAGCGTTACGCGATCAGATCGGCCAGGAGCTCGCCGTGAGCGACTGGGTCGACGTGAGTCAGGAGCGTATCAATCAGTTCGCCGACGCAACGGGCGATCATCAGTGGATTCATATCGACCCTGCGCGCGCCGCGAAGGAGTCGCCGTTCAAGACCACGATCGCGCACGGATTCCTGACGCTGTCGCTCGTGTCCACGCTCGCGCGCACGGCGATGAACTTCCCCCGCCTTCGGCTGGCGATCAATTACGGCGTCAATCGTGTACGCTTCATTGCGCCGGTTCCCGCCGGGGCGCGCATTCGCGGCCGGTTTTCGCCCGCCGCCGTCGAAGAGGCCGGCGGGGGCATTCAGGTGACCTGGAACGTGGTCATCGAATGCGAGCACCACGATAAACCGTCGTGCGTAGCCGAATGGATCGTTCGGTACTTCCCGGAGACGTAGAAACAGGAGCAGAGAGCCATGCCACGAATTCATGCTGCAGTTGGGTTGGCCGTTGTCGTCGGTTCGTGTCTCACGTTCGCCGCGCAAGAGGCGATCACGCCGGTCAAGCCGCTCAAGGTTGACGGCGGACTCATCGCCGGCGCCTCGGCAAACGGTGTGAGCAGCTACAAGGGCATTCCGTTTGCCGCTCCGCCAGTCGGTGGTTTGCGCTGGAAAGCACCGCAGGCCGTGGTTCCGTGGCAAGGAGTCCGTAAAGCGGATGCATTTCCCGCGCAGTGCCTGCAGATACCCTATCCCGCCGGTTCGGTCTATACGACCGCCGACGTCCCAAAGAGCGAGGACTGCCTGTACCTGAACGTGTGGAGTGCCGCGACCGCCACCGGGAAGCGGCCGGTCATGGTCTGGATCCATGGCGGCGCATGGACACGGGGCTCGGGCTACACGGAACAGTACGACGGGACCGAACTCGCCAGGAAGGGCGTCGTGCTCGTGACGACCAACTATCGTCTTGGCGTCTTCGGTTTCATGGCACACCCCGAGCTGACGGCGGAATCGCCGAACCATTCCTCAGGCAACTACGCCATCCTCGACCACATCGCCGCGCTCAGGTGGGTGCAGAAGAATATTGCGGCATTCGGCGGCGACCCGGCCAACGTGACGGTCTTTGGCGAGTCGGCGGGCTCGTGGAGCGTCAACGTCCTGCAGGCCTCACCGCTCGCGAAGGGTCTGTTTCAACGCGCCATCGGTGAGAGCGGCGCGCAATATATCCGCCTCGCGTACCTCTCCCAGGATCGCGATGGTCAACCGTCCGCGGAAGCGGGCGGGCTGGCGCTCGGCAAGTCGCTCGGCGCCGACTCGTTGAAGGCCTTGCGCGAGGTGCCGGCCGACAGGCTGCTCGCCGCGCCGGGCTTCCGCACCGGCGTGACCGTGGACGGATGGGTCCTGCCCGACACGGTGACGAACCTGTTTGCGCAGCACAAGCAGAACGACGTGCCGGTCATCGCCGGCTCGAATGCCAACGAGATGACCACGCTGACGGCCGCGGCGTCAATCCCGAAGACGATCTACGACTATCGCCGCCGTGTGACGACGCAGTATGGAGCGATGCTCCAGGAGTACGACCTGGCCTATCCCGTGAAGACCGACGCCGAGGTCCGCGAGGCCGTCCTCGGCAGTCAGCGCGACACCACGTTCACGCTGCAGATGCGAACGTGGGCGCGCCTCAACGGCCCATCGAAGGCCTATCTGTATTCGTTCTCTCGCGTCCAGCCGAGACCAGAAGCGAAGGAATACGGCGCCTTCCACGGTTCCGAGATTGTCTACGCCTTCAACAATGTCGGGATGCGTTCGTGGATGCAGGACATCGACCATCGGGTTGCCGACGTGATGTCGAGCTACTGGGTCAACTTCGCGACGACCGGCGATCCGAACGGCAGGGGACTGCCGCGCTGGGCGCCCTACGACGTGGCGGGCGAGCCGTACATGAGTCTCGGCGACACGGTGCAGCTCCGCAACCATCTGCTGAAGCCACAGCTCGATTTTCTGGAGAAGTTCCAGGGGAGGTAACGGAGACGGGCGGAGCGAACGGATACACACGGAGGAACGGAGAAACGGAGAATCATTTTTATTTTCAAGGGAGCTAAGCGACCCTCGCCTGAAGGCGAGGAGTTTCGCCCATCCCAGGCGGAGACTCTAAATTAATGATTAAGCCTTTCCAAAATGGTCTCCGTTCCTCCGTTGCTCCGTGTTTGCCCGCTTCCTCCGTCCCCTCCGTTGCCTCTTACGCGGCACGGGGATTTATCAATCGCTTCACGCCATCCATCAGCCGCGCCACATTGAAGTTGATCAGCAGACCCGCCGGGTGTCCAATGATTCGCAGGTAGGTCAACACCTGCGCCTGATAGACCGGTGTGAGCGCGGCTACGGATTTGACCTCCACGACCACCAGGTCTTCAACAATGAGGTCGATTCGAAACGGACCCAGTTCACGGGTAGTGGGTCATCACTTTGCCATGGCGTGTTGGCCGCGTCCGCCCGGAGCCCTCGTCGCGGCCAACGGGTCGACGGACGGACAGCGCGTCCTCCGCCTCGTACACTACCGATCGAGCGGCGGTCAACGGGTGTCTCGCAGGACGGTCATATCCGCGGGATCGCATCCGGGTGGCCTCGGCGATCATCGCGCGTCCGGCTGTGACCGCCGCCGTGCCAGAGGCTGCGGCCGCGCTGTCGTGCCAGCGGGTCGCCCGTCTCACACGTTGGCCGCGACGAGGGCCCCGGACGGACGCTCGGTGCGCGCCGGCGGACGGGACGACGCGGGGTCACGCCGCGTCGCATTCGCGCGATCCGGTTCCGGTAAAATGCGTGCGAAAGGCCTGCGGGTCGCGTCGATCGTCGCGGGTCCCCCGGTCGATCGGCATACCACTGGCGCCGCTCGTTCCGAACGCCGGCCCTCGGATCCGATGAATCGACGCGGCGATCGTCAGCCCAGGCCTGTGCACACATTTTTCCGCGCGACATGCGTGGCGGCGAGACCCCGCGTCGTCTCGTCCGGCGGCGGCAGTAACCGCCGCCCGCGAAACTGACTCACTACCAGTTCACGGTGTACTTCGATGGCCGCACCGAGGATGGATCCGGTGAGATCGTTCAGTCGCTGGTCGTCGATCAGCATGTGCGTGATGGCTGCAATCTCCTTGCCCGACACGAGAGGGAGCGGAGGACGACGGAGGGAACGGACGCAACACGGAGGAACGGAGAAACGGAGACTTCTTCACGGAACCCACGAGCCAGGCGTGTCCTCAGAAGACTCGGTTTGTCTCCCAACGAGCAGACCTTCCGGAGCCGGGCTGATCCCCGGTGTTTTCTCCGTTGCTTCGTTTCTCCGTGTTTGACCGTTCCCTCCGTCCCTTCCGTTATCTCCAGAGTCGCGTTCCACCAGGGCAGGATCTACCCATCCAGGGTTTCCCCTGCTCCGTTCCTCTT
>JBGOTP010000326.1:0-5741 GCA_041476545.1 Vicinamibacteria bacterium | reverse complement strand
GTCGGCGTCGAAGTGATTCCCGAACGTTCGCAGGACGACGAGTTCGTCGGACATGATTGGCCCGTCTCCGTTATCTGATGAACCGCCTGCCTGCCCGGCCCGCCTTGCCAGCCCTTGCCTGCCCTGCCGGGCCTGCCAGCCCCGCCTGCCCTGCCCCGCCCTGCCTGCCCTAAATCTTCGTCCGGAAGTACTCGATCGTCTTGACGAGCCCCTCTTCGAGCTGCACCTTCGGTTCCCATTTGAGCAGCGTGCGTGCGCGCGCGATATCCGGCTGACGGACCTTCGGATCGTCGGTCGGCAGGGGCCGGTACACGAGCTTGCTCGATGCGCCGGTCATGCGGATGATCGTTTCCGCGATCTGCTTGATCGTCGTTTCAACCGGGTTCCCGATATTGATCGGATCGTTCTCCTCCGAGAGCATCAGGCGGATGATGCCGTCGACGAGGTCGGTGATGTAGGTGAAACTGCGCGTCTGCGAGCCATCGCCGAATATCGTGACGTCCTCGTTCCGTAGCGCCTGCGACATGAACGCCGGAACCGCGCGGCCGTCGTGCAGGCGCATGCGGGGGCCGTAGGTGTTGAAGATGCGCACGATCTTCGTGTTCAACCCGTGGTACCGATGATAGGCCATCGTCATCGCCTCGGCGAAGCGCTTGGCTTCGTCGTAGACACCGCGGGGGCCCACCGGGTTGACGTTGCCCCAGTAGGTTTCCTTCTGCGGATGCTCGAGCGGGTCCCCGTAGACCTCGGATGTAGAGGCCAGGACGAAGGTCGCCCCCTTCACCTTGGCGAGACCGAGCGCGTTGTGCGTACCGAGCGCGCCGACCTTCAGTGTGGGAATGGGCAGCTCGAGATAGTCGACCGGGCTGGCGGGACTGGCCCAGTGAAGGACGTAGTCCACCGGGCCCTCGACGTGGATGTAGTTGGTGACGTCGTGCTTGATGAATGTGAACGCGCGGTTCGACAGGTGCGCGATGTTGGCGGTCGCTCCAGTGAGAAGACTGTCGACGCCCACGACGTCGTAGCCGCGATCGAGCAGCGTTTCAGAAAGATGCGATCCGATGAAGCCCGCCGCACCCGTAATGACGACGCGTTTTCTCATGCAGTGATTGTCTCGTTTTCAGCTGACAGCTTCTAGTACGCGTGTTTGTGGAAGAAACCCCTGAGGATCGTCAACCACATGATCTTCAGATCGAGCCGGACCGACCAGTTCTCGATGTAGTAGAGATCGTACTCGATGCGCTTTTCGAGCGGCGTGTTCCCTCGCCACCCGTTGACCTGCGCCCAGCCCGTGAGACCGGCCTTCACCTTGTGGCGCAGCATGTACTGCGGAATCCTGTGCTTGAACTGCTCGACAAACACCGGACGCTCCGGACGAGGGCCGACAATCGACATGTCGCCGCGCAGGACGTTCCACAACTGCGGGAGTTCGTCCAGGTTCGATCGCCGCAGGACGCGACCGAATGGGGTCACGCGTGGATCGCCCGGTACGGTCCAGACCGGGCCGGTGTCGCGTTCGGCGTTGTTGTACATCGAACGGAATTTCACGATCGAGAAGGACTTGCCGTCCAGGCCCATACGTTCCTGGCGGTAGAAGACCGGTCCGCGGGACGTCAGCCGGACAAGGAGGGCGGTGATGCCGATGGGCAGCGCGAGGCACAGCAGGCCGGCGCTCGACAGACAGACGTCGATGCAGCGCTTGATCGTGCTGTTGAGACCCTGCAGGGGAATGTCGTTGATGTTGATGACGGGGACGCCATCGAGATCTTCGAGGCGGGCGCGGAGCGCGATCACCTGGAGCAGATCGGGCACCACCTTGACATCCACCATGACGCGGCTGGTGCTGTCGAGGAGTTCCAGCATGCGGACGTGCTGTTCGGGTGGCAAGGCCACGTACAGGTGATCGATGGATTCGCGCGCCGAGATCTCGCCCGCCTCGTCGATCGTGCCGAGCAGCGGCAGGCCCCTGTAGCCAAGGTGATCGCCGATAGCCCGGTCGTCCACGAAGCCGACGATCTGATAGCCGAGTTCCCGGTGTTCGAGAATCTTGTCGGCGATGAGACGCCCAAGCTCGCCGGATCCCGCAATGAGAATCCGTTTGAGGCCGATGCCCGCGCGCCAGCGCCGCTCGAGCATCTCGCGCATCAGCTCGCGCAGGGAAAATGTCAGGATGACATTCAGGACGAGAAAGATGGCCCACGCGGCTTGTGAGACCGCAAAGGCGCCGACTTCGCGCTGGGCGTCGGTCGCGAGGTAGGCCTGCACGTACAGCATCGATCCGATGCCGAAGACAACCGCGAGGATGCTGCCGACGAAGACCGCGAAGAAATCGTCGACGCGCGAACGTCCGCGGCGGAGCCGGTAAAGCCCCTGCAAGTGGAACCCGAACGGGACGAGCACGCCCACGAACGGGAGCAGGTTGATGTACTGCGAAACCGGAGGAAGGCCCTTGGAAATCGGAATGAGTTCGTCGAGGACGTAGAACCGGATGGCGTACGCGATCATGAAAGCCGACATGCCCAGCATCGCGTCTGAAACGAGGTGGAACGCGACGAGGAGTCGATTGTGGCGGATCATCGGGCGTCTCCAGCCCGGCCCGGCTCGCGGACGATGGCCTCGATTTCGTCGCCGAACCGCTGGCGTCCGAAGCGCTCCGCGTGCCGGCGGATGACGCGCGCATCGAAGGGTCGCTCGAGGGTGTCGACGATGCCCTGGGCGAAGGCCTCGACCGTCGGTTCGCCGACAAGCGCGCCGGTTTGGCCAGCGACGACGGTTTCGACCGCGCCCCCGCGGCCGAGCGCGACGACCGGCCGGCCGCACGCCTGCGCTTCGAGCGGCACGATCCCGAAATCCTCTTCACCGGGCAGCAGGACGACCGCCGCGCGCCGATACAGGTCGCGGATGTCGGCGTCCGCGACGCGGCCGAGGAACTCCACCTCGCCACGGGCCCGGCGTTCGAGCGCCGGGCGCTCGGGACCATCGCCGACGATTCTCAGCGGCACGTGGGCGTGACGGCAGGCATCGATGGCCAGCTCAATCCGTTTGTAGGGCACCAACGCGGAAACGATGAGTGCATATCGCTCAGGTCGCGATCCGTCGGGGTGAAAAAATGTCGTGTCAACCGGCGGATACACGACGCGTGCGTCGCGATTATAGTATCGGCCGATCCTGTCGGCAACATGATGAGAAATAGCCACATAGCGATCCACGCGACCTGCCGTCTCGCGGTCCCATCGCGCCATGTGCGCCATGAGGGGGCGCATCAGCCGCGTCCCGATCCGGCCCACGCGATCGGGGCCGAAATAGGCGTCGAACTGGTCCCACGCGTAGCGCATGGGCGTGAGGCAGTAGCAGATGTGCCGGACGCGCGGTGCCTTGAGAATGGATTTGACCGAGCAATGACTCACGCTCAGCACGCAGTCGAACCGGTCGAAGTCGAACTGTTCGACGGCGGTCGGGAAGAGCGGCAAGTAGTGCCGGTAGCTCCGCCGGACGAACGGCAGGTGCTGGATGAACGACGTGTGGATCGGAAGGCGTTCGATGGCCGGCGACACCGAACCGCGAATGTGCAGCAGCGTGAAGATCTCCGCGTCGGGGAAGCGCTCACAGAGGACCTCGAGCGCCTTTTCACCGCCGCGCATGCCGGTCAGCCAGTCGTGAACGAGCGCGAGCCGCATTTACGTGGGCCCGCGGCCAGACTCCGCGGCGAGCGTGTAGATGGCGCGAACCCGGCGCGCCGAGTCCTCCCACGAGAACTGCCGCGCCCGCGCGAGTCCCTTGCGGCGGAGGTCGGCGCGGAGCGGCTCGTCGGTCAGCACGCGGTAAATGCCATCCGCGATGGCGGCCGGATCGTATGGGTCCACGAGGACGGCGGCGTCGCCGGCCACTTCCGGGAGGGAAGACACATTGGACGTCACGACCGGAGTACCGCTCGCCATCGCCTCGAGGGGCGGGAGACCGAACCCCTCATAGAGGGACGGGAAGACGAAGACGCCTGCAAGGCGGTACATGATCGCGAGCGTTTCTTCCGGCATGTAGCCCAGGAAGCGCACGTACTTGTGCAGTTGATGCTGGTGAACCGCCCGCCGGAGCGCGGCGTACCTGGAGATCTCGTCACCGATGAGTACCAGTTTGAGGCGCTCGAGACCTCGTTGTCGAACCAGGTGAAACGCCTGGATCAGGCGTTCGACATTCTTGTGCGGCTTGACCGTGCCGGCGTACAGGACGAACGGGTCGTGGAGCTGATACCGTTCGCGGACCCGAACGACGTCGTCTTCCTTGGGGTCGGCGGCAAATCGCTCGTCGTAGGCGTTGTAAATCACGTCGATCTTCTCGGCCCGGATCTTGACGTAACGGAGGATGTCCCGCTTCGAACTCTCCGAGACCGTCATGACGCGGGTCGCGCGCCGGGCGGCGGCAGAGATGGACGTGCGCGCGTAGGCGAGCGCCATCCGGTTGGGGAGATAGTCGGGGAACATCAGGTGGATGCAGTCGTGAATGGTCACAACCGATCGGCACGGCACGAGCGGCGGCAGCACGTAGTGGGGCGCGTGGAAGAGCGTCACGCCTTCCCGCTTGATCGCCAGCGGAATCCGTAGCTGCTCGCCGAGCGAGTAGTTGCCGGCGGCTTCGCCGACCGCCCGAAAATTCTCTCCGAGCAGGGTCAGGGCCGGCACATCGCCCGGGCGACAGAACAGGACGAACTCGGTCTGGCGGTCGAGTCGAGCCAGATGGCGCAGCAGATTCCGGATGTACGTGCCGATGCCGAAGTCGTGGAGCTTCCGCGCGTCTATGCCGATGCGCACGCGCACATCATACTCACGCCGATTCCCGGCCCCTAACGTCGGTCTCCTTCGTCTGGCGCGGGGCACGTCCGCGCCGCGAGCGGGTCGATTCGCCATGCTATGCTCCCGCGCATCCCGATGACATTCGAGCGCCCGACAAAGACGGCGGTCATCGCGTCCGCGCTTGGCGCCGCAATCTTTGGTGCGCTGCAGGCCGGGCGCGACCTGTGGGTCCTCCCCGTCGTCGCCCTCCTGGCGGGGGGCGTCGCGTATGCCGCGGGGCGCACGCACCCGGAGCGCGCCACGGCGATCGTCCTTGGCCTCGGCTATCTGACACCCGCCTTTTTCCTGCTGGTCATCGGCTACCGCTTCCAATATCTGTCGCTGTGGATTCCTCCATTCGCCGGCGCCATGGCGGCAACCACACGATCGGGATGGCAGTACCCCGCGCGCCTTCGATTCCCGCTTGTCGCCTGGGCGCTGGCCATCGCGTTCACGTGGCCCATCGTGGTGATGCGCGTCCTCGACTGGACCCCGTCGGCCTTGTGGACACCGCGAGCTGCGCTGACGGGCCCGGTGGAATACGTTCCGTGGGCTGTGTGGGTCAGTCAGGCGGCGGCCGCGCACCTGCTGGGTCTCCTGTGGTTCGACTGGTTGTGCGGACGGTTCGCCGACGACAAACGCGCCACGGCCGGTATGTCCGGCCGAGCCGATACGGTCGGCCGAGTCAACATGGTCGGCCGAACGGCCGACAGTACTGTCCGGTTCGAACAGCTCATCATCCGCCCGCTCCTGGCGGCGGCGATACTGGCCGCGCTCGTCGCGGTGTATCAGGGCTTCGTGGATCCGACGTTTCTCGATGTTGGCATCTGGGCGGCGATCGGCCGGACAAGCGGGTCGCTGGCCGATGCGAATGCCTCCGGCGCGCTCACGGCGTTGTGGGCGCCGATGGCGTTC
>JBGOTP010000325.1:0-5764 GCA_041476545.1 Vicinamibacteria bacterium | reverse complement strand
GAATCAGGGCAACGCGCTCCATCAGAAGCCGGCGAAGGCGCGACCGACGCCGTAGGTGACAGCCGCCTCGACGATGCCGACGACGGTCATTTCGGCTCCGCTGGCCCACCACGAGCGCGTGGTGACGAGCGACTTGGAGGCACCAACAGCGAAGTGCGCGAGGGTGCTGATGATGAATGATGCGATCACGGCCGGCATTCCCACGGTGAAGAAGAACGGCACAATCGGGATGAAACCGCCGATGGCCGTTGAAACCGTGGCCGAAATCGTGGACCGGAGCGGGTTGGGGAAGCTCGCTTCCGACAGCCCCAGTTCCTCATGCACGAGTGCACGCAGGAACTGGCTCGGCTCCTTGTGCATGCGCTCAGCCATCGACCGCGCTTCCTCTGCCGAGAATCCCTTTAGCTGGTAGAACAGCTCCAACTCGAGGAGTTCCTCGTGCGGGTCCTCCTCGATCTCCGCCCGCTCGCGAGCCACTTCGGACTCGTAGACCTCGCGCTCGGACTTCGACGCCAGATAGGCACCAGCCCCCATGGAGAGCGCGCTCGCCAGTGTGCCGGCCAGTCCGGCCGCGAGTACCACCTGGCTGCCGCCCGTGTACCCCGCCATGCCCGAGACAATCCCGAAGACCGCGCCGAGGCCGTCATTGACGCCGTAGATGGCGTCCCCGATCCATCCGGTACCGCGCACGTGCCAGCGCTCGCGCCGCAAGAGCGCGTCGAGCGCCGACCGCGGTGTCTGCACGGCGCCGCCCGCGAGTGTCCGCAAGACCACCGCATGGTCGCGCTCCTCGAACATGGCGTCTTTCGCGATCTGGCGATCGGCCGGATCGGTCAGCCGCGCCAGCAACTGGTCGTACTCGGCCTCGGCTCTGTTTTCTTCCTGCTCCAGCCGGTGGAGCACGACGCTCTGATCCGAGATGCGCTGGAACCAGGTGAGACCGCGCTCGACCTCCGCGCGATCCGGGTGACGGCCCGTGGCGAGCGCAATACGCTCGGCCCACCGCGACGCATGCGAATCCTCCTGGTCGGCCAGCCGCAGGAGAATCTCCTTCCGCTTTTGATCGGTCTCGCGCGCAGCGAGGTGGCGATAGGTCGTAGCGGCCTCCACCTCGCGCCGCCACATCTTCTCGACTGTGACCAGATTGGTCTTGTCCATCATCCGACGAGCCTTTCGCAGACGACAATCGTGGCCACACCGGCCGCGATGAGAGTGACCTGCCGGATGCCGTGCCTGTCGCGTTGACCACGGTGCAAGTCGGGAATCAGGTCCGACATGGCGATGTACATCAGGCTCGCCGCCGAAAAGGCGAGGACGTAAGGCCGGATACCGGGCACGACTCCGACAGCGGTGTACGCGACGAGCGCGCCCGCGATTCCCGAGGCGCCAGACGCGAGGTTCAGTACGAGCGCACGCTTCCGGCTGTAGCCGGCGTGCAGAAGAATGGCGACATCCCCAATCTCCTGCGGAATTTCGTGGGCCGCGACGGCGATGGCCGTGCTGATGCCTAACGGGACCGACGTGAGGACGGCCGTGCACACGAGCGCGCCGTCGAGGAAATTGTGAAACGCGTCGCCGAAAATCACGAGCGGTGCGGCTGCATGGATCTGGCACTCGTCGGTGTGACAATGCCGCAGCAGTACGAGTTTTTCGAGCATGAAGAACGCGAGGATACCGGCGAGTAACGTGCCGAACACCTGCACGGGCGCCAGGGTGTCGAGGGCCTCTGGCAGAAGGGCGAGCAGCGATACACCAAGCAGAGCACCGACCGCGTAGCTGACGAGCCACGGGACGATGCGGCCGCGTAGCGTGTCGTTGAAGAGCAACAGGGAAGACGCGACGAGCAGACCGCCGCCGCTGCCCAGGAGACTGAGTCCGAGGGCGGTCGCGAGAAGAGGCACGCCGTATTCTAGCTTGCGACGTATCCGCGCCGCGCCCGAACCCGGAAGTTCCCCCTGCCTACTTCCACCCGGATGGCGTGCCAGCGGCCATCCTTCTTTCCGCTTGCGGGATAGCCCAGGTAGTACTGCCTGCTCAACTCGTCGGCGATATTGAAGGTCTCCTGATTGAGATCTCGAGGATCGTAGATGATGGCCGTTCGCCCACCGCTGTCGTCGGTCATGGCGCGCAGCGCGGTGATGTTGACCCGGTCGCGACTCCCGCTTCGGCTGACCCGGCCGACGGGCGCTTGCGGACGCTTGGGAAGCGTCCACTGCCACTGCGACGATCGCAGCCGCCCGCCGGGGCCGCGCGGGAACGGTTGCGGCGTGGGAAGAGGAAATCCTGGGGCCCGGGGCTGCGGCCGTTGGGGAGTCGGCATGACGGTCGCCGGTTCGTGCTCGCCGTCGATGCCCACGGCGTACACGAGCACCTCTGTTTCGCGCACGAGTTGTCGGAGATCGTCGGCCTTGATGTCGCTGGACGTGTCGTTCCCGTCCGAGATCACGACGAGCGCCCTCTTGGAATTCCGGCCGGTCGCCGCGAGCGGCACCGCCTGCGCCACCGCGTCGTACATGGCCGTGCCCCCATCGGGGGCAATGTGCGACAGGGCACGCGACACGGCATGCCGGTCGGTTGTCCAGCCCTGCAGGAGAATCGGATGCTCACCGAACTGGTAGAGGAAGAATTCGTCTTGCGGATCGGAAAGTTCATCCAGGAACTGCTCCAGGGCGGTTCGCGCCGCGCGAATCTTCTCGCCCTCCATGCTTGCACTCGTGTCGAGCACGATGCCCAGGCTCACCGGCACTCGATCGGCGCCGAAATGCGTCACGGTCTGCAACACGTTGTCTTCGTAGACGTGGAAGTCGTCCTTGTTGAGGCCCGAGACAAAACGGCCGTTCGCATCCGTGACGGTCGCCGTGACGTTGATGAGTTCCACGCCGCTCTTGAACGTGAAGCCGTCGTGTTGATCCGGCTGAGGCCTGGCTGGTCGCTGCTGCGCTTGCAGCGACACGACGGCCGCGAGCGCCAAGGCCGCCGACAACCTGCAGGCTGGACTCAAGGACATGAGGAACGTGACGCCAGAGGCAAAAGGCTTGCCGTCGCCATGGGGCCAAAGGCGAGGCTTTCCACGGGGTTTCGCTCAGGGAGCGAGACGGGCTGTGCTCTGGCCGTGACAGCTGTCCCCATTTCGGGTCTGCTAGACTTGGCGCCATGTCTTTCACCGGAAAAGTTGCTGTCATCACCGGGGCCTCGAGCGGGATTGGCCGCGAGACCGCCCGCGCCTTTGCGCGCCGGGGCGCGGATCTCGTCGTCGTTGGACGGGACGAGCCCGCACTCGCCGACATCGGCCGGGCCCTGACGACCAACGACCGGTGTCCCGTGTCGGTGGCGGTCGACGTCACTGCGGCCGATGCTCCGGAACGTATCGTCCGGGGCGCGGTGGAAGCGTTTGGAGGCATCGACGTGCTCGTGAACGCCGCGGGTATCGTCGGCGCCGGCACGGTTGAAACCACCGACGATGAGGCGTGGGATCAGATGATGGCCGTGAACCTCCGCGCCCCGTTCCGGCTGATGCGCGCGGCGGCCCCGTACCTCGCCCGGCGCAAGGGATCCGTGGTCAACGTGTCGAGTGTCAACGGCCTTCGTTCCTTTGCGGGAGTGCTGGCGTATTGCGTCAGCAAGGCCGGTGTCGATCAGCTGACGCGCTGCGCGGCTCTGGAAATGGCGCCCCATGGCGTGCGGGTCAACGCCGTCAACCCGGGCGTGACCGTGACCAATCTGCATCGGCGATCCGGCATGGACGACGGTCGGTACGCGGCGTTCCTCGAGCGGTCGAAGGAAACCCACCCCCTCGGCCGGCCGGGCCAGCCCGAGGAAGTCGCCTCGTTGATTCTGTATCTTGCCTCCGATGGCGCGGCGTGGATGACGGGGGAGACGATTCCGATTGACGGCGGCCGACACCTCACTTGCTTACGCTGATCAGGGCTGAGAGCTGCAGTTGCCCCTATGTCACCCTCGGCTTAAGCGCTTCGACGAACACGAGGCCTTCACGTTCGGCGAGCCTACGCACCGCGCCGAATCCGTCCGCCCGGAGTGACGGTGTCGGGTCGAAAGGCGGACCGCTCCGCGCCCCTGTTACGATTGCGACGAGCGCGCCGATTCCACCACGCGCCGCCGCCGCGAGCACCATCACCCGCCCGCCCGGACGCAGGATGCGCAGCAATTCACGAACGGCAGCCACACGATCTTCGGCTCGCATGACGGCAAACAGGCCGCCGGTATCATCGACGATCGCGACATCGAAGACCCCGTCATCCAGAGGCAGACGCGTGGGCGGCGCGGTTTCGACCTCGATGAGGACGCCTGCCTGCGCGGCTCCTTTTCGCGCCCGCGCCGCCGAGGCATCGTCGGGCGCGATGGCGACGGCGCGGCCGGACAGTCCGACGTTTGCCGCGACCGCTGCCAGACGCCCGCCATTCGCGCAACCGATCTGCACGACTCGATCGCCCATTTTGACGCCGACCATTCCCGCGACGAGTTTGAAGGACGAGTGATCGCGCCGGCCGAAGACACTGAACATGCTGGCCGTCAGCTTACAGTACACGCTGCGGGGGGTCAGCGGGCGCCCTCGGTGCGGACAGCTGACAGCCGAGAGCTGAAAGCTATATAGTTTGTTCCCGATGTCTACACCAGTTCAAATCGCTCCTGCGCGTGGAAGGCTCGGCGTCCTGCTCGTCGGCCTTGGCGCCGTCAGCACCACAACCATTGCCGGCGTGCTCGCCATTCGGAGAGGACTCGCGAAGCCCATTGGGTCGCTCACGCAGATGGGCACCATCCGTCTGGGCAAGCGGACGGAAGGACGCTCGCCGAGAATCAACGAGGTCGTGCCGCTCGCGGGACTCGACGATCTTGTGTTTGGAGGCTGGGATATTTTCGACGACGACTGCTACGCGGCCGCGAAGACGGCCGGCGTGCTCGAGCCGGCCCTGCTCGAGCAGCTGCGGCCCGAACTGGAGAGCATCAAGCCGATGTCGGCGGTCTTCGATCAGCGGTACGTCAAGCGGCTCGATGGCCCAAACGTCAAGAAGGGCAAGAACAAGATGGACCTGGCCGAGCAGGTCATCGCCGACATCCGGAAGTTCAAGGCCGACAACGGCCTCGATCGCCTGGTCATGGTCTGGTGCGGCAGCACCGAGGTCTACATGACGGAGACGCCGGCGCACGCCACGATGGAAAATTTCGTGCGCGCGCTGGAGGAAAACGACCCTGCGATTCCGTCGAGCATGGTCTACGCGTATGCCGCGATCCGAGAGGGGATTCCCTACGCGAATGCCGCGCCCAATCTGACCGCGGACGTGCCGGCGCTCGTCGCGCTCGCCGCGAAGACGGGCTCGCCGCTCTGCGGCAAGGATCTGAAGACCGGGCAAACGTTGATCAAGACCATCATCGCTCCGGGGCTGAAGGCCCGCCTGCTTGGCGTCGCTGGCTGGTATTCCACGAATATCCTCGGCAACCGCGACGGGGAAGTGCTGGACGATCCTGAATCGTTCAAGACGAAGGAAGAGAGCAAGAAATCCGTCCTCGACTACATCCTGCAGCCGCAGCTGTATCCGGACTTGTACCAGGATCTCTGCCACGTCGTGCGCATCAACTACTATCCCCCCCGCGGCGACAATAAGGAAGGATGGGACAATATCGATCTCGTGGGCTGGCTGGGCTACCCCATGCAGCTCAAGATCAACTTCCTCTGTCGCGACAGCATTCTCGCTGCGCCGATCGTCCTCGACGTCGCGCTCTTCCTCGATCTGGCGAAGCGTTCCGG
>JBGOTP010000324.1:0-5777 GCA_041476545.1 Vicinamibacteria bacterium | reverse complement strand
TCGGTGGCCGGCCTCAAGGAACGCGGTTGGGCGGTCACGGGCGACAACGATCACGCCGGGCTGGCGGACGCGATCCGGAGGTTCGCGCTCGGCCGGTAACCTGCACATGGCTGCACGCCGAGTGCAGATCCGCGCATTTCGACCCGATACCTTCCCCGGAGGAAAGAAATCACGAAGGACCTGTCCTTCACCAAGTTCCTGTTCGTGGTTCCGCGCTGCGAGGACGATGCGGCGCTGCTGCGCCTGCGCACGGCAGGCGGCCTCATTTCACGCGGCTTCTTCAACGACTACGACGCCGACGGCACGCACGAGGTGCAGCCGCACGAGACAATTCAGTTCCTGGTTGCCGCCGGCGAGCGGAACGGGAACTCGGGTATCGCCGCCGCGCGCTACGCCCTGCAGGCCTCCGGGAAGTACCGCCCGCGGCTGCAGGAGCTCGAGCTCGAGCTGCAGCGCCGCATCGGCGACGTCGGCGACGTGATCTCGATCGACGGCGCCGAGCGCACACCGCGCTACACCAGCTCCGACATGTACGACTTCGCGTACAGGCGCGCCGTGCTGCGCACGTCGGGGCGCGTCGCGAAGAACGCGATCGTGCTGCCGATGTCGAAGAGCAGCGAGTGGTGGAAGAAGTCGTCGCTCGAGCGCCACGCGTATTTCTACCCGCAGGTCGATGCCGGCACCGGCTGTCCAGTGCACGGTCACGCGCAGACGGCGCAGGACGGGATCGCCACGATCTTCCGCAAGCTGTATCACAACCCCGACGGCTACGAGCAGCCAGGCGAGTTCGACTTCATCACCTACTTCGAGTGCGAGGACGAGCACGTCGGCACCTTCGACAAGATCCACCAGGGGCTGCGCGACATCGCGCGCAACCCCGAGTGGCTCTACGTCGAGGAAGGGCCTCTCTGGAGAGGGCGAAGAGTTCTCAAGTGGTAGGGCACATCCTTCGGCCGGCGCTGGACGGCAGCTCGCTGCGCAAAGCGCTCGGCGCGCCGGAAAACGCTGCGGGGCTGCCAGAGGCCGCCAGACGCTCGGGTCGCGCCAAGAGCGTTCGCTTCGCGAACGGCGCTCAACCTCGCTGATCCCCTGAAGCTCCTCGCGTTTTCCAGCCAGCGATCATCGGCACGCCTCGAACGCTTTGCGCATCGAGCTGCCATCCAGCGCCGCCAGGCCTCACAGCGGGTGACAGTTTGCAGCACGCAGCCGACCGCGGCTGCGCTGCGCACACTGAGGATCAACCCGAGCACGACGTCGGCCTTGTTGGTAGTCGCTGCGGCGTTTATCACGGGCTAACGCCACGCATCAGCCGCGGCGCGCGCGACACCATCGCGCCGTCGGCTGTCATGCCGTCTCAGGCCGGCTCATGAGGTCACGCTCGCTTACCAAGACTCGGTAAACCGCCCGGACAGAACCTTCTGTACCAGTCGCGTTCGACCCGATGTCGTGGAGGTCTGGGCTCGGCAACTACGCGAAGCTGAAGTTCGAAGCGCAAGTCCCAGATCTGATCTATCGCCGGGGACGCATGGAGATCGTACTCAACGAGGCGCAGCTCAAGCTTCTGAGACCTAAGCTGCTTCCAAGGCAGATCTGGGTTGAGTCCTGCGTCCGCTCCAACGATCGGAACCTGAATGGTCAGAAGGCCTCCAGACACGTCCCATACCACTGGGCTCCAATCTCGCGGTCGACGCCTGTAAGCCCGACGATGTGTGCGTGACGAGGCGTCGCCTAGCTCTGGCAAGGACGGCCAATCTGTCGAATGGCCACTAGACGCTCTGGGGAACAGCACGATATAGATCTTCAGCCCACATTCCGCCAGCGAGTCAATAGTGATCCATTCGAAAAAACACGACACTTTGGTGTGAGGCTTCCACCCACGCTGAAGGTCAGGAGCTAGCGACAGCAGTCTGCGTTCACGGTCAACGAACTCGTATCGTATAAGCTCGTTACTAGATCTGGTCGGCGGCGGACTGGCGCGCTGTTCTACGTTGCGCCGGGGCGTGCAACGGGTGCACATGCTCTCGGGTACACCGCTGATGTGTATGCACATGGTGACTGTGATCGCATGGCGCTGGGCCAGACGGCCGAACGCCGCGTTCACCAGCGGCCGCTTGGTGCAACGCGTGTTAGAGCGCTCGTTGAATCAGGAGAGTGCTTCACGCACTGCAGCAACGAAGCGCAAGAATGCCGATGTCGTGTGCTGGCGCTCAGAGCGTGGCGTCAATGCTCGAAAGAAAGTGCTCCTAAGTCCCTCCATGATTTCTAGCTGCACTCCCGCGCCGCTTCGTCCGCTGTTACAGACGTTCTTCGGCGCCTGACCTTTGAGATGCTCCTTGTCGGGTGCTTTGACGACGAAGCCCGCGGAGGCCAGCGCGGTGATCATTTCGTCAACGCCTCCCTCGTCGAGGCCGCCGATAAACACAACGGCGTCGGCGCGTTCCTCACCGTGAACCGTGACTATGCGTTCAGCCCGCGTGATCATCCTCTGACACGCGGGCTCGTCGAAGTTCGAGCTGGTGATATGCAGGTCTTCATTTCCAGAAGCCTTGAGTCCCTCAAAGATGTACAGAGAGTGATCGTCGGCTGCGATGGCCTCGGCCAACTCCGATGTTCCAGGTTCGATCCCGCCCCCATGCGGCGCGAGAATGAGAGTGCCACCGGTGCCCCGAGTGCGAATGCGGTAGCCGGCGCCCTCGACTTCGTTATTCGCAAGGTGGCAAAAGTCACGATACTTGTCCTTCTTCATCGCTAGCCCGATAGCGCTCGGCTAGGCATCACCCGCGGCGCTCGATTGGTCCCAGGAGTCGGCTGACATCTTGAACTATCGCCGCTTGGCTGGTGTCTTTTTGATCCCTTGAGAACCACATTTGGGACAGACCCACTGGTCCTCCGGCACGAATCCCTCGCGCCTGAATGTCTTCCACGTCATCGCCGATCCGCACGTCTTACATTTCGGAGTGTCGGTCTTCGCCATAGGCACCTCTCATTGGTACTTGAATCCATCCGAACCGGACCGGACCCGCAGCCTAGTAGTAGGCCGAACTCGATAACCGAATACGCCAGCGGCGCTCGCAGTGTATTGCCATGGCGGAATGTGTTCAATGTTCCGGGAAGCATCAGCCACTTCGGCACTTCTGGGTGAACGCGCGCCGGACCCAGCCATGGGTAGGCAGAACTCGATAATAACGCTTGCGACTGGGAGTGTCCGCTGGACTACGTCTACGCCTGACGTGCTCCACCACGCAGTCGAACCCGCCCGCTCGGTACCTCTGCGATGGACGGCAGCTCGCGGCCGCAAAGCGTTCGAGGCGTGCCGAAGATCGTCAGGGGAAAAACGCGAGGAGCTTCAGAGGATTGCGGAGCGAGCTGCCGTCCAGCGCAGGCTGACAAGGCGGACCTGAAGGTCCGCCTCTACCGTGTTCGTACATGGCGTACCTCGGTGCCTCGGTGGCTATGATTCAGAGAAGATTGCGAGTGTGCGGCGTTTGACTTCTTCAGGAATGAGCGGAAATGTCGTCAGAACATGCGTCAGATCGGCCTTTGACAATCCGTAGAGTCGCGCGACTGTTGCTTGAAGCTCTACGTACTCCGGTTGTTGCTCCGCGGCCGTTGGCGAGTGCATGAGTGTTCTCGCGAGCGACGAAAGGCGCTCGAAGGCACGGCCGTCCGGATCGAGCAACGGAACAGGTAGCCTCGACACGAGCGACACGGTGACGTGGGTGTTGACCCGGAACCGCACGAGATAATTCGCGACGAAGCTGTTAAGCATCGCGCAGAGCACGTGCTGCGCATCGAGCGGTAGCGGCGTCTTCAGGCAGAACAACGTATGTGTCGTCACCGCGTCCGCCGGGACAATGGCCGCGATGAGCGTCAGCCGGTTGGTCGCGCTCGCGATGTCGCGGTACGCCAGGCGCGGCCGTCGCGGGACTTTCACGCGCGCGCCGTCCGCGAGCTGAGAGCGGCATCCCTCCAGTGAGGTCCTGAACGGCTCGATCTGCTTGCCTTCGAGCACCGGGCGTCCGGGGCCGTCTTCCATGAACGGCACAAACGAGCCGCGATCGTCGGTCGCGTTCAACTCCCGGCCAAACGCAACGTTCCAGCCGTCGGGCGAACTCAACGCGGGATAGCGCGCGCTGATCTGCTCGAGAATCCGCACGTCGGCGTGGGTCTGGATCTCGGGAATCGCAAGGTCGTCGTCTCCGGACAGACGCGAGAGAAAAGCGCGCGTCAGCGTGATAGTGGCGCGCCGATCGGACGCAGCGGGGTTATCGAGCTCCTCCGGATGGCTGATTCCAAAGCAACAGCGTACGGCCTCGGTCGCCTGCCCCGTCGTGCACGTCAGCAGCACGAAGCGCACGCTCCGGTGAATGGGGAAGATGCCGTGACGGTTGTCGAGCCCGACGACGCTGTCGAGGCGGGCGTGATCGAACAGGTGGACGCGAAGCGGCGCCGATCCGCCGTCGGTTATCGCCCCGCCCGGCAGCACGAAACCGATTCTTCCGCCGTGTCTCGCTAGCTGGAGGGCGCGCTCGACGAAGAGCTGATACCGATTGACGTGCGCGCGAGTGTCGATGCGGTAGATGCCGGACTCGCGCACGAAGTCCGCCAGGCTCCTGGCCTCGTCTCGTCGAGTGCGACGCGTCGTGGAATCGCCGCTGTCGCCTCGGACCATGTCCCACGGCGGATTTCCGATGATGGCGTCAAACCCCGCGTCTGCGAGGGGGTCGCCGTGATCGTCGCTGAACACTTCAGGAAACGTGAATGGCCAGTGGAGAAATCGATGCTGCGCTGCGGTTGTCTCCGCCCGCTCGAGAAGCGGAGCTGCGGTGCGAGCGGCCAGCGCCGAGCGCCGATGCAGGAGAAGATCGACGAGTTCTGCGAACGTCCCTCGATCAGGAGGCGATCCGTTCGGCCAAAACCAGCCTGAGCACCACAAGTCGAAGACGCGTGCCCACCGCCCGAGCGGTCCGTCAGATGACTGGAGCGCCGCGAGCGTATCCTCCTTCGTGCGCACGATCGCCGCGGATTCGTCCGCTTGATTGGCGATCTGCAGGCGCGCGTGCACCGCGTGTTGCAGCGCGGGCGCGAGCTCGGCAGAGTCAAACAGCGGAGACGGCTGTGAGCGTCTGCCGCGCGACCGTCCGCCGCCGGGTTGACGCCTCACATCGTCGGGAGTCGCGCCGACCAGGCTGTTGCCGGCAACGAGCCGGTGGTCGAGAAACGTGAGGGGTCTGTCCGCCGCAAGGGTGGTCAGCCACAGCGACAGCCGCGCGACCTGCACCGCGGTTGGATTGAGGTCGACGCCGAAGAGACATCGTTGTGCGACCTCGCGACGGAGCATCACGCGATCGGCCGCGGTGACATCGGATCGATGCCATTGGCCGTCGCGAATCAGCGCCTCTTCCGCCGCGTCGGCAAGGTGCGCGCAGGCAGCGACGAGGAAGGCGCCGCTGCCCATCGCCGGATCGAGGACGCGGAGCGCCAGGATTTCTTCCGCCGCGCGGTTGGCGACGAGCGGTGCAAGCGTCTCGCGGACCAGATACGCCGTCAGCGATCGCGGCGTGTAGAACGTACCGGTCGCCTTGCGGAGATCGCGCGTGTGGTTCAGCGGCGGCGCGCCGTCGCGTGACGCCGGCTCGTATTCGAGAACGTGCTCGTAGACCGCGCCGAGCTCCTCGACGTCGAGATCGCGGTAGACAATCCTGTTCCTGCCCGCGCCGCGCGCCGGCGTCGTCGTGCTGATCGCCAGCACGGCCTTCGCCATCACCTCGTCGTCG
>JBGOTP010000323.1:0-5806 GCA_041476545.1 Vicinamibacteria bacterium | reverse complement strand
CCGTCTTCGACTTCGCGACGGGAGTGCAAACCAGCACCGCGTTCGGGGGGATCACGGGCGTCCGGGGGAACTCGAACCGCGTGATCCAGCTCGGCGGCCGGTTTACGTTCTAGTCCGTCGAACGAGTACCGACCAGGCCACCGCGCCCGGATCGACCGGGCGCGGCGGCCACGTCGTTTTTTGGAGCGACCCATGCTGCGAACGTTGCCCCTCAGCATCACCGTCGCGCTGCTGGTCGCGACGATCCTGGTCTCCGCCCGGCAGGCCGGGACCCGCACCGTCTATGTCTCGGTGGTGACCGGCAGGAGTGTGCCGGTGACGAACATGACCGCGGGGGAGTTCGTGGTCAAGGAAGACGGGAAGCCTCGCCCGATTGTGATCGCCGAACGAGCGAAGGCGCCAATGCAGATTGCGCTCATGCTCGATGACAGCGGCCTGGCGCTCAACGCGATTCGACAAGGCACCGGTCAGTTCATTCACACGTTGCAGGGCAAGGCCGAGTTCTCGATTGTCACGATCGGCGCCCGGAACTTGACACTCGTGGAGTTCACGACCGACATTCCCCAGCTCTATGCGGGCTTGCAGAAACTGCTGCCGCGTAACACCATGCCCACCTACCTGCTCGACGGCTTCCTGGAGGCGGCCAAGGGGTTTCAACGGCGGGAAGCGGAGCGGCCGATCATCGTGGCGGTGTCGGGCGAAAGCGAGGAACTGAGCGACGTGCGGGCGCCTGCCGCCCTCGATGCGCTCCAGAAGAGTCGAGCGAAACTGTACTACATCGGCCTCGGGTTCCCTGTCACCCAGGGCAATCGACCGCCGCTCTTGGCCGATCGGCCCGAGAGCTCGACCGAATACGAAACCGCCAATCGGAGTGCCGTGCTTGGGGCGGCCCCGAAGAACTCCGGCGGCCGCAGCGAGCAGGCGCTGCAGCCGACCGGCGTGCCCGTCCTGATGCAGCAGTTTGCCGACGAGCTGGCGGCTCAGTACGCGATTACCTACGAAGGCGGAAAGGCCGAGGCCAAGCTCAGCTTCGAAAGCACACGGAAGGGCGTCAGCGTCCGCGGACCGCTGCGCCGCTAGTTGACTTCTTCGCGTCCTGAAACAGCTTCTGCGCGAGATCCGTCAGGTTCTGCCGCCAGAGCGGCCAGACGTGGCCCATGTCGGGGACTTCCTGTTCGGTGAACTGGACGTTCTTTGACTTCAGCCAGGTCTTGAACTGGCGATTGACGCCGATGAGCCCGTCGGCGGTCCCGCACACGATCCAGAGCATCTTGATCTGCGAGTTCGCCTTCGCGTCCAGCGCCGGAAAACTCTTTGCGATCATCGCGTCGGTGATGGTCTGGCCGCCGCCGCGACCGCCGCGTCCCGCCGGCGTTGCGTCAGCGGGTGGAGCCGTGCTGGCGGCAGGCGGAGCCGCGGCCTCCGCGCGCGGCCACATGACAAACGCGCCGCTGAACGATCCCATCCACGCGAACTTGTCGAGATGATTGAGTCCCGTGTACAGCGTCTCGGCTCCGCCCATCGAAAGCCCGGCAATCGCGCGCTGCTCGCGCTTCCTGGTCACGTTGTACGCCCTGTCCACCGCCGGCATCACTTCGTCGAGCAGGATCTTCGTGTAGCCCGTGATGCTCTCGGGCGCCATCGCACCCGCCGGGCCATTCGAGACGCCGTAGCCGAGCGTCGTCACCATCACCATCGGCACGGCTTTGCCTTCCGCGATGAGGTTGTCGAGAATGTTGTGCGCCCCGCCTCCACCCGTCATCCACCGCTCGGCGTCGTCGCCAAGTCCGTGGAGCAGATACAGGATCGGATACGGCTGCGAGCGCCGGGCGTCGTAGCCGGCGGGCGTGTAGACGAAGTAGTCCCGATCGTCATTTGCGACCGCCGAGTGGAACGTATGGCGTGTCACCGCACCGCGCGGGACACCGGCGTGAGGTAACCAGGGCTGTGGCCCTGGCACGACCACCATCGACTGAAAACTTCCGAACGACGTCTGCACTTGCCGATTGGCCGGATCGTTCATGGACGCGCCGTCGACCACGAGCGAGTAGGTGTAGTAATCGGGCGCGAGGACATCGGTCGTCGCACTCCACACCCCCTGGTCGTCCTTCGCCATCGGCACCGTCTTGCCGGCGACCCTCACGGCTACTTCTTTGGCATTTGCCGCGCGCAAGCGGAAGGTGATCTTGCCGTCGGCCGCGACGTCGGGCGACTTCACCGCACCGCCGCCACCCCGGCCGCCACCCCGGCCGGCCCCTTGCGCGCCGGTGGGCGGCGCCGTCGGCGGCGTCTGCGCGTGCGCAACAGATGCGGATAACAGCAACAGGCATGCCCACGCGCACAGTTTTCGAAACATGACTCGCCCCCAGTTGCCCCAATGTTAGCCGTCAAACGCGTCGGCAGGTGGACTCAGCTTCATCCGCGCCTCGTGTTCCATGCAGCGGAACTGGACGAGGCACCTCAAGTGGCCACGCCACACGGCCGGAGCTGTGCCATCCTCGCCGCATAAGTATTGACGGGCACGAGGCGCATGTTAACTTGTGAGGCCGCACGTAACGGGAGGTTCACGGTGAAGGTAGCGATCATATTGGCGCTCGCGACCTTGACGGCCGCGCAGGCGCAACAACAGCCCCTCCCGATCAAGGACGGCCAGGTCATCACGTTATGGCGCGGCGCAGCCCCCGGTGCGCTTGGGACCGACGAGAGCGACATCCCAGCCTTCACCGTGTACCTGCCTCGGGCCATGAGCGCGCGCACGCCGGCAATGATCATCTGCCCGGGCGGCGCCTACCGGACCCTTGCGTCGAACCACGAAGGAAGACAGGTCGCGGGCTACCTGAACTCTCTCGGAATTGCCTCGTTCGTGCTGCGCTACCGCCTGGGTCCTCGCTATCACCATCCGATTGAGCTCGGCGACGCTCAGCGTGCCATCAGGACCCTCCGCTCCCACGCGGAGGAATGGCGCCTCGACCCTGCCCGCATTGGCATCATGGGCTTTTCCGCCGGAGGCCATCTGGCCATGAGCGCGAGTACGCTGTTCGATGCTGGTAATCCCGCTGCCGACGACGTCATCGACCGCAGTGGGAGCAGGCCTGATATCGCGGTTCTGGCGTATCCAGTCATCTCAATGACGGAGCCGTGGACACACCTCGGATCAAAGACCAATCTCCTGGGGGATCAGCCCGATCCGGACCTGGCGCGCCGGCTCTCGGGTGAGCATGCCGTCACAAAGGACACGCCCCCGACCTTCATCTTTCAGACGAATGAAGACCGCACCGTCCCGGCCGAAAACAGTCTCAGCTACTTTCTCGCGCTGCGTCAGGCAGGTGTGCCGGCAGAAATGCACGTGTTCGAGAAGGGGCCGCATGGCGTCGGGTTGGCGAACGACGATGCGTCGTTGGCCCCGTGGTCGACGTTGCTCGCAACCTGGTTGCGCGGCCGGGGGTTCATCAAGTAGTCGGCACCACCGCATCTCTGCGTTATCCTGAACAGCCGCCCTGATTGAGGTGTCTGTGGTCAGATTTCTCCGCGTCGTCATCAGCAGCGTCATTCTGATTGGCGCGCCCGTATCGCTCGTGGGCCAGGCCCGAGGCACGCCGCCACCGGCACAAACACCGCCCGCCGGGCGCGCGGCGCAAACACCGCCGGCGCAGACGCCGGCGGGCCAGACGCCGCCAGAGCAACAGACGCCGATCTTTCGTGCCGGCACGGTGCTCGTGCCGATCGACGTGCGCGTGATCGATCGGCGCACGGGCAAACCGGTCACCGACCTGAGCCAGGACGAGTTCGTCGTGCTCGAGAACAACGTCCGCCAGCAGGTCCGGCACTTCTCGACGCAGTCGCTCATCGCGGATGAGTCCACCGTGGCTGCGCCGCTCGTGCGCGCGACGGCGGCCCCGACGACGCTCGAACCGCAGAAGCGGCGCACGTTCCTCATCGTGCTCGGGCGCGGCCGGCTGCAGCCGGTGACGAAGGCCGTCGACGGCATGCTGCACCTGGTGAAAGACCGGCTGCTGCCGCAGGACTATGTCGCGGTGATGGCGTTCAACCGCGCCACCGAGTTCACGACCGATCATGCGAGGATTGCCGCCCTCCTCGAGCGCTACCTCAAGGACCACGAGAAGATCGAATCGCAGATGGCGCTGCGCTTCAGCGGCCTCGCCGCACGGTACGGCGGGTCCTACATTCCGAAACCGATTCAGACCGAGATCGATGCGATCTTCAAAGGGCCGAACAACGCCGCCATGCGGACTGTGCCGGACGCCCAGGTCGCCAACGGCGCGCGCATGGCCAGCGATCAGCGCCAGATCTCCGATGCGCTGATGACGAACGAGATCAACGCCAACCGCGATCCCGGCACGTTTCTGAGCGATCCGATGAACGCGGCGACCGGGGTCGAGATGTCGTTCGACGACTACGTCACCGCGAACGCGCAGACGTCTCAGGATCTCGCGAAGCTCTACGCGGGCATCGCCTACATGCGCTACCTCGATGGCGAAAAGCATCTCCTCTTCGTCACCGAGCGCGGCATCATGCTGCCGCGCGCTGAAGACGACACGGGCCTCGCCGCGACCGCGGCCGACGCGCGCGTGGTCATCGACATCATGCACACGGGCGGCGTGGCGGGGATGCCACTGAACATGACGGCGGCGGGCGCCGGAGGGCGTGGCGGCGGCGGACGCGGCGGTGGTGGTGGCGGCGGTCGCGGTGGCATGGCGATGCCTCCCGTGGACTGGCGCGTATCCACGTCCCGTACGGTCGCGTCTCAGACCGGTGGCAGGTTCTCGGCGAGCGACAGAGGGAAGGACTTCGTGGATCGTCTCGACGAGGCCACGCGGTTCTCGTACCTGCTTGGCTACTACCCGACGAACACGAAGTGGGACGGGAAATACCGCAAGGTCAGCGTCCGCATCAATCGCCCGGGCCAGTACGACATCCAGTTCCGTCACGGCTACATGGCGAATCTGGACCTCGCGCCGCTCGACAAGCCGAAGGCGCTCGCGTACACGCGCGTCGCGGGGGCGGCGAACACGCCCGAGTCGATCACGGACATCGGACTCACCGTGACCGCCGCGAACATCACAGGGGACGACGGCTCGCCGGCGGTCGACATCTCGGTCAGGATCCGTACGGATCAGCTGGGCTTCACCGACAAAGACGGCAGGAAGAACGACTCACTCGACATCGCCATTTTCTGCGTCGACGACAAGGACCATCTTCTCGGCGAATCGTGGAACACGGTGAACCTTGCGCTGATGCCGGAGACGTTCGCGAAATTCCAGGCGACCGGCTTCGGCTATGGGGGCAAGGTAAAAGTCACGTCACCCGCCCGCTACGTCAAGGTCGTCGTCTACGATCACGGCGCGGACGTGCTCGGATCGAATCTCACGAAGCTCGAGATCCCGAAGATCAAGAAGTAGTGCCGGTACCACTACGAATCGCGGGCATTGACGCAGAAGCCAGCTATTCTGGTCTCATGAGCACGCGACGCATCGGCCCGGCGCTGGCGATCCTTCTCGTGCTGGCTCCTTCGGCGTTTCTGCTGGCCCGATCCCCGGCCTCTTCAAAGGCGATCGAGTGGAAACGCATCACGCTGCCGTTCGACACAACCCCACAACGCTTGCTTGAGTTCGCATGGATGTACAACCCGGCGACGAAATCCACATTCGTCGGGGCGAACACGAAGGGACTCTTCGAAACGAAGGACGGCGGCGACTCGTGGTCCAGAGTCGACGACGGATCGTTTGTGACCAGTTCGGTCAACGTTGACGAGTACACGCTTCACTCAGGACCCGGCGGCGTGTTG
>JBGOTP010000322.1:0-5807 GCA_041476545.1 Vicinamibacteria bacterium | reverse complement strand
TCCACCGCGTAGCGGTCCTGGCACTCCCGGTCGATGCGATATTCGCTCGCGACGACCTCGCCGGCGTTCCCCATGTGGCTCTCCTCGAACGAGCACCAGAGGCCGTCGTTGATCATCGAGTCGATCACCTGGCCGTGCCCCATGCGCAGCCCTTCGCGCGCGCGATCGAGCAGGTAGGGGCAGTTGCTCATCGACTCCATTCCGCCCGCGACCACGATCTCGGTATCGCCGCCGCCGATGGACTGGGCCGCGAGCATCACCGCCTTGAGCCCGGACCCGCACACCTTGTTGATCGTCAGCGCGGCGACGTCGTTCGAGAGCCCGCCGCGGAGCGCCGCCTGGCGCGCCGGCGCCTGGCCGAGGCCCGCGGAGACGACGTTGCCCATGATGCATTCCTCAACGACGGCCGGGTCGATGCCCGCGCGGCGGACCGCCTCGGCGACGACTAATGCGCCGAGTTCTGTGGCCTTGAAGTCCTTGAGTGACCCAAGGAACTTGCCCGTCGGCGTCCGGACGGCGGAAGCGATGACTACGTCACCCATGAACGTGATTCTACTGGGCCCTAGTTGTACCTGAGCGCCACGATATTCCTAGCCCGTTCGAAAAACGTGTCGGTGCGCCGTGCGGTAACCGATTGAATTCAGGCGGTCAAATCGTAACGATGGAACACGCGTGGCGTGGGCCGGACGATCAGGTGTGTCACGTCGATGTCGCCATCGAAAGGTTCGGCGGAACGCCTCCTGAGTGAGCGATCGGCAATCCCTTATCGCGCTGGTTCCAGACTTGTTGCTGAGTGCTGACCCCAGTACTCGTCAATGTCTTGATTGACTCGTCTCTCCCCCATCACGAAGTAGTGGCCTTCTGGCACTGTCTGCGGCGTCCGTTGAGATGTGGCCACACGCGCGAGAAAATCGCGGGAGAACCCAACAACTGACACGTCGTTGATGTAGACCGTTGAATCATCGACACGAATGCGATCGTTAGGAATGGCCACCACCCGCAGGACCAGCGGACTTGCCAGGGGGTCCGACGGATTCGTTGGCGCCTTGATTCGCACTTGGTCCCCACGCTGGTAGGTTGGGGATTGCGCTTGAGCCGTTGCTGACGCGATAACCGCCAAGGTCAGTATCAACGTACGCATGCAGCGCTCCTTTTCGATCTCGGTTTATCGCCCCCAAGAGCGGTGTCACTCCTGGCGTCACTTCGATTCGCGATCTGGTGCATTTTCTTGCGATGTCGTGCAGTCAGTCAATCGGCTAAACGATGACAAGACAGCGTATTGCAGTCGGTTGCATTTTGGTGCAGGGCCGCAGAGCGCCTTAGAGGGCCGGTGGTCTACCGAACTTGGCAACTCCGCTCTCACTGTGGACGTGACCATCTCGCGTTCGCTCATTCGGCAAGTGAGGGCCAGGCGTGCGCGGCCTGGCCCTCACGAAGCCGGCTACGTCGCCTGGGGTGCCGCTACGGCCGGTGCAGGCGTCGCCGCCGGCACCGCGGGTGCGGGCGGGGAGACCGCCGGCGCCGGCGTCGCCGCTGCGGCCTTTGTCCGCCACGGATACGCCACCCGCCGATCGCGCTTCCAGACGGCCATCACCACCGGATCGTCGTGCAGGCGGTTGGCGACGAGGACGTCCAGCTTCTTCACTGCCGCGAAACCGGACGTCAACGCCGCTTCGATGCTGGCTCTCGCGGCGGTGTTCTCATCCCGATCGGCCTCGCGGCCGCGAATCGCCTCCTCGAAGCGCTCGACGAGGTGCGCCAGGTCCGCCAGAAACGCCGGCGGCATGGCGTGCGCGATGAATTGACCCTTGAACTCCTCCCCATCGCGCGCGAACAGGCGTCCGGCCGTGAGCAACGCCTGGTCCGTCGGCGGGTCCGGAAGCTCGAACTTATCCACCAGACCAGCCGTGTCTTCTCCGATCGCGCGCGCGGTGCGGCTGATCGTTTCGAGCCGATCGAGCAGCGCCTCACGCGCGAGTGTCCTCGTGCTCCGACCGCCCCGCGCGGTCGACATCTTCGAGACGGCGTGCTCACTCAACTCCTTGACCGCCGTCCCGACCGTCCCGAACATCTCTCCCGCAAGACTCGATTCCGGAAACAGGTGACCATGTGCCTCACCAAACTCACGAACCCGAACGAGCATTTCGTACCGACGTGTTTCGATCGTTCTCACTTCCGTATCCTCCTTGAGGCGGAATGCCTCGTTGAGGGCCGTATGCTCGATCGGCGGGCCGGTGGAAGTCTTTCCCGGCGAGCTTGAAAAATCCTGAAAAAGTCTTGAAAGGGGGTCAGACGGCTCGATGGCGGAGGGTCGCGAGCGTCTGCGCCCATGCATCGGGATGGCCACTGACGTGGAGCAGCGGTTCCACCGGCAACAGCCATCCGGCGGAACCGGGATCCACTTGGGCGAGGGCGTCGCCGTACACACTCGCAGCTTCATGGTGCTGACCCGCGAGCGCGAGCGCCGCAGCCTTCACCATAGCGGCGTCGACCGTGTTCGTGTCGGGGCGTGTCGCCTGCGCGTCCGATGACGGGGAGATGGCCGCGAGACCAACAGCGGCAAGCGCATGGCCGGGCACGCGCGTTAGCGCTTCATGAAACGCCGCTTCAGCGTCATCGCGACGACCCTGGCGAAGGCGCAGCGCGCCGATCGCGTACCTGGTCGTGGCGCCGCATTCGCGCGCATATACGTGAGCGTCATCCTCCAATGCGAGCTCGCGCGAGAATTCCGCGAGCGCATTGTCTACTGCGCCACGGGCTGCCAGCACGAGTCCGTGCAGCAGATGCAATCCGACAGCATGGAATCGGCCCGCCGCCTTGCGCTGCGCATCCTGCGCCGTGCATCCCGCGCGCAGTTGCTCGATCGCCATATCAAACGCCTGGCGGGCGACAAAGACCGTGGCCGCAAACCAGTGCGCGAAGGCCAGCCCGGGACAGAGCGTCAATACGCGGTTTGCCGAGCGCAGGCGCTCCTCGCCCCAACTCACGAAGGCGAGACGCACGTAATGACGCCAGTCGTCCGGTTCGAGCCTGACGGCTTTGCGCGCGGCCGCCGTCGCCTCGCGCGCATCGCCGTTCCGATGGAGGACGATGCCGAGCGTGCTCCACGCGTCGCCCGAGGACGGATCGAGCCGGCAGCCCTCGCGTGCGTGATGACTGGCCTGCTGCAATGCCGCCAGATCCGGCACCGCGTCCGCTCGCGTCGATTCGAAACCGAGCACGCAGGCGTTCGCCATGCCGATATGTGCCTCCGGATGGTGGGGCGCGGCGCGCAGCACTTCCGCAAACACCCGGCGCGCCAGAACCACCGCGTCACGATCGAGCGCCTCGAGCGCCGCGCGTCCGTCGACGAACGCACGATACGGTGCGAGCAGCTCGTCGATCGCCGCGTTCGATTGGAGTGGCTGCCCGCGTTCAACGGGCGCCACGAACCGGTAGCCCTGCCGCGCGAGGGTTTCGATGTACGGCTCGCCGCCCGGCAGGCTGCCGAGCGCCTTCCGCACGTTCCAGATGCCACGTTCGACGCTGCTGTCGGCGACGGCCACACCTCGCCACACGGCCTCGATCAGCGCCTCTTTTGTCACGATGTGCCCGGCGTTTGACGCCAGCACCCGAAGAATCTGGAGATGTCGATCGGGAAGCGCGACGGGCTCACGTCCGCGAATCAGACGACGATGCGCCGGATTGAGCTCGAACGGACCGAAGCGGTAGACGTCGCTGCTGGGGTGCACCATCGCCTTCGCCCGAATCGTACGTCCGGCGAGTGGCCACGTCTTCACGCGGCGGAAAAAACCGTGCACGAGGTCGCAGCAATGGGGGAGTGCCGGCCAACAATCGGGACGGCCGACGCAGCAATGGGGGAGTGCCGGCCAACAACTGAGTGCGACGACGCAGCAATCTGAGGGACGACGCGGCAATCCGCCAAAACGCGACGTCAACGTTGAGAGTTCGCGCGGCAATCATTCAAAGGGCGGCGGGCAACTGATCGCGGCCGGGTGTCAGACAGACACCGACGCTGTTCGCCCGCGCCGGGAATTCGTTGACACCTGTATGAGGCCGGCCTTTACTTGTAGCGGCCAGAAACCCTCGCACAACCGCAAGGAGATCCGCCATGTCGGTGTACAAGTACATCCTGTTTCCATGCGCGTGCCTCGTGCTCGTCGCAGCCGCGTCCAGCCGCTCGGTGAGCGAAGCCGGCCAGCGGCCGTCGCCGCCGACGCAGATCGACCAGGTGCCGAAGCCGCCGCCGGCGGTGCCGCCGCTGCCGCCGCCGAAACCCGCCGGGAGAGGCCGTCCCGACACGCCGGCACAGCCGCCCACGCAGGTCGAGCCGCGTTCCCGCAGCAACCAGGGCGGCGGCAGCAGCGTGCCGCCCAGGCCTGCGCCGTCAGGAGCGTCCGACCAGGGCGGCACGGCAGCATCGTCAGCCGACTGTGCGATCCCCGCGTGGCTCGCCAGCGAGAGCGATCGGGTTGACGACGTGGTCGTCAGGCTTCACAAACTGCGCAGTCTTGACACCGCCGACTACAGGAAAAACGCGCCCGCCAATTGCGCCCAGCAGCTCTTCAAGTACCGTATCTCGGTCCTCAATCAGATCGTGGAACTGCTGGAGACACGATGACGCGGCGGCGCACGCTCGCGTTCCTGGCGCTCGGAGCTGTCGTGTGCACCTGCCGGCTGTACGCCCAGGCCGACGTCCCCCGGACGAACCCAATCGATTACGGCAAGGCACGGGAGCAGGCGCAGCGTTCATCACAACCCGGCGCGCCCCTCGTCGATGCAGACGCGCGCGGAGCCGCTGCGGCTCAGACGGATTACGACATCTGGTCGCTCCAGCACCGCCGCGCGACGTTCGAATGGCAGTACACCTCCACCATCATCATTTTCTGGGCTGTCATCGTCCTGATCGCCGCGGGACTGATGCTCTCCTTCATGCAGTTCAGGGCGGCGGCGAAACACCCCTCGCCGACCAGCATCAAGATCGGGAAGGACGGCTTTGAAATCAGCTCGGCGGTGATTGGGCTGCTGATTCTGTTCTTCTCGCTCGGGTTCTTCTACCTCTATCTGGCCACCGTGTATCCGATTACCGAGATAGGAGCAGTGGCCGCGCCGCCCGCCGCAACCGCCGCGAAATAGACGGCCGGCGCCGCCTCCTCCCCTTCATGGCTGTACTGGTCGCTCCCATAATCTCTTCTGACGCGCGCCTCGCGCGGGCGTAGAATCCGGTCACCGGCCCCTCAACGGGCCCGCCAGGACCAGCGTTTCGGATGTCGCTGGGAAAGGCGATAATCGGGGGCGAAAACCGGCACTCGAATCCGACCCTTGACAGAACATCAAACACGCCCGGAGTGTCTGTGTTGACCGGCCGTCGTGTCGGCGTCTGCCAGGTGCAGGCTCTGCTCGGCGCCGGCGGCATGGGCGAGGTCTATCGAGCGCGCGATACGAAGCTGGGGCGCGAGGTCGCGATCAAGTTCCTGCCGGCGGCGTTCACCAGCGATCCGGATCGTCTCGCACGCTTCGAGCGCGAAGCGCGCGTGCTGGCGACGCTCAATCATCCGCACATCGGAGCCATCTACGGGTTTGAGGAGAGCGACCCTTTGCCAGGCTCAGGGCAGGCGGCCGTTCGCGCGCTCGTGTTGGAGCTGGTCGAAGGCCAAACGCTCGCCGATCGGATTGCGCGCGGACGCCTGCCGATTGCCGAGGCCCTCATGGTTGCGCGTCAGATCGCCGACGCGCTCGATGCGGCGCACGAGAAGGGGATCGTCCACCGGGATTTGAAACCCGCCAACGTCAAGATCACGCCAGAC
>JBGOTP010000321.1:0-5828 GCA_041476545.1 Vicinamibacteria bacterium | reverse complement strand
CCTTCATCTTCGATTTCTGTCCCTCGTTGAACGCGGGAAACTCCCGGAACAGGAGGTCGGCGATGATGAACCCCAGCACGGCATCACCGAGGAACTCCAGCGACTCGTTGTCGCGGACACCGCCGCTGACGTCTTCGTTCGCGCGTGAGGCGTGGGTCATCGCCTGCTCGAGCAATCCGCGATCGCGGAACCGGTACTCGATGTCGCGCTGGAGTGTTTCGAACTCGTCGCGCAGGCGGACCACGCGGTCGGTCGACGCCTCCGTGCGGTGGCTTTCGATGATCCGCCGCGCCTCCTCGGCGTCACCTTCATGAACCGAGATCCGCACCTCACCCATTTCGTTGACATTGACCGGAAATCGCGACGCGGTGGCCGACGACGACAGAATCGACGGCAGGTCGTGCGCCTCGAGCAGGCCTCGAACGATGCTGGCCTCGACCTCTGATTGCGTGCGGAAGATGACGACGAGTCCGGTCATGACGCCCCAACACTGTCGTCGACCCTGAGGAGGATCATGGTCATGTCGTCGTGCTGCGGGGCATCGCCGACAAACGCCGACACTTCGCGGAACACGCGCTCGCGCAACTCCTCCAAGGGGAGCTGGGCGTGCTCCTCGGCAATCTGCGCGAGGCGGTGCTCACCAAAGAACTCGTCGCTCCGGGTCATCGCCTCCGTGATGCCGTCGGTAAAGAACACGAAGAGGTCGCCCCTCTCGAGCGGAACGGTCGCTTCCTCGAGCAGGCGCTCGAACATCTCGCCCTGGTCGAGTTTGAGACCGAGGACCATGCCGCTCGGCTCCAGGATTCGAGCCCGTCCGGATCCGGTCGACGAGACGTCGGCGGCCGGCAGATAGATGAGCGGCGTATGTCCCGCGCGCGCGTAGGTCATGGTGCGCGCCGTCAAATCGAGCACGGCGTAGGTGACTGTGATGAAACTGCGGGCGTCGAGGTGCGGAGCAATGATGCGATTGGCGTTGATGAGCAGCTCGCGTGGCGACGAGTGAATGAGGCTGAGCGACAGCATCAGGCCCTTGAGCTCCGCCATGTACAGGGCCGCCGAGGCGCCTTTGCCCGACACGTCAGCGATCAGGATCCCGAGACGATGATCGCCGAGCGGCAGAAAGTCGTAGTAGTCTCCGCCCACTTCCCGTGCGGGCTCGCAGAGCGCCGCCACCGAAATGCCGGGCATCCGCAACGGCCCTTGCGGCAGCAGCGACATCTGAATCTCGTGCGCGATGCGCAGTTCCTCCTCGAGCCGCTTCTTCTCCGCCGCCTGAATCAACAGATCCTCGACGCTCGCCGTCATCGAATTGAACGACTGGGCCAGCTCGCCGAGCTGATCGTCCGCCTTCACGGCGATCTTGTGCGTGAAGTCGCCACGGCGGACCTGTTCGGTGCCTTCAAACAGCTCGTGGACGGAGCCTGTGATCGACTTGGCGAGCGCGAGTCCCATTGCGAGCGCGACAATTTCGACGACGAGAAACAGGCCTCCGACAAACTCGAGGATCAGAATGACGATGTTGACATTGCCGTCGGCGCCAGGCGCGGCCGAGATCTTCGAGTAGATTTCGGGGATCCCCAATCTGACGAAGAGCGTCAGGCGGGCTGGCGCACCACTCGACCAGTCGTGATACTCGAGGAACGTGAAGGACGTCAGCGGCGGAGTGCTCTCAGGACCGGTGGCCGCCACCGTCGTCGTGGCCGCCTCGCTTCGCGCGCCAAGCGGCTTCGCTTTGTCGAGCTCCGCGTCCGCAACGACGACGTTCTCCAGCTGAACGCCTATCGCGCGCCGCAGCTCGCGCCGGACGCCGGCGTTGACATCGAGATCGACGACAACGGCATAGCCCGGATTGGTGGACTCGGGAAACGCCACGGCCCGCACGAGGAAATTCACGTCGCCGGGGACAGTGGGCTGACCGTGCGAGTACAGCAGCAACCCGCTGAACCCATCGCACGTCATCCATGCCGGCAGACTGGCTGGTGGCTCGACGTGCGCCCATGGCCCCGCGAACGCCGCCGGGGCGGCTGGCCGGCTTCCCGTAGTCTCGCGGCGAACCGGCTCCGCACACTGGCGATCCGTCGGGACCACGACCATCGACACGCCGGGGAACTCGCGCGAGAACTCCGCTTCCCGCCGGAGGAGGGTGCCGGCCACATCCCGTCCGCCGCCACGCTCGATCTCGAGCGCCACGCTGTGCGCGATCGACCGCGCGCGTTCGCCGATCGTGCGAAACTCGCTCCGCACCATGTACGCGCTGAAGTTGTAGAAGAGGAGCACGCCGCCCAGCAGAAAGAACGCGACAACGAGAAGCGTCGGAACAAAACCAATGAAGATGTACGAAATGATCAACTTGCGCCGCACGCGCCACAGCAGGCGCCGGTTGACGAGGGCCACGCCCTGCACCAGAAAATACACACCACCGGCGGCAATGGCGAGCGCTGCCATCACGTCGACAACCGCGAAGAGCGATGGGAGGCGGCCGAGAACCAGGCCGAGCAGGAAATCGATGACCCTGATCGCCAGGCCGACGAGAATGATCCGGCCCGCGATCGTTCGCAGGAGCGCATGCCTCATGAACGTGGGGTCAGAACCATAACCTCGCGATATTAGAACATGTTAAGGACCAGTCGTGGTGTGCGCGGCTGGGTAATGGGTCAGTCTGAGCCGTGGCGATCCGCGTGTTGCCCGCCGAGGTCCCTCACCGCGCCCAACCGGTCGGCTGGCCGGACACCACGTCCTGCGCCTCGTACCCTTCCGTTCCCGCGACGGTCAACGGGCAGCTCGACGGACGGTCATATTCGCGGGATCGCATTCGGATAGTCCCAGCAATCATCGCGCGTCGGGCCGTGACCGCCGCCGTGCAAGGCTTCGGCCGTGTTGTCGTGCGATCACGACGGCCAGCCTCCAACGGTTGGCCGCGGCGAGGGACCTCGACGGGCCGTCGCGCAGGTGCCAGCAGATCCGGAAGCTGCCCGCTACCTGGTATCCGGCAGTCGGTCATCAGTTTGAGCCGCGCCACGCTGTGAAATCCGCGACGGTCGTCTCCCGCGTCGGGGCCGGCGGCCGGTCGTCGCCCATTCGTGGGTGGCGCCAAGAGCCCCCGGGGATGGACGCGGTTGCGCCGACGGACGGGACGACTCGCGCGGTTCTCTTCGGGTTTTGGCCCCCGAGGCGTTTTGAGACCACATGACGGCGGCCGACTTGTGGACAACAACTGAAGTCACTGTCAAGCTCTTGATCCAGGACCATGCCACAGAGAGCAAGCGCCATCGTGGAGCGACGCCCAGCGAATGGGGTCACCGAGCGGAATCAGGCCGCGATTCAGCTTATTGACGCGTGGTTGCGCGAGGATGCGCTGTCTACTGAACCCGATACCTGGGAACAACTCAAGGCCGCATTGGATCGCGATCGACCTTCCCAGAGAAAACTGTTCCGGTAACGATTGCGCCACGTTGTTTTAGACACCGGCGTGTTGGGTCTTCTCGCGCATACCTCCAAGAAATCAGAGCCCCGCAAGTGCAAGGAGTGGATGCAAACGCTCCTGCGGCAGGAGGTTTCTCTCTACGTTCCTGAAATCGCCGATTACGAACTGCGCCGGGAACTGCTGCGGATGGATTTGACACGCTCCATCGCGCGTCTCGATGCGCTGAAAGCGATCATCGGCTATCTAAGGCGCGCGATCGTCTCAGCAATCTCGACAGTGCGGGCTCGCTTGGTCTTCGTTGGGCCCAAGATGGGGCCGGTCTCCTCCATGCCGTCAAGTTGGTGCTTGATCTTCACGGTCCCCGTGTCGAGGTCGACGTCCGACCACGAGAGTCCCAATAGCTAACTCTTTCGCGCGCCGATGTCGACGGCCACGTTGAAGAACGTCGACGGCTGCGGTCCGGCCGCTTTGGCTGTAGAGAGAAACTGACGCGCCTCCACAGCCGGCCAACACGGCGTGTGGGTAGCCATCAGCTTTTCCAGTGGGTCGGGCGACGCCGGGCTCCTGTATTCCGGCGAACGGAGGAACGCCGCGCTCCGGCTCTTGTCGCTTCAGAGGAGAAGTTTAGTAGCCCTGTGACCAGAATCCAGCGCCGCCAATCTGAAAGGTTCCGGCGGTATTCTCGCGGACCTCGACGACTTTTGGACGTTCACCAGGCACGTTGACAGTGAGTCGATCTGACGAGGCGAGCATGCCTGTGCCCGTTTGGACGGCCACGTAAACCCTTTCAGGTTTGGCACTTCCAGTAACATTTACGATGGGCCTTGAAACCTCTAGCATGGCCAATTCCTTCACAAATTGTAGCACCGCGTCACACCGTTTCCCACCTGCTGAACTCAGCATTGAAGCCAAACTGGTCCGCACCCTTTCGTTCGGCCAACCCCTTGAAGCAAAACGCGTGACTACTCGACAGGTCCTCAACAACGCCGGCATCAAGGCAGATGTATTTCTGCTGTTCAGACCCCAACAGCGCCGGGAAACTGATGTCTGAGCTGAGCGACAGGTAGCTCTCGTAGGTCTTGAACAGGTCCCACATCGCTATCTCGACCGCATCATCGGGTCGGCTCACCTTCAGCCCCAGGTTGGCGGCCTCATCACGAGTGATCAGGTAGTCGTGAGCGTAGAGCTTTTCCGTTAATGTCTCCACAAGAGAGTCGACCGCGGCGGCGTCCTTCTCCTTGTCCATGTGCATCATGAGCAACCTTCGGACCAACTGCCTAATCAGAGTGTGGTGGCGCTGAATGTTGCCCAAGGCCAATGGCGAGACGACGTCGGTCAGGGCCGAGAAGGCCGCTGCCATCCCAGCCGCATCAAGCTTGGCCCGATCCTGAGCCAGGCTCAGATAGGAAGTGACGTCCTCAACACTGATCGGGATTCGCGGCCGCGGGCTCGGAAGTTTTCCACCCTGAACGTCCTCGACCTGAATCGGCGGATTGAACTGATTTGCGACCGATGGGTCAACTGGGCCCAATTCTCCCATTGCGCCCATCACGATGCTGTCCGCACCGACAGAAATCAGAGTCCCGGCGCTGTGAGCCATGTAGGGAATGAGGACGTTTACCTCTTTTGAGAATTCACGGAGCAGGCTCATCAAGCGAAGTGGTGTGAGTGCGTGCCCGCCTCTCGTGATGAGAAACAGATCGAGCTTCGAAATCTTGCCAGCGTTACCGAGGATCTCGCGAAATATTCGAATTACATCGGCCCCGACTACTGTGCCGAGATTCTCGCGTCCGCACGTGACATAGGCGATCACGTAGCTCTTTCGTTCGGTCGCAATCTGCGCGAGCAGTTTCACCCTCTTTGCGCGCTCTGCATCTCGGCGCGTCTTGAGATCGGCGTTCGCCTGGTTACGCAGTTGGTCTACCTGGATCGTGGGCGCTTGGACGGGGTTGTGTTTGGACATCGGAACGGCTGAGAGTATACGGGTGCGAGGGGTTGGTGCAACCACGAGCCCTTCCCGATAGTGTCTCACTCCCGAACTGCCACTACCCCCTTCACTGCTGGGGTCGTCGAGCGGATGAGAATGGGAGAAATCCCTGGGCCTGAGGGCCTCAGAGCCTCCAAGAGCCGACTAGGACCCACGTGGAGCAAATGGAAAGGATGCCAACTCCTCGACAGAAGATGTGGGTAGTCCGTTAAACAAACCCGCCAGGACCGCGCGAAAAACGCCCCAAACGCAGACCCTTCCTCAGCCCAGACGATACGAACATGTTATCGTGACGGGTCGTGAAGCTGAAACCCTCGGCCCGATTCAGTACGGTCTGTCTGCACGCCGGGCAGGAGCCCGACCCCTCGACCGGCGCCATCGTCACGCCGATCTATCAGACCTCCACCTACGTCCAGG
>JBGOTP010000320.1:0-5915 GCA_041476545.1 Vicinamibacteria bacterium | reverse complement strand
GACTTCACGCAACAGTGAAGATCGCGGTTTAGTAAAATGCGTTCCCATTATCGGGTCGACTATTCGCGCTCGAAGCCGAATCGATTCGCGTCTCGGATGCCGCAACCGGTCGTGGCCGTGGTTCTCGAATCCGACATTGCGCGGGTGTTCAATTCGTCCGCGAAGGTCAACGCGCACCTGAGGGCGGCGATCTCCAAACGCGGACAACGGAAGCAGCCAATGCGAGCCCGTTCTCATCGCCGAAAGCCAACTAGACTCACCGCTATCGAATTCGGCTTCTGTGTTCGGTCCACGCGCGCAGGAGCGTGCGGCGATTTCTCTGTGAGGGAGAACCTATGTCTCGATTAGACTCGGTAATTGCCAAGCCAGACGTTTGCACCAATGCGGAATTGCATACGTTCTGTCAGTTGGTGCGACAGGGCGGGGAGGTAACGAGTCAGGGTCTTGAAGGGCGAGTCAAGAACGCCAGGGCTTCGGTGTTTCTCCATGTGAACGGACAGGTGGCTGGAATTGCGGCCCTCAAGGAACCGTTGCCAGCGTACCGTGACGATGTGTTTCAGAGAGCCGGCGTCATGAGCTGCGGGAGCCTGTTCGCCTTAGAATTTGGTTGGGTGTTCGTCTTGCCAGACCATAGACGAAACGGATACTCGCGTGTCCTATCTGAAGCCGCCTTGAGTCAGGCCAAGAGGGAGCCGACCTTGCCACAACCCGCTTGGACAATGTGGCGATGCAGAAGGTTCTTGAGCACATCGGTCTCAGAAGGCTCGGTGACTCCTGGCAATCCGAGAAAGGGCGGAAGCCACGCCTCGTGCTCTACGCGACGAGCTGATGCAGACCGGCGTGGTAGAGAATGGTGTCAATGCAATTGAGGGGGATGACGTTTCAATTCAAGTAATGATGCGTCGCGCCGCGCGGCGGGCGAACGTCAAACCGGGAGTTCACATTCTGCGGCACACGTTCTGTTCGCATCTCGCGATGCGCGGAGCACCGGCACGGGCCATTCAGGAACTGGCCGGACACCAGGACCTGCAGACGACGCAGCGGTATATGCACCTCAGTCCGGCAGCCCTCGATGCGGCGATTCGGTTGCTCGACGGTCCGGATCAACACGATCGATCCGGTCGTGGAGGAATAGTGGAGGCGGCGGGAAAAACGTAGGGCGCAGAATTCAGTCGAGCTTCGCTGGCCTGCCAGACGAAGCTCTTAAGTGACTGAATTCAGCCCGCCTTCGCGCTTTGCGCTACGGCGGGCAGACTTCGCGAGACAGAGAGCGAAGTCTGGAGGCGGCGGGAGTCGAACCCGCGTCCGAGAGTACGTCCCCGTGGGACTCTACATGCGTATCCGCTTCTGGGTTCTCATGCCCGGCGTGAGGAAGCGGCTCAAAACCGCCAGGCACCAGACCCGGTGAAGTCTCGCGCTTGAACGCCGAGCCGCCGTCCAAGCGCCAGCCTGCTTAATGACATCTGGCCCCCAACCACCAGGCAAGGTCAGGGCAGACGCTCACAGCGTATTAGGCTGCGAGAGCGTACTGAGTATCCGCAGTTAACGGATGTTCCATCGGATTTACGAGTCAATGGAGCTCGGCATGCATCCCGCGAGTCTTTACCCCCGTCGAAGCCGTTTCGCCCCCGTAAGGTGAAACCGCGCGCGACTGTCCTTCTGATTGTACGCGCATTTGAGCGCGAGTGCCCAAATTGCTGTACCGCTTGGAGTTGTCTCGCTTTGTTGCTTGACTCGCCGGTACCGTGACCTCCATAATTTTCACGGGTCGGGCTATGAAGCCGGTCTGCGGGCTGACCGACAAGAGAAGGAAGAACTGTGTATAGAAATCAGAACTAAGAAGTAGTGAGAAAACAGAGGCTGGAAGCTGGATTCGTCGCGGCACTGGGTGTGGTGCTCTCTACGTTGTCAGGGGGCGCACAGCAGCAGGGCGGGTCTCGCATCGGTCCTGTTCCCGACTTTTCGGTCGGTGTCACGCTGGTGCCGACCAGCCACCCGCGTCTGTCCGGCGATCTCTCCCAGCTCTGGTTCGTACCAGAGCGCTCCCGGACGCCGGTGAACGACGTCATCGCCGCCCTGCGGATGCACGCCAACGGCCAGTCCGCGAAGGCGCTGCCCGTGCTCTCGCGGCCGTCTTCCCAGCAGGGACCGCTCGGTCTGTATGCGATGTACGACACGGCTGTCGCCGAACGCGGCCTGGGCCGCCTGGACGAAGCGCGCCGCGCATTTCAGACGATCCTGGATCGGCAGCCAATCGGGTATCTCAACGAGGCGGCCGCGCTTGGCGAGGCCGAGTGCGACGAGGCGCTGAAAGATCCCGTCGCCGCCGTAGCCATCTACGACCGGCTGCTGCTGCAGAAGATCGGTCGCACCGACGAAGTTCTTGTGCGCCTCGGAGCGGCGGCCAAGGCGGCGGGCCAGCTCGCGCGCGCGACCGAGGTCTACGCGCGCGTGTACTACGATTTCCCACTGAGCGAGCACGCGGCAACCGCCGGATCGGAACTGGCCGCCCTGCCGACCGTGCCGACGATAGGACCCGCCAACGAGCCGAGCGAGCGCTACAAGCGCGACCTGGCGCGGGCGGATCGGCTGTTTCAGGCGAAGCAGTACCCGGCGGCCCGAAGCGCGTTCACCAACCTTCGCGCGGGCGCCCGCGGTGACGATCGCGAGCTCGTGGATCTGCGCATTGCCGAGTCGAACTACCACTTGAAGCGGGCGCGCGACGCGCGCGAGGGATTGCGCCCCTACGTCGGCGAATCATCCCGTCTGGCCGAGGCGCTCTATTTCTCCGCGGCGTCGCTGCTCGACCTTGGTGACACCGCCGGGTACCTCAAGACCATTCGCCGCGTGGCCGACGACTTTCCGAAGGAGGGCTGGGCGGAAGAGGCGCTCAACCATCTGGCGACGCACTACATCCGGAAAGACGATGATGAGAAGGCGGATGAGACGCTGCGTGAGCTGTACGCGAGAAACCCCAGAGGCCCCTATGCGGAACGCGCGGCCTGGAAAGTGGGATGGCGCGCGTATGCGCAGCACCAGTATGCGGAAGCCGCGATGTACTTCGAGCGGGCCGCATCGGATTTCCCGCGGTCGGACTATCGGCCTGTGTGGCTCTACTGGTCGGGGCGCGCGCATGAATCGCTGAAGGAACCGGCACTCGCCGAAGCGCGCTTCGCGCTGGTCACCACCGACTACCTGAACTCGTACTACGGCCGCCTCGCGATCACGCATCTGGCCGGATCCCGGACCGCGCCGCGCCTGACCGCGGAACCCGCTCGCGGCAGCGCCGCCCGCGGTCGAGGCAGTCGCGGTAGCGCGGGCCCGAGCAACGCGGATCGTGGTGCTGCGGGCCGTGGCAATGAGGGTCGTGTTGACAACGCCGTCGACAACAGCGTCGTGCCGCCTCCGAATGCCGCGCTCATCGGCACCTTGACCGGTGCGGGTCTCTACGACGAGGCGCTGAACGAGTTGCGTTTCGCGCAGCGCACCTGGGGGGATTCCTCGCCGATTCAGGCGACCATTGCCTGGATTTCCCGCCAGCAAGGGCTGACGAAAACCGGGACCGAGCGCTTCAATCTCGTCCGCGGCGCGATTACGATGATGAGGCGCGCCTATCCGCAGTTCATGGCGGCCGGCGGCGAACAGCTGCCGACGGAGATTCTGTCGGTCATCTTTCCGCTGGAACACTGGGATCTCATCCAGAGGTACGCGACCACCTACGGCCTCGATCCGTATCTTGTGGCTGCGCTCATCGCGCAGGAGTCCACGTTCGTGCCGGACATCCGATCGCATGCGGGCGCCGTCGGGCTGACGCAGCTCATGACGCCCACCGCGCGCCAGTACGCTCGGAAGCTGAAAATTCCCTATTCGCCGCGGGTGCTGACGAATCCCGACACCAACATTCGCATCGGCACGGCTCTCTTCGCCGATCTCATCAAGAAGTACGGCGCCGTGCACCTGGCGCTCGCCAGCTACAACGCCGGCGAGACGCCCGTGAGGCGCTGGCTCGCCGACCGTCCAGGCCTCCCCGCCGAGGAGTTCATCGACGAGATTCCGTATCCGGAGACCCAGGCCTACGTGAAACGGATCATCGGGACCGCGGAGGATTACCGGCGGCTGTACAAGAACTAGTCACCACAGAGGACACAAAGGACACAGAGATCACGGTTTCACGAAGACACGAAGATCACGAAACAGATGAGACTTCGTGTTCTTCGCGGCTTCGTGATGAAGCTCAAATTTCATGTCTAAACTGACCGGATCGAAAAAGGCGACTCAGTTCACCGAGTCGGTGATCCGCGAGATGACGCGCCTCAACCAGCAGTACGGCGGCGTCAATTTGTCGCAGGGATTTCCGGATTTTCCCGCTCCGGCCGCGGTCAAGGATGCGGCCTGCCGGGCGATTCAGGCGGACGTCAATCAATACGCGGTCACGTGGGGCGCGCGCGCGCTGCGTGAGGCGATCGCCGAGAATGTCACGCGGCGATTCGGCGTGCCGATCTCGGCAGATGAGCAGGTGACCGTCTGTTGCGGCGCCACCGAAGCCATGATGGCCAGCATGATGGCGATCATCGATCCGGGCGACGAGGTCGTCATCTTCGAGCCGTTCTACGAGAACTACGGCCCCGATGCGATTCTATCCGGGGCGACGCCGCGTTATGTGACGCTGCGCGAACCGGGTTGGTCCTTCGATCCGGACGAGCTCGCGGCGGCCTTCAACGAGAAGACCAAAGCCATCATCCTCAACACGCCCAACAACCCGACAGGAAAGGTCTTCACCGCCGCGGAACTCGAGATCATCGCGGCACTGTGCCGCAAGTGGGACGTGGTCGCGATCTCCGACGAAATCTACGAGCACCTCGTGTACGACGGCGTGCGCCACGTGCCGATCGCGAGCCTCGACGGAATGGCCGACCGGACGATTACGATCAACGGTCTCTCGAAGACCTACAGCGTGACGGGATGGCGCGTGGGCTGGACGATTTCACCGCCCTCGCTCACGGTCGCGATTCGGAAGGTGCACGACTTTCTCACGGTGGGGGCCGCGGCTCCGCTGCAGGACGCTGGCGTCGTTGCGCTTGGTCTGCCGGAGACCTACTACGCCGATCTCGCGGTCGCCTATTGCAGGCGTCGCGACATGCTCCTCGACATCCTCGAGCGGCATCACTTCGTCTGCTACAAGCCGTACGGCGCGTACTACATCATGACCGACATCGGCCACTTCGGCTTCGACACCGATGTGGAGTTTGCGCGCTATCTGGTGAAGGACGTCGGTGTCGCGGCCGTCCCCGGCAGCAGCTTCTACCGCAACACCGCCGCGGGCCGGACCAAGCTGCGATTCTGCTTCTGCAAGCGCGACGAGACACTGCTCGAAGCGGACCGACGGCTGGAGAAGCTCGTGCCCGCCAGCGCACGCGTCTAAAGTCCGCGGCACGAGGTGCCGCCCGGAGCCGGCGCCGGCTCCACGAGCCCTGCGCTACGACCGGGCCTCGGCGAGGTCCATGACCGGCACCTTGCCTGTGAGCACGAGCGACCAGCGGCGCATCGCAGATACGAGGATGACCACCGCGCAGATCATCATGATGACGGTGCAAATTGCATCGACGTAGCCCTGCACGTGCAGCGCGGGGTTGGTGCCGATGGCCTTGGGCCAGTAGTTGTCGCGGACGTTCAAGTACCCGCCGTAGAGCGTGCTGACGGACAGGAAGGACAGCGGCAGGATCGGGACCCAGGCATACTTGGCGCGGCCCATGTTGATGAGAATGGTTGCGGCGACCGCAAGCGCCACTGACGCGAGCAACTGATTCGCGACGCCAAAGAGCGGCCAGATGGTGTCGATGCTGCCCGTCCAGATGAAGTAGCCCCAGAGCACGACCATGACGGCGGACGAGCCCATCGCGCTTGGCAGCCAGTTC
>JBGOTP010000319.1:0-5940 GCA_041476545.1 Vicinamibacteria bacterium | reverse complement strand
CGCCTTCCGACGGCCCCCATCCGACAGGCTTGGCCGCAGGCCACGTGCGAAACCTGTGTCCCGTGGCAGTCAACGCGGGAGCGGAGACCTGCGGGATGTCAACAATCGCCGCTTCACGCTCGCGGCTAATGCTGGAGTCTCCGGCGCTGAGCCTCGCGTCAATGTGCTGAAAGATCAGAGACTCCACGTAATCTCAACGGTGCCGGCGAGGCTGGATTAGCTGCAAACGGTGTGGCTCGCCGCGGCCCGCTGCAGTGAACGCGGAACGACGACCACGCCAACGGACGCCCAAGTCCCGTAGTACGAATCGCTTGGCGATGGGTACGCGCGTCCGGTTGGCGGCGCGATTGGCCGCAACGCCTCGCGGCTAATCCGGCGCTCAATCTTCATAGCCGGTCGAACGGACTGCGCACACCAAGCCCGCCGCGATTCAACACGTGCAAATACATCATCGTCGTGCTGACGTCGGAATGTCCGAGCAACTCCTGGACAGTCCGGATGTCATGGCCGTCTTCCAGCAGATGCGTCGCGAACGAGTGACGAAACACGTGCGGACCGACACGCTTGGCCAGCCCCGCCCGGCGCGCGGCATCCGCCACCTCCCGCTGCACGGCCGACTCGTGCAAGTGAAAACGCGACGGTGGGCCCCAACGCGGATCGCGACAAATCCGCGCGGCGGGAAACACAAACTGCCAGGCCCAGTCCGTGGCGGCGTTGGGATACTTGCGATCCAGTGCAAAAGGCAGTACGACCCGCCCCACGCCATCGGCGAGATCCCGTTCATGCTGCTGTCTCACCTCGCGCAAGTGTCCCCGAAGCCGCTCCTCGATGGCCACAGGCAACATCGTCCGCCGGTCCTTCTGCCCCTTGCCCCGTCGAACGACAATTTCGTGCCGGTCAAAGTCGAGGTCCTTGACTCGAAGCTCCAGACACTCCTGCAACCGCAGCCCGGCCCCATAGAGCAGGGCCGCGACCATCCACATCGTCCCCTGGAGACTCTGAAAGATCCTGCCGACTTCTTCCCGACTGAGCACGACGGGGACCCGATGCGGCAGCTTGGCGCTCGGCACCTGTTCGACGGCGCCAACTTCGACGCGGAGTACATGGCGGTAGAGAAACAACACGGCGCTCAGCGCCTGATTCTGCGTCGATGCGCTAACACGTTGGCTGGTCGCCAGCCACGACAGGAATGCGGTGATCTCCGCGGCTCCCATCGTCGACGGATGCTTCTTCTGGTGAAAGACGATGAATCGCCGGATCCAGTGAGCGTACGTGGCCTCGGTCCGCCGGCTATAGTGCCGCATGCGGATGATGTGCCGTACTTGATCGAGGAGCTTCGGTCGCGACCCTTCTGGAAGCGGGACGACCTTGGGAGCATGAGAGGAATCGGCCATGCCGCATCCCGCGAGCGAACGGCGTGCCAGCCTGGCCGCACTTGTATAGCCCAATGAATCGCCATGTGGTGTCGTCTCACGTCAGTATTTCTGCCAATGTGGACGCCCATCCAATTGCAGAATCCTGCACGTTGAGGGCGACGACCTGCTCTTCAGCTCGAGCGTTTGAGGCCGCGGATCCCAAGGGGCACGCCGAACAATGCCGCCGCGCCCAGGAAGACGGCGAGATACGGCACGAGCACGAGGGCGCCGACGATCGTCGGATGCAGCGATGTCGGCACGGCGAGCTTCACCAGCCACGCGACGGCCGCCCCCACCGCCGCCGCAGCCCAGAGCTTCGCGACATAGTCCGCCGAGAGGCCGGTGCGGCCGATACGGCGATTCATTCCCCGTCGAAGCAGAAACATTTCGACCCAGCCGGCCATACCGGCGGACGCCGTCAGCCCGGCCGCGCCCCACATCGCGGGAATGCCAAACCATCGCGGCAGGGGAAACGCAAACAGATACCCCAGGACCGTCGTCAATCCCACCCGGACGAGCGCGAAATGAAGGGGCGTGCGTGTGTCCCGCAACGCGTAGTAGGCGGAGGAATACAAACGGCCTAGCGTCGAGGCCAGCAAACCGACCGCCGATCCCGCGAGAATGCCCCAGACGTACACCGAATCCGCGTGACGGAAGCGCCCCACCTGAAAGACGGCGCCCGCAATCACGTCGCCCAGGGCCAGGAACGCCATCGCCGAGGGCACCACGAAAAACGCAATCTGCCGAAGTCCGCCGTCCAGCCGTTGTCTGAGTGCATCGTTGACTCGTTGAACGCCGCCCTCCCCGGCCTGGGCCTCTCCGGACATGGACGGCAACTCGGCCGCGGCGACAGACATGCCAAATAGACTCACGGGCAGCATCGACAACAAGTACGCGTTGGCCAAGCCGGTCATGGCACCCGTGGGAAGGTAGCTCGCGAGCAGCGAGTCGACGTACGCGCTCAACTGCACCACGCCGCGGCTGATGAACACGGGAACGAAGTTGCGAATGACCGTCCGCACGTGCTCGGACATCGCGCCAAGCGCGAGGCGGACATCCGGCGCGACGCTCAGCACGACCGGAATCTGCACACCGAACTGCAGCGCGCTGCCCACGACCGATCCCCACGCGAGGTTCACGGCAAGGCGCGGCAGCGTCGCATTCCCGCCAAACAACAGAAGCGTGCCGATCATCGCCACGTTCCACATCACGGGCGACGCGTACGACAGCAGAAAGCGGTGATGACTATTGAGAATCCCAAGACACCAGGCCGACATCACCAGGAGGCCGGTCCCCGGAAACAGAATGCGGACGATCGCAATCGTCAGGATCCGTTTCTCGCCGCTGAACCCCGGGGCGATGACGGCGATGAGCGCCGGAGTGGCGAGCACGCCAATCACCACAAGGAGCGAGACCACCAGTCCGAGCAACGCCCCAACGGTGCTGGCGACGCGATCGGCCTCGCGCCGATCGCCACGCGCGAGCAGGCCGGCGTAGACGGGGATGAAGGAGGCTGAAAGCACGCCCTCGCCGAACAGGTTCTGGAGAAAATTGGGAATGCGCAGCGCGGCCGTAAACGCGTCGGCGGCGTCGAACTCGAGACCGAAGTACGCCGAGAAGACGCGCGATCGAACGAGCCCCGCCAGACGGCTGAGGAGAATGCCCGCGGCCACCAACACGGCTGAACGGGACCTACCCCCCGACCTCGCGGTCGGGCTCACAGGTCGTTCACTCAAGGTCGGGCCTACGGGTTGGCATCCGGATCATCATCCGCAGCCGGCTCGCCCAGTGTGCCGTTGGCTTTCTTCATCAGGAAGCTCTTGATGAACGGATCGAGATCGCCGTCGAGGACCCGGTTGACATCGCCGACCTGCTCTTTGGTGCGGTGGTCCTTCGCCATCTGGTACGGATGGAGGACGTAGCTGCGAATCTGGCTGCCAAACGCGATGTCTTTCTTCGTGCCGCTGATTTGTGAGAGCTTTTCCTGCTGCTCCTTCAGCTTGACATCGAAGAGTCGCGCCTTCAGCACCTTCATGGCCGAGTCGCGATTGCGGTGCTGCGACCGCTCGTTCTGGCAGGACACGACCATCCCTGTCGGAAGGTGCGTGAGACGCACCGCCGAATCGGTGACGTTGACGTGCTGCCCGCCCGCGCCGCTCGACCGGAACGTATCGATGCGCAGATCCTTCTCGTCGATCTCGATATCCGCGTCTTCCGGCAGCTCCGGCCAGACGTACACGGACGCAAACGACGTGTGCCGGCGAGCCGCCTGATCGAACGGCGAGATGCGCACCAGGCGATGGACGCCCGCCTCGGCCGACAGCAGGCCGTAGGCATAGTCGCCCGCGACAGTCAGCGTGGCACTCTTCAGCCCCGCCTGCTCGCCGGGCTGATAGTCGATCATCTCGCTCTTGAACCCGCGCCGCTCGATCCATCGCTGGTACATGCGCAGGAGCATCTCGGCCCAGTCCTGCGACTCGGTGCCACCCGCGCCCGGATGAATCGTCAGAATCGCGTTCCGGCGATCGTGCTCGCCACCGAGCATCTTCTTGATCTCGCCGGCCTGCACCTCCTGATCGAGCGCATCGAGCGCCTGTGCGAATTCGGCATCCACCGGTTCGCCGGCGTCCGCCCACTCCACGAGCACCGCCAGATCGTCGCTCCGCTTCCTGAGCGAGAGCATGAGGTCGCGATCCTGCTCGAGCCGGCGGCGCCTCTGAAGGATCTTCTGCGCCTCGGCCTGGTCCTTCCAGAAGTCCGGCGCGGCCGTTCGTGCTTCGAGGCGGGTCAGTTCGTCGTCCGGGCGTGCGACTTCAAAGATAACTCCGAAGATCGCCCGCCCGCTTGCTCAAGTCTTCGTATCGTCGTCTCAGGTCGTCGACAGTCGCCATAGGTGAGATTGTAACAGCAACAGGAGCGTGACCACAGTCGCCAGATACGCGAACAGATCGCCCGTGCGCGCGTACAGCGTGGATACGCGCAGAAAGCGCGCCTCGCCAACGACGACCGCCGGCTCGTAGAGGCGGCTCCGCGCCAGCACGCGACCGTAGGGATCGACGATGCCGCTCACCCCGGTATTGGCGGCGCGGACCAGATACCGGCCGTCTTCGATCGCGCGCATCGATGCCTGCTCGAAGTGCTGGTAGGGCGCCGACGTCGGGCCAAACCACGCGTCGTTGGTGATCGTGGTCAGGAGTTCACTTCCCTGCCGGACGAACTGACGGACGAGGTTCGGGTAGACGATTTCATAGCAGATGGAGGTGCTGACGAGGTGGCCGTTGACGGGCAGGAGGACGGCCGACTCCCCCGGCGAAAAATCCGATACCGCCTCGACCAGACGATTCGCGAAGAAAAACAGTCGCGGCACGTACTCGCCAAACGGCACGAGATGAATCTTGCGGTAGACGCCGCCCGTCGTGCCGTCCGGTCGCACGAGGAACGCCGCGTTGAAGTACCGATTGGTGGTGCCGCGCTCGACCTGATCGCTCCCCAACAGGATCGGCACCCGCGCCTCCCGAGCCAGCATCCGCACGCGGTCCGCCCCGGCGCGATCTTCCTCAAAGAAGAAAGGCGTGGACGCCTCGGGCCAGACGACGACTTCGGCGCCTTCCCGAATCGCCTGGCGACTCATCTCCAGGTAGCTGTTGAAGATCGATGCCGCCCTTGCCACGTCCCATTTCTCGGCCTGGTCGACGTTGCCCTGAACGAGCCCGACGCGCACAGGCTCGCCGCTTCGCGTCCACTCCGCGCTCGCGACGCGGCGACTGCCCCACGCAACGACCGCCAGCACTACCGCGAGCACGACGATGAGCGGAGCGTAAACGTCGAGCGGAATGTAGCGTCCGGCTTTAGCCGGACCGCCGTGAGCATCAGTAGTCCGGCTGAAGCCGGACGCTACATTGAAGCCGGGCGCAACGGTGAAGGCCAGCGCGGCGCTCACGCTGGCCACGAGCGCGCTGATGCCGTAGACGCCGACCAGGCTCGCGAGTTGGGCCACGGGGAGAACCGTGGCCTGGCTGTACCCGAGCAACACCCAGGGGAAGCCGCTGAACAGATACGTGCGTCCCAGCTCGGTCGCGACCCACACGAAGGGCGCCGCGAGCAGTGCGCGAGGACCGGACGCCGCGACCAGGCGACGAACGATGACCGCGAAGAGCGCCGGAAACAGGGCAAGGAAAGCCACGAGCGCGACGTTGATCGGGACGGCGACCCACTGGGCGAGCCCGCCGTACACCACCATCACGCGGGTGAGCCAGTAGAGTGTGCCGGCAAAATACAGGCCCCCTGTGATCACCCCCAAAGCAAAAGCCCGTCGCTGCGTCCCACGCTGCAGCGCAACGAGGAGAGGAGCCAGGGCTATCCAGCTGAAGATGGGATGGCCCACCGTCGGAAAGCTGAACGCGAGCAGCAGGCCGGACGCGGCCGCAAGCAGATGGTCCGAGGAACGAGTCACCAATGCGAATGTCAGTGTAGCCCGAGCCAAAGCCGGGGGATACAATGCGGACAGCATGAATTCCCTTTTCGT
>JBGOTP010000318.1:0-5977 GCA_041476545.1 Vicinamibacteria bacterium | reverse complement strand
GGCACATCACGCTCGAGGCGACCGTGCCCGGCGAGGCCTGTCTCGTCAGCGGCGATCCCGATCGTCTCCAGCAGATCGCCTCCAATCTGCTGGGCAACGCGGTGAAGTTCACGCCAGACGGAGGGCAGGTCTCGATCTCGCTTGCGGATATGGACGGCGCCTACCCCATCACGGTGACCGACACGGGGATCGGCATCGCACCTGATTTTCTCGGCAAGATCTTCGACCGTTTCCGGCAGGCCGACGGTTCCATGTCGCGCGAGCACGGCGGCCTCGGTCTCGGGCTCGCCATCGTCAAGGAGCTCGCGGAGCTGCATGGCGGCGACGTCGCCGCAACGAGCGACGGCAAAGGCCGGGGCGCGACATTCACGGTGCGGATTCCACATCTGGCCGGCCTCAACGCCCAGCCTCACGGCGGCGCGGCGGCGACCTCGCAGCGGCCCTGGACACATCCTCGGTTGAATGGCATTTCGATCCTCGCCGTGGACGACAACGCCGACGCGCTCGACATCCTGTGCAGCGCGCTCAATTCCGCCGGGGCGCAGGTCTCCAGCGCGGCCTCGGGCATGGAGGCGATCCGCGCATGGGAGCGATCGCCAGCGGAGGTGCTGATCTGCGATCTCGCGATGCCGGAAATGAGCGGCTTCGAGGTGGTCAGGCGGATTCGCGCGCTGGACGTCACACAGGGAAAACACACGGCGGCCATTGCGGTGAGCGCGCACGCCTCGGCCTCCCACATCGAACAGTGTCGCATCGCGGGTTTCGATCGCCATCTGGCCAAACCCTATGAAACACCGGATCTCGTCCGGCTGATAGCGGAGGTCGTCACACGATCATGAGCAGAACATCAAGCCAGTCAGCTCCTCTCGCGGCGACGGCCGCCGCGTGCCTGTGCGCCGCCGTGCTCGGCGTGCGCGGTGTCGCGGCCAGCGCGCAGCCCGCACCGCAGGATCTCAAGAAACTGTCGCTCGAGCAGTTGATGGACATTGAGGTCACCCTGGTCACGCGACAGCCCGAGCCGGTCGGCACGGCCGCTGCGGCCGTCTCGGTCATTACGCGCGACGATATCCGCCGATCGGGCGTCACGACGATTCCTGACGCGCTCGCACTCGCAGACGGTCTGGACGTGGCGCGATTCAACAACGGATCCTGGGCGATCACCGCACGGGGGTTCAACGGCAGCACGCCGAACAAGCTGCTGGTGATGGTGGACGGGCGCGACGAGTACACGCCTCTCTTTGCCGGCGTGTTCTGGAACATTCTGGACTACGTCCTCGACGACATCGAACGGATCGAAGTCATCCGCGGGCCTGGCGCCACGCTCTGGGGCGCGAATGCGGTGAACGGGGTGGTCAACATCATCACCCGTCATTCACGGGACACGCGCGGCACGCTCGTGTCGGTGGGAGCGGGAAACGAGGATCCCGCGCTCGTCGAAGTACGCCAGGGCGGAGGGTCAGACAAGCTGAGCTACCGCGTGTACGGCAAGTATGCCCAGCGCGACGCGCAGCAGTTCTCAACCGGGGGATCGTCTGGCGACACGCGTCGACGCGGACAGGCCGGGGTGCGGCTCGACGGTGGCAACATCGCCGACCAGTGGCTCCTCAAGGCCGACTACTTCGAGAGCCGCGATGGGTTCCCCGACCGCGGCGACGGCGAATGGCAGGGCATCGGCGTCCAGGGCCGTTTGACGCACGCCCTCTCGTCGTCCGCATCCCTGCAGCTGCAGGCGTACTACCGGCGTGAGTATCGCAACATCGAACGGCAGCTTACGCACTACGTGGACACGGGCGACCTGGACTTTCAGCACGCGTTCAAGCCGACACCACGCAACAATTTCATCTGGGGAGCCGCCTTCCGCGCCAATCGAGACAGGACGTTTGGCAGCGACGTGGTTCACTTCGACCCCACCCGACGGAGTTACCCGCTCTTCAGCGCATTCGCGCAGAACGAGATCGAGCTTCGTCCGCGATCGCTCTTTGTGACTGCCGGACTGAAAGTGGAGCACAACGCCTTCAACGGAGCCGACTGGCAGCCGAATCTACGGGCCAGACAGTTGTTGCCGCACAACCAGGTGGTATGGGGCGCCGTTTCGCGCGCCGTGCGCCGGCCAACACGCTTCGACGACGACATCCAGGTCACGACGACGACAGGACTGCTCGTCGTCCGGGGCAATCCGAATTTCGAATCTGAAGTCATGACCGGCTGGGAGCTCGGATACCGGAGCCGTCCCATTGCCAGCCTGTCGTTCGATGTGACCGGATTCGTCCAGAACTACGACCGCCTGCGCAGCCAGGAAGCGCCGCCGACCGTGATTCCCCTGACGATCGGCAACACGCTCAACGGCCAATCCCGAGGGATTGAGCTGGGGGCGACCGTGCAGCCCGCCGGTTGGTGGCGCGCGCAGGCCGGTTACACGTACTTCGAGACGTCAATCACCCGCGATGCGGGCAGCGCCGACGTGAGCGGCGGCGTGAACGAGGCCAACGACCCGCATCATCTGTTCAATCTCCGCACGGTGTTCGATCTGGCGCGCCATGTGGAGCTCGATGGCTGGCTTCGAGCGGTGGGTGCGCTCCCCAACCCTGCGGTTCCGGCATACACCGAGCTGAACGCGCGCGTGGGCTGGAAGCCGATCGATCGATTTGAAGTCGCGCTGATCGGACAGGATCTGCTCCACGCGCATCATCCGGAATTCGGCACGTCCGTCCCGCGCCGCATTGAGTTCGAGCGCAGCGTGCGGGCTCAAGTGACGATACGCGTGCCATAGCGGGGCCGGAAATCCTTCTTCATGACCCGCGCACACGAAAACTGAGGAAGTTCGACTAGAAACTAGACCAGGCGGCTTCCGGAGCGCTACTTGTCTGAACGGTTATCGAGTTCCTGTCTGACTTTCTCGGCGAGACTCGTTTGAGTAAAGGGCTTTGTGATGAGGTTGACACCCGGGTCAAGGCGCCCATGGTGGATGACGGCATTGCGCGTATATCCAGTGGTGAACAACACGCGTAGCCCGGGAAACCGTTTGAGAGCCTCGTCCGCAAGCTGCCGTCCATTGACGCCGCCGGGAAGCCCGATATCGGTAAACAGCAGGTCGACGTCCGATCCCGCTTCGAGTGCCCGCAGCGCCGATGCGGCATCAGAAGCCGTCAGCACACGATACCCAAGCTCGGTGAGTACGTCGGCGGTGAACCGGCACACATCTTCGTCGTCCTCGACCACCAGCACGGTCTCTTGTCCTGTCGGGGCAGGAATGGCCGGAGCTCTCGGTTGAATCGGGGCAACATGGGCACTGGACAGCCGGGGCAGATATAACTTCACCGTGGTCCCTTCGCCGGGCTCGCTATAAATCTTGGCGTGTCCACCCGATTGTTTGATGAACCCATAGACCTGGGATAGCCCGAGCCCTGTGCCCCGACCCATCTCCTTGGTGGTGAAGAATGGATCAAAGGCCATGGCCGCGATGTCCTTCGTCATGCCGCATCCGGTATCGCTCACGGCGATCAACACATATTGCCCCGGCTTCACTTCGGTGTGGGCACGGGCATAGCTCTCGTCAAGAAACGCGTTGGAGGTTTCAATGGTCAGCTTCCCGCCTTCCGCCATCGCATCGCGCGCGTTCAGGGCCAGATTGAGGATGGCTGTCTCGAGCTGACTGGCGTCGGCGGCGATCCACCACACGCCCGCGGCCAGCACGGTCTCGAGCGCCACGCTCTCGCCAAGCGTCTGCTCGAGCAGCGTGGTCACGTCGATGGTGAAATTGTTCGGATGGATCGGCTTGGGATCGAGCACCTGGCGGCGCGAGAACGCGAGTAGCCGGTGCGTCAGACTCGCCGCGCGCTCCGCGTTGCGCTTGAGCATGTCCAGGTACTTGCGCGCGTCGGCATCGATGTTGTGCAGCCGCTTCTCGAGAAGCTCGGCGGCATTCTTGATGACGTGAATGAGATTATTGAAGTCGTGCGCGACACCCCCGGTGAGCTGGCCGAGCGCGTCCATCTTCTGATACTGCGCCAGGGCCTGCTGCTGCTGAACGCGCTCGTCGATGTCGCGCGTGATTTTCGCGAACCCGACCAGCTGACCCGTGCCGTCCCGCAATGGCTCGATGAGGACGCTCGCCAGGAATTTCGTCCCGTTCTTGCGCACGCGCCATGCCTCTTCCTCGTGCTTGCCGTCTCTCACTACTTTCTCGAGCGTCCGATCCGGCAGTCCGCTCGCGCGGTCTTCCTCGGTGTAGAAGCGCGAAAAATGCTGTCCAACAATCTCGCTCGCGGTATATCCCTTGATGCGCTCGGCCCCGGCATTCCATTCGACGACGTGGCCGTGGGGATCGAGCATGTAGATGGCGTAGTCGGTGACGCCGCCGACGAAAAAACGGAAGCGCTCATCGCTCTCATGCCGGCGCGCGTCGGCTCTCAGGAAATTACGGAAGGCCATCAGCACCAGTCCGAGGCCGAGCGCCAGGACCACGAGCGCCAGGAGACCTCCGGCGAAGGCGGCGTTACGTCCGGCGCGCTCGAATTCAGTGGCGCGCGCGAGGCGTTCGCGCAGCAGGGCATCCTCGGCGGCGATCGCCGCGTCGATCAATCCGCTGATGGCCTGCATGGCGTCGAGTCCGACATTCGATTGCACGATCTGGCGGGCCGCGTCGAAACCCTGGCGCTCGCGGGCGTCCAGCGTACGTCTCAACTCGGCGAATTTGATGTCAATCTGATGCTCGAGGTTCGGCCACCGGCGCTGCTGCTCGGGATTGTCCAGGGTGAGCTGTTTCAGTCTGGCGAGGAGACCTGGGGCGTCCGCGGTTCCTTTCCGATACGCGTCGAGGTATGCGGAATCCCCGGTGATCAGGAAGCCGCGCTGGCCCCGCTCGGCGTCCTGCACCGAGCGGTCGAGCGCCTGCACCGTGGTGATCACTTCATACGTATGGGCCACGAGGTCTGGACCCGCCTTGAGCTGTGGCGCAACCCTCGTCCCTCGATCGATCTCGAGCCACAGATGCGCGAGGCTGGACAGGGTGATCAGCACGAGACCCAGCCACATCGATCCCGGCAGCTTGCGAATCACCATGGTGCTAGTCCAGCGGGAGCGTCAACACATCCTGCACCAACTCCAACAGGGCGCTCGGCGCGAATGGCTTGCTCAGGACGGCATGGGCACCGGCCTCTTTTGCCGTGAAGAGATGGTTGGTCGTCTTCAGTACCTGTCCCCCTCCCGACATGGCAATGATCCTGAGGGCCGGAAACTCTTTTTTGAAGTCGAGAATCGTCTCGATGCCTTCTTTTCCCGGCATGAGGATGTCGGTGATCACGAGAACGGCCGGAGACTGGCGCTGCATGTCGAGACCCCGCGCGCCGTCAGAGGCCTGAACCACCTCGTGGCCAGCCGACTCGAGCACGCCCGAGACGACGGCACGTACGTCGTCGTTGTCGTCGATGATCAGGATGCGCGCCATGGGATGGATCCGCCGACGGATTATGAAAGCCTTCCGGACCGTCGTCAAGCTGACCTAGTTGTGACCTAGTCGTCAGCATCCGCCGATAGGCGACAACTGAAAACTGAAAACTGAAAACTGACAGCCGATAGCTGAAAGCTGCGCGAAGAGGATCAGAGCGGCGACGCGGCGGTGTACTGCGCGGGGAGACGGCCTTCGCTCCCCACGAGGACCTTCGTCGTGGGCAGGCGCAGGACGACGAGGTGCAACCATCCCAGGCTCCAGAGCGTGATGGCCAGCAGCGCCGCGAACGCAAGCTGCGGCACACCGCTCGAGCGTCCGAGTATCCCGAAGGCCGGCGGTAGAAAGAAGCCCCCGAGCGCGCCAAGCATTCCCACGATTCCCCCCACGGCGCCGACGTCGTTGGGAAAGTAGTCCGGGATGTATTTGTAGACCGACGCTTTGCCGATGCCCATGGCACACCCCAGCACGAATAACAGCGAAGAGAAGGGCCACAGTCCCAACCTGTAGGTGAAGGTCAGCGGAGTCCCG
>JBGOTP010000317.1:0-5978 GCA_041476545.1 Vicinamibacteria bacterium | reverse complement strand
TCCGCGCACTCGAACAGCGCACCGCGCGGAAGGACGCGAGACCGTGACGTCCGGACATTTCATTTTCATTCCGTCCGTGTTGTTTGTTGGCCTCGTCATTGGATGGATTCTCGGGTCGCGCGCGGCGCGGGACGCCTATGCCGCGGAGTTGCGCCGACGGGAAGACAAAACCAGAAGAGAAAGTGCAAAGTCAGAAGGAAGAACGTAGCGCGACGGCTACCGTCCCGCCGCGAGTCGTCTCGCCAGCACTTCGGGAAGGCCTGCCGCGATGATCTTCTCCTGCGCTATTTCGATCGGATAGATCAGTCTGAACAGCTCAACGTGCCGGGCGGCGGCATCCAGGATGGCGTACGCCGCGCGCGGGTCGCCGTCCCGCGGCTGGCCGACCGAGCCGGGATTCAGCACATACTTCACGCCTTCCTTGAGGAGCAGCCGGGTTTCCCCAGTCGATCCCTGTCCCGTGCCATACAGCGTGTCTCCCGCCAGCTCGAACGTGACGGGATAGTGGGTGTGGCCAAACAGGCAGAGGGGCCGTCTCGAGGTTCTCAAGGCGCGGAGCGCGTCGAGGTCGTCGAAGATGTAGTCGTCTTCGTCGTAGGGCGCTCCATGGCAGATCTCCACGAGATCATCGACGATGGTGGGGCCCTTGGGAAGAGCGGCCAGCCATTCGCGGTGCTCCGGCGTCAGCGCGTCGTACGTCCAGGTCGCGGCACCTCGTGCCACGGTGTTGAAACCTTCGGCTTCCTCCAGCCCCATCGCGATCTTGTCGTGGTTGCCACGCACCATCGCGACCGGCGACAGCTCCTGGACACGCGTGACAACGGCATTCGGGTCGGCGCCGTAACCGATCAGATCGCCAAGGACCAGCGTCTGGTCGTACCCGCGTCGCGTCGCGTCCTGGAGGCACGCGTCAAGCGCCTCGAGGTTTGCGTGGATGTCGGTCAGCACGAGATAGCGCATGCGTGGCCCTCAGGCTTCGAGCCAGTCGACGAGCTGCTCGACGATGCCGTCGACACTGATACGACCCGCGTCGATTCGATGGTGCGCTTCGGCATATGCGGCTCGCCGGACCGCGTACAGCCGTTCGAATTCGGGCCTGTCCGCGGCGAGGGGTCGGCGTCCGTTCGCCGGAACGCGCGCGATCAGGCGATCGAGCGGCACATCGAGCCACACCGACACGCCGTCGCTGTTGATGAGGGATCGATTCTGCGGATCGACGAACGTGCCTCCGCCGGTCGCCATGACGACATGGCGCGCGCCGACCCGATCGAGGAGCACGGCGCGTTCGACGGTGCGGAAGTACGCCTCGCCCCTGGTCGCAAACAGTGAGGCGACGGTCTGATGCTCCCGCTGCTCGATGAGTTCGTCGATATCGACGGCCTGCCAGTCGAGGCGTCTCGCGAGCGTGCGGGCGACGGTCGTCTTTCCGGCGCCCATGAACCCGACCAGGTACACCTTATCCGCCTTCACACCACAAGCCGCTCGAGCGTGTCGAAAAAGCCCGGATACGAAATGACCACGGCATCGGAACCGTCGATCCGTGATGGATGCCGGCCAGTGAGCGCGGCCACCGCAAACGCCATCGCCATGCGGTGATCGCCGCATGCATCCGCAACGCCGCCCGTCGGGACGCCTTCGCCGTGGATCGTGAACCCGTCCTCGCGCTCCTCGGCGCGGATCCCGAGACCTCGGAATCCCGTCACCAGCACCGCAATCCGATCGCTCTCCTTGACGCGCAGTTCCCTCGCGCCGCTCACGCGCACGGAGCCGCTGTGCGCGGCGAGGGCCGCAATCGCCGGGAGTTCGTCGATGAGGCCGGGGACTTCCTCTGGAGCAATCTCGATGGCGTCGGTCCGGTCGCCCTCGACGACGACCGAGCCGCGGGGCTCGCCGGCCTCGGAGGTCGTTTCCCGCACGTCGACGCGCGCGCCGAACCGGCGGAGGACGTCAATCAGACCGGTCCTCGTGGGGTTGAGGCCCACGTCCTCGATCTCGACGCGCGATCCCGGCAGAGCGGCGGCGGCCACCATCCAGAAGGCGGCAGAGGAGAAGTCGCCCGGCACCGACAACGTCTGACCGGATGCCCGCTGGCCGCCCGCAACGGATACCGTGGGGCCCTCGACGCCGACCTGAAATCCGAAAGCCCGCAGGGCCCGTTCGGTGTGATCGCGGGTCTGGGCTGGTTCCGTGACCGATGTCGTACCGTCGGCGTGGAGGCCCGCCAGAAGCACCGCGCTCTTGACTTGTGCGCTCGCCACCTCCGGCCGATACGCGATGGCATGCAGGCGCGTGCCATTGATCGTCAGTGGCGCGTGCCCGTCCACGGCTTCGATCCGGGCCCCCATGAGCGCGAGAGGGGCGATCACGCGGCGCATGGGCCGCCGGGACAGCGACTCGTCGCCGACGAGATGGGTCACGAACGGTTGAGCCGCCAGAACGCCCGCCAGCATCCGCATCGTGGTTCCGGAGTTTCCGGCGTTCAGGGGGACGGACGGCGAACGAAAGCCCCCGAATCCTCGTCCCATCAGGGTGATGGCCTCTCCGGTCTCGCCGATACTCACGCCGAGGTCCTTCAAACACGCCAGCGTCGAGCGACAGTCCGCTCCGGGGGCGAAGTTCCGGATCTGCGAGGTTCCGCTCGCGAGGGCCGCGAGGATGGCGTAACGATGCGAAATGGACTTGTCACCGGGGACGCGGAGACGTCCGCTGACCCGGCGGGACGGCGTAATGGTGGTGGCGGGCAATGAGGGCATCCCTGGCGATTCTACGTCAGTCAGCTTGACATCGCTCATGAGATGGGATGGTATTCAACGGCGTCCATGGCGCAGCATCGTCGACAGGGCCGACAGGGCCCGCAGGTCGTCCGGTTGGAATTCAGCAGCGCCTTCGGGATGCTCGATCTTGTGCAGATCGTGGGCGACCATGTGGCTCGCGAACTCGGCCTGGACGACGAGTCCGTCCATTGGATTGGTGTCGCCGTCCGCGAATCGGTCATCAACGCCATCAAACACGGTAACGAAAACGACGCGGCCAAGCAGGTCTTCGTGGAGTTCGAGACCGACCTCGTCGACCGGGCTCCCGCACTGACCATTCGAGTCAGAGATCAGGGTATCGGATTCGACCCCGAAACGCTGGCCGACCCGATGGCGCCGGAGAACCTGCTCAAGGCGAGCGGCCGGGGCATTTTCCTCATTAGAAGCTTCATGGACGAAGTCCGTCTCCAGCGCGCACCCGGAGGGGGAATGGAGATCCTCATGACCAAGCGCGTCCAGCCCGCCGGCGCTCCCGGAAATCCGGTCAAGGCTTGAATCCCCTTTTCCTCGCCACGGCTGTTGAAGCCGTCGTCCGCGCCGGAGACATCATGATGGCGCGGGTCGGTGGTGACCTCCGCGTGGACAAGAAGGGGACCATCGACCTTGTCACGGAAGTGGACCTCGCCGTCGAGCGGATGTTCCGCGAGCTCATCGCGGATCGCTTTCCGGATCACGGGGTGCTGGCCGAAGAGCTGGGCGGCAGCGCCGCGAACCTCTCGGGGCCCTGCTGGATCTTTGATCCCATCGACGGCACGACAAATTTTGCCCACGGACTCCCCATCTTCTGCGCGTCGCTCGGACTAGAGATTGATGGTGTGGGTGAAGTCGGGGCTGTCTACGATCCGACGCGGAGAGAGCTCTTCACAGCCGAACGGGGCCAGGGAGCGTTTCTCAATGGTCGCCCGGTACACGTATCGACCGCCACCGATCTCGTGGATGCGCTCCTCGTCACAGGATTTCCGTACGACGTGCACGACCGGGTCGATGAGATTGTGGGACTGTTTGGGGCGTTTGTCGGCCGGGCACGTGCCGTGCGCCGTCTTGGGTCGGCCGCGATCGACTTGTGCTATGTGGCGGCCGGCCGCATCGATGGATTCTGGGAAAGCGACCTCAAGCCATGGGACGTGGCCGCCGGCAGTCTCATCGTCACGGAAGCGGGCGGCCGGGTCACGAAGATGGACGGTACCGCGTTCAGTTCCCGGGGCCGTCACATCCTGGCCACCAACGGGTTGATACACGGGAAGATGCGGGAGGTGATCGAGCCGTGGCATCCCTGGACCGGTCGCCACGTTCCGACTGTCGACTAAACGCGACGCCGCGATTGACCCCTTCGAGAGACAGTCCAGGTTCAGGCCTTAGTTTTCTCACCGCTTTCGGTCGGCCGTTGTGGCATCGCTCCTGCTTCGTCGCTCGGGAAAGCGGCGGGTCGTTTGAGACCCATCCATCGAGGAGTTGCCACATGCGTCGCCTGTTGTCGTCGCTGTCCATGGTTCTGCTCGTCGGGGCGTTTGGAGTCCCTTCGGCCGCGTATGCTCAGCAATCGCTGAGTCTGTACGTCGGTGGATTCGTACCACGTGGTGAGGACGCTCGTGTCAACGGCGACGTTCTCCTCAACGACCAGAAGTTCTTTCTGTTCAGGCTGAACGACTTCAGGAGCGCGACAGTCGGTGCTGAGTGGCTCGTCGCACTCACCGATCAGGCTGAAGTGGGTCTGGGCGTGGGACTGTATGCGAAGACCGTTCCGAGCACCTATGCCAAGCTCGTGCAGGACAACGGCGCGGAAATCGAACAGCGCCTCAAGCTTCGCACCGTGCCGTTCACGGCGAGCTTTCGGGTGCTGCCGTTCGGACGCAGGGCGGATATCCAGCCCTACATCGGCGCGGGTGTCAGCGTCGTGTCCTGGCGATACACCGAGACCGGCGACTTCGTCGACTTCAATAACACAGTGTTTAACGACCGGTTCGTGGGAAGTGGATGGGCTACCGGGCCGTTGATTCTTGGCGGCGTGCGAGTCCCCATTGGAAACGTGGACATCGGAGGAGAGATTCGCCACCAAAGTGGAACAGGGAAGATCAACCCCGCGGATTTTGCCGGCGCAACGAAGGTGGATCTTGGCGGCTTCAGTTACCTGGCGACATTCAACATCCGATTCTGACGCCGGTCAGGCGTGACACTCATGGCTGGGGCTGGGCCCCATGGCTTCAACCCCGACCGCGGGCCTTCAGCCACCGCGACAGACGGAGCAGCGGAGCGAACCGTGGGTGGTGCTTCTCGTAGAAGGCGAGATGGCTGCGCTCGTATGCGGCATGGGTCGCCGCGGGGTTGGCTGCGGCGGAGCGGCCCCGCACATGCACGACTTCAACGCGCGGGGTGAACAGGACGTCCCGGCCGCGCGCGCGAATGGCTGCACAGAAGTCGACATCCTCCGCGTACATGAAATAGCGCTCGTCCAGCAGCCCAACGGCAAAGGCGTCGGCCCGACGGACCAGCAGGCACGCCCCGCTGACCCAGTCGGGCCGTTGCTCGCGGCGCGTCAGCGCTTCGACGTATCGCGACACCGCGGGGTCCCGCCTCTCCTGGCCGCGGACGAGACGACGCTGTCGAAGTTCGTTGAGGGGCGAGAGCATGCGGCCAAACGACAGCTCGGCGCGTCGGTCTGAATCGACCAGCCGGGGACCCACGATGGCGGCGTCGGGATGCTGTCGAAGCGTGTTCATCAGCGCGTCGATCGCACCGGCCGGGACCAGCGTGTCGCTGTTCAGCAGCAGCAGGTGCTCGCCAGTGCTGGCGCGTATGCCGATGTTGTTTCCGGCCGCGAAACCTACGTTCGATCCCGCGTCGATCACGTGCACGTCCGCCCATCGCCTGGCCGCGGCCGCGCTGCCGTCGGTCGACGCATTGTCGACCACGATCGTTTCATGCGAGCACGCCGGCCGATGCTCGTGAATCGACGCGAGACAGCGCTCGAGGTCCGCACGCGCGTTGTAACTGACGATGATGATCGACAGGTCTGTCAACAAACAGTCACCGCGCATCGTTCCAGGACTTCCAGCGTCTCACGGGCGGCTCGGGGCCAGTAATATTTCGCCAGCGCCGCGGCCGCGGCGCCACGCAGGGCGGCACGCCGGTCCTCGTCAAACAGGAGTTCGTTCAGTGCAGCGGTGG
>JBGOTP010000316.1:0-5991 GCA_041476545.1 Vicinamibacteria bacterium | reverse complement strand
GCCGGTGCCGATCGCCGACGCCGCGCCGTGGCCGAATGCGCTCGTCACGTTCACGCCGCTCGGGTATCGCACGGTGCCGAACGAGACCGCGATCACTCCTGTGACCGGCCCCGGGCTGCCGCTGCTCATGGCGATCTTCAAGCGCGTTGCAGGACACGCCGCGGCGTTTCTCGTTGCGCCGCTGTCGGGCGCCCTGCTCGTCTGGGCAACGTTCCTGATCGGGCGGAGGCTCGGATCGGACTCGATCGGGCTTGGCGGCGCGTGGCTGGTCGCCACGAGCCCGACCTTCCTCATGATGTTCAAGTCGCAGATGAGCGACGTTCCCGCCGCGGCGTCCTGGGCCCTGGCGACATATTGGATTCTCGGCCTGACAGTTCCGAACGCGGTGGCGGCCGGGCTCGCAGCGTCGGTGGCGATTCTCATCCGCCCGAACCTGGCGCCGATCGCGGCGGTGCTCGCGGTGTGGCTGATACTCGCGGGCCGGCTCAAGCCGGCCCCTGCGACGCGCGCCTTCGGGCGCGCAGTCGCATTCGCCCTCGGCGCGCTACCCGGCTGCCTTGCGGTTGCCGCGATCAATAACTGGCTCTACGGCTCGCCGCTGTCGTCCGGCTATGGCGACCTGACCGCAATCTTCTCGCTGGCACACATCCCGGCGACGCTGGCGTCGTACGCCCGTTGGTTCATCGAAACGCAGACTCCATTCGCGACCATCGGAGTGGTCGCGCTGCTCATCGCTCCAGCGCGGGTCTGGCCGGACGCTGCGGCGCGCGCGGGCGCGCGGCTCCTCGCCTGTGTGCTGGTCGCGGTATGGGCGCTCTACTCCGTCTACCCTGCGTTCGACGCGTGGTGGTTTCTCCGCTTCCTGCTACCCGCGTGGCCGGCGATGTTCATCGGAACCGCCGCGGGCATTGCGTGGCTATTTGATGGGCGCGTGAAATGGGGACGCGAGCTGACGGTCATAGCGATGCTCGCGCTTGGGATTAATGGCCTCACGGTGACCGCACGGCGTAACGTCTTCACCGCCGATGAGGGCGAGCGCCGCTACGCAACGATTGCGAAGCTCGTTGAAGCGCAGACGGAGCCCTCGGCAATGATTCTGGCGTCGATGCACGTGGGCTCGGTGCGCTACTACGCGGGTCGCGCGACGATGAGATTCGATCTGCTCGATGAGGCGTGGCTCGATCGCGCGGTTGACTGGCTGCAACTGCAGGGGCGGCATCCATACGTGCTGGTCGAGGACTGGGAGATGCCGGTGTTCACGCGCCGGTTCGCGGGGAGCAACAAGCTGGGCGATCTACGGATGGCGCCGGCGCTCGCCTACCGCGCGTATCGGATTCCAGGAACCATCTACCTCTTTGATCTGCTGCGCCCGAGCGGACCGACCATCGAGCCGCCGCCGATTCGCGATCCGCGGCCGCGCTCCGTGCTGCCCGCGACGCCACCATCGCTCACCGCACGTGTCGCCCCGTGATTTGACGACCATCGCGCGCTGTTTTCCATCCACACCTCACCATTCGAGGACCGTGGCGCGCCATTTTCCGTCCTCAGCCCGCCATTCGACGACCACCCGGCCCGCTTGCAAGACTTTTTTCGCCATTCGAACTGTGGGGCTGATCGCGCGCAGGCCCAGTCATCTGGCTCCCAGCCGACCCCAGGCTGGAGGGTCAAGCTTGACGGGAGTGGTTCGAGTCCCGTCATTGTCGATGGCGTCCTGTAGGTGGGATCGGCTGATGGTGCGGTCTACGCCCTGGACCCCGTGACTGGGGACACCAAGTGGCGCTTTCAGACTGGGGAAAACCTCTCGCCCGCGACCTCCAGTGCCCAAGTGCTAACCGTGCCCCCTGGTAGCAGCGCGATCGACGTAGCTGAGAATTTCGCGGAACAGCTACGGAGAGAGGGAAGAAGAAGAGTGGACATGACGCCAGCGGTCGCGAATGGGACGGTCTTTATCGGCGCAGGCGACCACCGGTTCTATGCCATCGACGCCGCGACGGGGAAGAAGAAATGGTCGTATGAGGCTGGCGGCGGGATGGCATCCCTTAGCGGACCTTATCCAATCCCGGCTGCCGTGCTCAAGGATGGCACTACTTACTTCGTAACCGAGGGCGGCCTCCACGCCGTGGAGGCGCTCACCGGCGAGAGGAAGTGGCTGGTGAAGACCTTGGTGGGGCACGGGGATCACAGGCATCACGGCGCCGGTCAGGGCAAAGGGGCTTGTGTGTTTCGCGACGTTTTCTTCATCGACCCACGGTGTAACGCTGTACGCGGTCGATGCGGCCGACGGGCAGGTGAAGTGGATGGTCGGCGCGGAGCGTCTATGGGACACGCCGCCGATTCTGATCGGAGGTGACACGGTCTACTTGGCCACTGACAAAAGTCTGTTGGCCTTTGGACTGGAAACAGGACGCCAGCTCTGGGCTTTCAGCGCGGATGCGATTGCCGACAAACTCCGGGCGGACGACCGACACGTCTACGTGGTGACTCGCAAAGATTCACTGGCGCGGAAAGGCACGCTTCACGCGCTTGCCCTCTCCACGGGGCAGGAACAGTGGTCCAAGGGCGTGAGCGGCTCCCCCGACGTTGTGCTGATACATGATGGAGTCGTCTATGCGGGCAGCGAGCCTCTCTACGCGCTTGATGCAGTCACGGGCAAGCAGTTATGGTCCGCGAAGGGACTGGGTTCAGCCGAGTTGATCTATGGCGGAAGAATTTTCTCGATCTCCGAGACGGTGAGCTACTTCGGCACGAACAGAGTGGACCAGGGGTATCTCTCGGCAATCGACGCGAAGACAGGAAAACTCGCGCCGTCGAAATAGAGTCGCGCTCGTGTGCGCCCACGGCTCCGCGTTCCAGGGTGAACCTCTTCGCTTGCGCTTGCGGCGGACGCGGGCTCTGGCTGGGGCGTTGACTCGTCGTCGATCCCCGCGCCGATTGTGAGCCCGCCCATGTCGAGCGGGACACGACATTGGCCGCAGCCCGTCGAAGAGCGTGCATTCCTGGTGCTGCTTGGAAGCGACGTTCAGATCGTGGTGAAGGAGCAGCGACGCAGTCGGCGCCGAGCCAGACTCCTCGTCGCGTAGGCTTGCCCGCCGAAGCTCTCAGCGAAGGCGGGAAGGTCCGTCTCTACGAACGTCGGGTGATGAGCGGGGTGACGCCCGCCCTACCGACGGACCGCTCTCCACATCTGGAGCTTCCCGCCATACGGCACTTCACCGACGATGACGTTGCCCTTCGAGTCGACGGCCATGCCATGCGGATCGGTAAAGTCACCGCTCTGGTTGCCCGACCGGCCGAATTTCCCGAGCACCTGTCCTGTCGCACGGTCGAGGATATGAATCACGTTGTCCGCGCCGTTGGCGACATACATGAACGTCTGGGCTGGATCGGGCGAGAAACTCACCCACCCGGCGGTGCCGACGGCGTTGGCGGAGCCCGTGCGATGGGCGGTCTTGCTCTCGATGCGAATGTTCCTCTTGAACGTCCCCATCTTGTCGAACACTTCGACCCTGTCGCCAAGCCGGTCGCAGACGTACACCAGGCCGTCGTTGCCGATCACCACGCAGTGCACGGGGCTCAGAAAGACCCCGCCGACGCCCGCGTCGGTCTCGGCCTGGGTCGCCTGCCGGCCCCATTGCCGGAGGTAGTGGCCGTCGCGATCGAACACGACGACGCGCTTGTTCCCGTAACCATCCGAGATGTAAATCTCGCCGTTGCCCGGGTCGACCGCAATTTGCGTCGGTTTGAACAGCGACGTACGGCTCGCATTCAACCCCACGCCCATCGCGGTGCCGTCCGCGCTGTCCATCACCCCTTTGGTTCCGATCTGCAGCAGCAGCTTGCTCCCGTCGTGCGTGTACTTCTGCACGATGCCGTCGTTGTTGCCCGCGGTCCAGAAGTTACCCTGCTTGTCGACGAAGCAGCCGTGCTGGGTTTTCGCCATCACGTCGCGATTGCCCCACGAGTTGACCAGGTTGCCGTCGACGTCGAATTCGAGCACCGGCGGCGCTGGTGTGGCCAGGCCCTGCTCTTTGAGCTCCGGCAACCCGCGGGTCAGGACGAACACGTGATCCTGTGCGTCGACGCAGACGCTGCCCACCGAGCCAAGCACCCATCCGTCCGGCAGTGGCTTGGGCCAGAACGGGTCGTACTTGAACTGCGGGATTTTGGCGGCCGGCTTCGATTGGGCTGTGACCTGCCCGGGCAGCGAGCCCGCGATTCCCAGGCACAGGCCAAGCACGACGGCGATCCCGGTCGCGCGTCCTCTCGTCAAATTCATCATGGTGTTCTCCGCTCGTTCAGCCGAGATTCCACTGGTCGGTCTTCGCGTCAGAACTCGGCGCATCCTTATACACTCAGACCGTTATGTCCGTTATCGATTACGTGGCGCGCCCTCTGGGCGCCCGACCTCAGTCCAGCTCGCGCGTCATCTCGATCATCGTCCGCCGGAAGCCGAGACCCGTGAAAAGCCGCTGCGCCCCCTCGTTCTTGTCTGCCGTCCAGAGCACCACCCTCGGCGCGCCGATCGAACCTAGCCACGCGCAGGCAGCGTCGAGCAGCGCACTCGCAATGCCGAGTCGCTGCCCTTCCTTCGCAACAACGACGTCGTGGATGAAGCCTGCCGCTTCGCGCAACTCCTTCCACGACTGCGGCTCGAGGCCGGCGTAGACGTAGCCGATCACCCTGCCGCCGCGTTCGGCGACGAACACGGCGACGTCGTCTTCCATGAGCTGCGTGCCGAGAAACCAGGCGTAGCCTGTCTCGGGATCGTCGCGCGGCGCCATGAAGCGCTGGGGATCGAAGGCGTGGTGCGTGCGGAGGAGCCACGCGCCCAGCGTGCCGAGCGCGGGGAGATCCGCCCTTGTCGCGCGGCGGATCACGGCGTCGGGCGGAAGAGGCACTTACGGCACCGCGACGTGCAGCTCGGCGCCGTAGAGACTCGTTCGATCGTTGTCGCGCGCGGCCCATTTCAGAAGGGTCGCGACGTCCTTCTTCGCCATCCCGCTGAATGCGGGCGCGCCGTTGACGGTCACCTGCACCGGCTTGGTGAAATCGATCGCGTCCGGCGAGAGCAGCAGCGTGAGGTCGCTGACGCCGCGCGTTTTTGCCTCGAATGCATTGCCGTGACGCTCGATGTCGATACGGCCCGTGGGAACCCTCCGCGGGCGCGGGAATACGTTCACGTCCTCGAGGCCCTGGTCGGACTTCCTCACGCCCAGCTTGTCGATGATCAGCCACCGGAGGCGATTGAACCGGTCCGTGCGGTCGGTTTCCCACGACAGCCGATCCGGATTCGCCGCGCGCGGATGGTCGTGGACGAATTTCTCGTACGGCGCGCGCTCCTCCGGCCACCAGCTCGTATTGTGCTGCGAGTTCTCCTTCACGCGGAAGATCGGCGACACGCCGGCGTGGCGCATCGCGTCGACGATCGGCGCGACCGAATCGGCCGGATACAGCGGATCGTGATCGCCGTTGACGATGTAGAGCGGGCAGTTGGCGAGGTTGCCGAGGTACAGGTTGCCCTCGATGCGCGCCTCGCGATTCGCGAGGACGAGCGGATGGCCGTTGAGCGTCAGGCACGCGGACCACGCGTTGGGCTCGCGCATCGCGAAGAAGTAGACGCCGGTGCCGCCGTCAGAGATACCCGTGATGTAGGTCCGCGTCTCGTCGACGTTGTACTTGCGCTTCACGCTGTCGAGGAGCCCGAGGATGTTGTCCACCTGGCTCGTGTGCCACCAGGCTGCGTCCTCGGACGCCTGCGGCTCTATGTAGATCTGGCTTTCGCCGGGGATGCGCAACGACTGCGGCTGCCGGCCTGCCTGCGGCTCGCGCCCCACGCCGCCGTGCAGCTGCACGCGCAGCTCCCACTTCTTCGCGGGGTCGTACTCGGTGGGAATCTCGATCAGGTTTTCGACCGACACGCCGCCGACCGAGGCCGGCACGCGGATCAGGCCGGTCTTCTCTTTCGCGTACGGGCGGCCCGCCTTCAGCTTC
>JBGOTP010000315.1:0-5992 GCA_041476545.1 Vicinamibacteria bacterium | reverse complement strand
CGCGACGGCAACCGCCAAAGATCACGGCATTGAAATGGTGTCGGGCACCGGCGGCTGGCTGCGCGATCCCGACGGGATGATCTATCAGCTTAGAAACGACGCGGGCGTCTCCAAGCCAGCAGTGCCGCCGGCTCAGGCCAAACCGAAGGCAGGCGACCAACCGGCGACAGGGCCCGCGCCGTTCGCGGCCGTCGCGATCCGCGAGATCACGCTGCGTGTGGCCGACCTGAACAAGACCGCCGAGTTCTGGTCCACCGTGTTCGGCGGCGACATAACGCCTGCCGGCACTCGCGATGCTCGGGCCTTCAAGTTCGGCGACTCCGTCTTTCGCCTGATCCCGCGCACGGCGTCCGATGCATCCGCCCGCGTGGGCGCCGGAGGCCCGGCAGGCGGGGCAGGCATGGACCGGTTCGCCATCGCCGTAAAGGATTTCTCCGCGGCCTCGGCCGAGCGCGCGCTACGCCAGCGCGGCATCGAGCCGAACGACGGTGGCCGGCCAGGAGAAGTGCACTTCGTCGATCCCGACGGGATTCATGTGCAGCTTGTGGCCGCAGTCTCGGCGCGGTGATCGTCTCTTCACGTACGTGGTGTCCGGCTTTAGCCGGACCTTCATCGAAGATAGCTCTTCTCGCGGTAGTAACGCGCCGCACCCGGATGCAACGGCACGTCGAAATTCCGCGCCACCGTCCGCGAGTCGTAGGAGTAGGGCCGGATGAACCAGCGCAGGGCCAACCGGTGGTCGTCGATGGCCCTGGCGATGTCGTAGGCCGCCTGATCGGGCGTATCGTCGCGGGCGAAGACGGCCTCGCCCGACTTGCCGATGGTCTTGATTGGATGATCCACGCCGCGCAGGAAGCCCCACCGCACCGTGATCAGTTCGGCGCCATCTAGCTTGGCCAACTGCGCAAGCAGCGGTTCCGGAATATCCAGAAAACGCAGATCGAATTTCTGGCTGAGCGTCGTCCAGTACGCGGACTCGGGGTTCAGGGCAGGCGTCGCCAGATCGCTGATGATGACGTCGAAGGCCGTGTCGCCATTCGAGCCCATGGCCGCGCCCATCTGGCCGCCCCACGACGTCACCGCCTGGCGCGTCAAGCCGTAGTAGTTCAGCGCCGTCGTCGCCGCCTCGCCACTCGACAGAATCTTCACCGGTAACTTGCGCTGGACGATCTGCGCCAGGTCCGTGATGCCGCTGTCGGCCTTGACGGCGATCAACAACGCATACGGGTCCTCGATCCGGGCGATGAGACGCAGGTTCTTGTACGGGCCGTCCGCGGCGTAGGCTCCGGTTCCGCGATACGCGCTGGCCAGAAAGCTGCTTTCGGTGATGCCGAAATCGATGGGCGCGTTGACGCGCACGTCGGTGCCAACGCGGAGGTCCGAGGCCTGCAGCGCCGGCGGAAAAGCGTGCTTGCCCACGATGCGCGGGCCCTCGGCGCGGTTGCAGTTGAGACAGAGGATCGCGTCGTAGCCGAGATCCTTCATGGACTCCTGTACGAACTGGCCCAACTCACCCCAGGGGCAGCCGTCGGGACAGGCCGCGGCGATGACGGGCCGCTTGACCGCCCACCCCGTGCGCCCGACGTCGATCGTGCGACCGACTTCCGCGCTTGGCTGGGCCGTCGTCCCGCCCGTCTGGGACTGCGCGATCGCGCCGCCACTCACGACGCAAAGCGCGACGGCAAACACGCCGGCAAGAGCGATGGCAAAGAAGCCGAGCGACCGTTGCACAAGTGCGCGCGCCATTCGATCAACTACATCAGTGCTTGTCCGTCAGGCCCGAGATGAAATCGAGCTTCGGCTTCAAGAAATCGCGCCGAAGCTTCGGACCGTCTGCGCCGAACTCCATGTAGGCGTAGCTGTCTTTGCCGACCGGCTCCCAGCGCGGCCCGCCGGTGATGCTGGGGTTTCCGGTCTTGGCGAAGGCCACCCAGGCCGCACTCATGTCGCGGGAAAGTGCTTTGGCTTCCGCTGTCGCGGTAGGCGCGAGCACGCCGAACACGTACCCCAGCTCTCCGCCATGCGAGACGCCGGGAACGGTTGCGCGCCGGTCGGCCGGAAGATAGGAGAAGTAATAGGCGTACGCCTGCTGCCCGACCTTGGCCATCAGCCGGCCGAGATATCGGACGGGTTCGGTCACTTGCAGGTCGGTTGTCATATCGAGTGCGCCGAGACCCGCGTCCCGCTCGCCGGTCACATAGAGCGCGGCGGCGCGCGAGCCATCACCTGTGCGGTCGAAGGCGGCCTGCGGCTGGGCGCGCACCTGGCTGAACAAGCTCGCCTCGTAACTGTTGCCGCCCGCAAGATAGGGCACGTGCGCCTGCTTGCCCTGTTCGAAGATCTGCGTGATCTGATCGGGGAACAGTTTGCCGTCGATGATCGGATAGGGCAGCCCGCCCGGCGCGCCGCCGGGTTGGGGCGGTCCGTTCTGAGCCGCCGGTGCTGCGCTCGGTGCGCCCGATGATCCCCGTCCGGCGGCGGCCGGAGCGCCAGGACGTCCAGCGGCGCCCGCTCGTCCGTCTCCCCGGCCGCCCGGCGTGCCCTGCGCCAGCACATCGTCGGCCGACAGCGCGCGAAGCGCCGAAGCGGACGCCGGTCCATCGCCGGTGATGTTGTGGCCCTGCGCGAAGGTCGATCCTTGCGCTTCGGCGGCCTGCATCGTGATGCCGATCGAACGGGCGAAGCCCGATTCCGAGATCGCTTTCTGGAACAGGTCACGCGCGGCGGGCGTCGCCATCAGCGCGTGGATCGACACGCCACCGGCGGACTCGCCGAAAATCGTGACGTTGCGCGGATCGCCGCCAAAGGCGGCGATGTTGTTCTTCACCCACTGCAGGCCGGCGATCTGGTCCATGATCGCGTAGTTGCCCTTCAGGCCATTCGGGTCTTCCCTGGTGATGGCCGGATGGGCGAAGAAGCCGAAGCGGCCGACCCGGTACTGGATCGAGACGAGCACCACGCCCTGTCTGGCGAAGTTGGCGCCTGAATAGAGCGGCGGTCGCGTCGATCCCATAGTGAAGCCGCCGCCGTAGATCCACACCATGACCGGCAGGCGCCCGCTAGACGTCGATGTCGTCGACGGGGTCCAGACATTGAGCGTGAGACAGTCCTCGCTCTGGACGGCGTCTTCGGGGAACAGCGTCCGCGTGCCTTGCATACAGGCCGGGCCGAACTCAACCGTCCGCTTGACGCCGGCCCAGGCTGGAACCGCTTGCGGCGGCTTCCAGCGCAGCCGCCCAACGGGCGGGGCAGCGAACGGGATGCCGCGATAGATGGTCAGGCCATCCTCGACTTTGCCCTCAATCTGTCCGCCAGTGACCTTGACCGGAGCGGCCACCGCCGCGCCAGCGAAGGCGAGACCCATAATCGCTGCCACGATCCCTTGTCGCATTTTTCGACTCCCTGTATCCGCGATTATCGATGATTCCACCAATGGCGTCACCAGGGCCGGCGCGAAGCGCCACTTGCATCAGGAGAGGGGCGCCCCGCCGAGGCCGAGAAATAGTTCGAGCCCCTGATCGATGCTGGCGAGTTCGTTCGACGACACCTGTCCGAAGAGCCGGCGGATGCGACGCTTGTCGATCGAGTGGAGATGATCGACGAGGGCGTAGGACGCCTTCGCGATGCCGCTCGCGCCTGGCGACAGAGAAGGATAGAGGGCGCCGACGCCAGCCCTGCCGGTGATTGGGACCACCGCGATGAGGGGGAAGCGTTGATCCGCGTTAACGGACGGATCGCTCACGGCGATGCACGGCCGTGTACCTCGCTGCTCGTGACCCACTGTCGGATCAAGCTCGACGAGCACGACGGCGCCTCGATCAATCTTCACTCTGAGTTCTGCACGTCGATTCCCTCACTCCCTCACCCAGCCCTGTCCGTCAACCCAGCGAACAGCCGTTCCACCAGCCAGATCGACGAGGCCTTCCTCGTCCGGCAGGTCGGAAGTCCAATTGCCGAGCCCTGCATCCGCGAGTTCCGCCGTTTCGGGATGGGGACTGCCGACCGAGGCGAGGAGCGCTTCACGGCGACGTCGAGCCAATTCCCGCTCGACGGCTTCGGCGATGAAACGGCTCCGGTTCCGTTCCAGACGATCGATGCCCTCGACCAGTTCAGTGGATAGCGTGACTGTCACACGTTCAGCGGAACCCATGGCGAGAGTATGATTCAAAATATGATCACACTCAAGGCATTCTGCAGGGTTGGACCGTGCTCTGCCCAGTGATACACGATTCCGCACGACCACGCCGTTGCCTATAAACCGATTGTCCTCAGGTATTACGGAAGTCTTACAGTGGCCCGTCGCGAGGTTCGGTACGCTGGGTCCTATGAATAGTCTCGCGTCGCCATCATCATCGACAGCGCCCGAGTTGGAGATCGGGCCTACGGGTGCCGCAGGTTCTACGAGTTCTACGCCGGCGTCCCGCTATAGCACGGTCAGCGTCGTCACCTGCATCGTTCTGGTCTGGTTCCACATCCAGGCCGCGGCGGCGTTCTGGTCCTTCAGCTGGACGAACCTCGGCGTTGCCCTGTTCTTATATTGGGTGTCGGTCGGGTTGGGCATCAGCATGGGGTACCACCGGCTGCACACCCACCGCGGGTTCAAGACCTTCAAGCTGTTCGACTATTTCCTGGCTGTCTGCGGCACGCTCACGCTCGAGGGCGGGCCGATCTTCTGGGTGGCCACGCACCGCCTGCACCATCAGTATTCCGACCGGGTCGAAGATCCGCACACGCCGCGCGTCAACGGATTCTGGGCGCACATGGGCTGGATCATGTTCGGCGAGGCGCAGCACAACGACACGGCCCGCATGGCGCGCTATGCGCCCGACCTCGGCAAGGATGCCTTCTATCGCTGGCTCACGACCTACCACTGGGTGCCGCTGACCGTGATCGGATTCGCGCTCCTCGGCATTGGCGGCTGGGGTCTCGTGAACTGGGCCATCTTCCTCCGCGTCGTCGTTGGCCTGCACTCGACCTGGCTGGTGAACTCGGCCACGCACATGTGGGGCCGCCGGCGCTTCGCCACGACCGACGATTCGCGCAACACCTGGTGGGTGGCGCTCCTCACGTTTGGCGAGGGGTGGCACAACAACCATCACGCGCATCCGACCTCCGCGCGTCACGGTCTGGCCTGGTACGAGTTCGACCCCACCTGGCTCGAACTCAAGCTGCTCCGGGTGCTCGGCCTCGTCTGGGACGTACGCATGGCCAGGGTGAGCGATGCATCCGAGGAAGAAGTCGCGGCCTAGCCGCGTTCGCTTATCCTTGATGGCGTGAACATACGGTCCGGCGGCCGCCGGAGATCGGTCGTCTTCATCGTCCTTGGCGCGGTCCTGGTCGGGGGAGCCGTTGCCCTCAACATCAGTTGGGTCATTGTCAACTGGCGGCAGGCGGGCCTGCTGCTCCTCGGCGTCCTGATTTTCCCACTCATCATCACCGGCGTCGTGCTCAACACGATCTTTCTGGTTCGGGAAATCCGGCGGAACGAGCAGCACGAGGCGTTCATCAACGCGGTGACCCACGAGCTGAAAACGCCCGTGGCGTCGCTGAAGCTCTACCTGCAGACCCTGCAGAATCGTCAAGTGGACGAGGGGAAGCGCCAGGCGTTTTACCAGACGATGCTCGAGGACAGCGATCGGCTGCTCGGCACCATCGAGCAGGTGTTGCGTGCCGGGCAAATCGGCGCGCGCGTCCGTCATGGGCATCGCCGGCCCGTGGATTTCAGTGCGCTCGTGCAGGAGTGCCTCGCGCTCGCGAGAACCCGCTATCGCCTTCCCGCGGAAGCGCTGACCTACCGAGAGGCCAGGGAGGCGTTGACTCCAGGCGAAGCGCCGCGGGTGCTCGGAGACGAGGACGAGTTGCGGGCAGTCGTCTCGAATCTCGTGGACAACGCGATCAAGTACTCGGGGCCTGAGGTGCGGGTTGCGGTTGAACTGGAGCAGACGGACCAGACGACGATCGCGCTTCGCGTGCGCGACAAGGGCATCGGTAT
>JBGOTP010000314.1:0-6007 GCA_041476545.1 Vicinamibacteria bacterium | reverse complement strand
CGTGACCGACGGCCGCCGCGACGACGTTTTGCGGGCGCTCAACCAGGGCGAAATCCGCACGGCCGCGGGCTGAGCGCGCGTATCGACGCTGATCGAGGACTCGCCGACATGAGCACGGTAAAGGCATGGGACGACCTCGACTTCGTGTCCGAGCGCGTCAGCGCGATCCATCGCGGTCCGCACATCATAAGCCAGGGGCTGCTGATCGCCGTCGCGGTCTTCCTCCTCGTCGGGCTGATCTGGTCGTACCTGGCCGTGATGGACGAGGTTACGAGCGGCGAGGGTCGCGTCATTCCGTCCAGCCAGATTCAGGTGGTGCAGAATCTCGAGGGCGGAATTCTGAAGTCGGTTCTCATCGACGAAGGCGATATCGTGGAACGCGACCAAATCCTGCTGAACATCGACAACACGACCGCCGCCGGTAGCTTCGGCGAGGTACGGACAAAATATATGGGCGCGCTCGCCGCGTACGCCCGGTTGACCGCGGAAACCAATCAGGAGCAATTGCAGTTCCTGCCCGAATTGCTGTCCGAGCGTCCGGACTTGGCGCAATCCGAGCGCAATCTGTACATGGCGCGACAAGGCGAGCTGCAGGCGCAGATCTCGGTCTTTCAGCAGCAGGTCATGCAACGCGAGCAGGAGCTCGCAGATCTCAAAAGCAAGGCCGACTACTTCGAGCGCAGCGCCAAGCTGCTTCGCGAACAGATAAGGATCAATGCGCCGTTGGTCGCAAGCGGCGTGGTATCGCAGGTCGATATTATAACGCTGCAGCGTCAGCTCGTGGATGTCGAGAGCCAACGCGATAGCGCCCGGCTGAATATTCCGCGTGCGGAGGCGGCGCAGCGGGAGGCGAACAGCCGAATTCAGGAGAAAATCCAGACATTCCTCTCCGAGGCACAGCGCGACAGGACGCAGCGCCAAACCGAGGTTGCCACGCTGTCGGAAACGCTCGCCGCGGCGCGCGACAGGGTGGAGCGCACCGAAGTCCGCTCGCCCGTGAAGGGGATCATCAAACAGGTGAAGCTGCGCACCATCGGCGGCGTCGTGAAGCCCGGCATGGACCTGGTGGAGATCGTGCCGCTCGACGACACCCTGCTCGTGGAGGCGAAGATTCGGCCTAAGGACATCGCCTTCATCCGCCCCAACCAGGAAGCGATCGTCAAGATCACCGCCTACGACTATTCGATCTACGGCGGGCTGAAGGCCAAGGTGGAGCGCATCAGCGCCGACACGATCACCGACGAGGACACCACCCGCAAGAACGAAAGCTATTACCGGATCATCGTCCGGACGAACAAAAATCACCTTGGGGTCGAACCGAACCCGCTTCCGATCATTCCCGGCATGGTCACCACCGTCGATATCCTGACGGGGCACAAGTCGGTGCTGGATTACCTGCTGAAACCGATTCTCAAGGCGCGAGAACGAGCCCTCCGTGAACGATAATGTCGCTTACGAAACGAATCTTCCGGCACGCAATCGCTTTCTGGGTGGTCGCGAGCGTCCTGGCGCCGGCGGTGCTGGCGCAGGCGGACAAGCAGGTTCTGCAGGCGCTTCGCGGACTGTTCGGTTCGTTCGAATTTCGCGCCCAAAACCTGACGGCGTTGCCACGGTGGATGAGTGCGCTGCGGCGGATCGCCGACGAGGAAAAGGTTTACGTCGCTTGCATGACAGCCTACGCAAATTGTCCGTTCCCGGCAGCCGTGGGATGGATTGCCAAGATCAAGTCCCTCGAGGGACTTGATCGGATGACGCAGCTGATCGAATTGAATCTCTACCTGAATCGATGGCCGTACAAGGAAGACCGCGAGAATTACGGCACGTCGGACTACTGGGCATCGCCGCTCGAATTCTTGCGTCGGTCCGGGGACTGCGAGGATTACGCCATCATAAAATTCGTCTCCCTGCGCCTGCTCGGATTTCAAAACGACGATTTACGGATGGTCGTCGTCATGGATACGTTGAGAAACCTTCCGCATGCGGTGCTCGCGGTGCGCATGGATGAAAAATTCTATATCATGGACAGTCTTTACGACGCCGTGCTGACGGACGATCGCATCAGCTTCTACGTTCCGCAGTATTCGGTGAACGAAACGACGCGGTGGGCGCATATCATGGCGCCCATTGCCCCCCTTGTGCCGCTTCCCACGCTGGACGCAACCGGGGAGAGGCGATGACCGAAACGACGCACGAAGCTGATTTGAGCCGACTCCTGTCGTCGTCGCTCGCGGAGGTTCAGCCGCAGACGCGCCGGCTCGTCCTGCGGGCCGCGCTGCTGGTCGCCTTGCTCGTCATCGCCTCCGTCGTCGTCGTGCTGATGACGACCCAGCAGCGCGAGCGGCAGCTTTTCAGCGAATTGGAGAGCCGGGCCGCGGTCTTCGCCGGCCTGCGCACGCAAGTCATCGAAACTTGGCTGGATGATCTCGGCGCCGTCGGCCGCAGGCTCGCGCAGAGCGACCTGTTCCGGTTGTTCGCGACCGAGGTGGACATTTCCGGCCAAAGCATGAGCGCAGACCCCGCTCTCGCAGCGCAAATGCCGTACATGGTGCAGGCCATGACGGAATTGGCGAAGCAGGAACACGTGATCGGGGTGTACCTCATCGATCGCGCCGGCCGTGCGACCCTCGCAAGCGCCGGAGCGCCGCAGCTCACCGAGCCGCAGAGGAACGCGGCCATGCGGGTTTACCAGATCGGCCAGAGGGTGGTGACGCCGGCGCGACCATCGCCCGTCGATGGCTTGGTGATGGACGTGATTCTGCCCATCGCTCCGCCTCAGCGAGACAACAGCAACCAGCCGGCCGTCACGGGGGCGCTTCTTCTGACAATGCCGGTATCAACCCGGCTGGCACAGATTCTCGCACCCTCTCCGCTGTATCAAACCGGCGAGCGAACGCGGCTGGTCCAAGTCGTCGACGGCAAGGCGTATGAGATCGATCCGGCGCGCGTGCCTTACATTCGTGAAATCAGCGCCGGGTTCCTCCCGCGTGATGTCCAACCCATCGCGTTTGGCGCGCGCACGGCCGTGGACGGAAACCGAAGTGTGTATTCCACCGGTGTGCCGGTCGCTCACATGCCTTGGCTGATCGTTCACGAGATGGATCGCGAGCGCGCGGAGGCCCCGCTCAACGCCTATCGATGGTCGATGATCGCGTTTTCAACGTTGGTCGCGACCGTGCTCGTCGTGGGCTTTGTCGCCTTGTGGTGGCGTCAGGCCAACGAGCACTCCCGGGCGCTGGCGATTCAGTTCCGCGACTTGAGCGCACAGATCAATGCCCAGAAGCGCCTGCTGGACAGCATCTTGAACAATGTCCACGAGCTGATTGGGCTCAAGGCGACGACCGGCGCCTATATCTACGTGAACAAGGCCTTCGAAGCTGCCATCGGCCGCGACACCGAGAAGATCGTCGGTCTCGACGATTCCGCATTGTTCGGCCGCGGCACGGCCGACCGTTTGCGCCTGCAGGACGAATCGGCGCTGCGGGCAGGCACCGTCGTAACCTCGGATGAGGAAATCTACCTCGGTTCCAAACTTCATCATTTTCAGATCTCAAAGGTCCCGTTCATCGACGCAGCCGGGTCCGTTTCGGGCATTATTTCCGTCGCGCGCGACGTAACCGACATCGTCGAAAACGAAAGGCGCCGCCAACGCGCGGTCGAGCAGATGGTTCGTGCGTTGATGCGAACGATCGAGGCCGTCGACTCATACCTCGCCGGCCATTCGCTGCGCGTCCAACGTTTTGGCGGCGCCGTCGCGCGGCGGCTCACGCTTTCGCAGCGCGACGTGTTGACGGTCGAGATCGCCGCCGCGTTAAGCCAGGTTGGGAAGACTGCGATCCCAAGAGAGATCGTGGCCAAACCGGGCCGCCTCTCGCCCGAAGAATTGAAGATCATGGAGACGCACGTCGATCACGCCGTTGCCATCCTGTCGGGCGTCGATTTCGAACTTCCAGTGGTCGAAGTCGTTGCGCAGATGCACGAACGGCTCGATGGCAGCGGATACCCGAAGGGCCTCAAGGGCGAGCAGATCGGCATCCTCGGCCGCATTTTGGCCGCCTGCGACGTGTTTTGCGCGCGGATCGAGCCGCGCTCGTATCGCCACCGCCTGACGTCGGATGAGGCGCTGGACGTTCTCACGAAAAACCCCGACCGGTACGATGCGGACGTCGTCGCTGCCCTGAGCGAGGTCGTGCATTCCGTCGAGGGCGACAAGTTGATGGCGTCGATAGCGAACTAGCAGCCGGTGCGCGGTCGGCCGCCCGGCATCGTCAACTTAACCGGCCGCAAACGCGTGCCAATTCGGAGCGCTCGACCGTGTTCTGGCCGCGACGACAACGCCTGATCGCCGCGCTGGTACTGACGCTGGCGGGTCCCACAATGGCAGCCGAGGATCGGGCGGCGGGCGCGCCCAACACCCAGCTGCCGCCGTTCCTTGCCGTGCCCGGGGCATGGGTCCGAGTGGATCCCGGCCAGGCCCCATGGCGCGCCGTCGGCAAGCTGCAGGGCACGGTAGATCGACTGTTTTCGTCATGCACGGGTGTGCTGGTCGGGCCGCGGACAGTGCTGACCGCCGCACACTGCCTGGTCGATCCCCGCACCGGGCGGTACTTCCCGCCGTCGTCGCTGAATTTCCTGCTCGGCTATGAGTTCGAGCGGTATGCCGATCACGCGCTGGTGACGAGCTTCACCACCGCATCCGGCTTCAATCCCGCCGATATATCGCGGACGCGCGGCAGCGACTGGGCGCTGCTGACGCTCGACAGAGCGCTCGGTACGCCGGACCGCGTCCTAACCATTCGCGGGCAGCCGCCAGCGGTCGGGGCGACCGTCACGCTTGCAGGCTACAACTATACGCATCCGCTGATTCTCGCCGCCGGCCCTGAGTGTCGAATCGTGGGCCGGGCGGCCGATCGTGCCGGGCGTCTGCTCTTGCGTCACGACTGCATGGGCAGCCATGGCGTGAGCGGAGCCCCCCTCCTGATGCGCGACGGGAAGGCGTGGACTATTGTCGGCGTGCACGTCGCCGAGATAGACGACAAAGCCAACGGCGTGGCGGCCATCCCCGGTAAGCTGGACAGGCGGAACTAGACTAAAGCGCGCCCGCGAGCAAAGGCCTTAAGCTAACCTGTTAAGCACAACGCGGGCATCACGCGACACGCCGAGCCCGCTCCATAAATCGGTTGTTATCGAATCGGTAACGACGACGACAATACGCTGGGGCTTGTGCGTCGTATCATGCCAACAGCCGGTGAGGCGGTTCAACACGTGCCGGGGCCCGGGGCGGCTACGCTATCGTCCACGCCCGGGGCGCAGACACGCTGGCTTCGGAGTCGCCGCTTTGACCTGTCCTTCATTGCAGGTATACTCGCGGTCGCCATCCTGACGGGACTGGTCATCGTCTGGAAACCGACGCTGTTCTGGCCGATCCTGCTCTTCGACCTGTGGTTTCTCGGCTACCACCACGTGATCTCGACCTATACGAGGCTCTGCTTCGACGGGAAGAGCTTCCAGGCTTCGCGCGGTCTGATCTTCGGTCTGCTTCCCTTGGTCGCCATTACCACCGGCATCGTCGCCGCGGTCGCAGGCCTATGGGCGATCGTATCGATCTATTTCTACTGGCAATGGTTCCACTACACCCGCCAGAGCTGGGGCATTTCACGCGCCTATCGCGGCAAGGAGCGCGGCGCCGTTTACGAGGACGGCTGGATCGACCAGGCAATCTTCTACGCGCTGCCGATCCTTGGCGTGCTCTATCGTTCGCATCAGGAACCCGGGCTCTTTATCGGGCTCGAGCTGCGGGTCGTCCCAGTTCCGGGCTGGCTGGTTTCAGCAGCCGCGGCGGCCACCGTCGTTCTGATCGCATACTGGGTACTGCGCCGGGTTCAGGCCTGGCGAGCGCGCAGACTCGCCCTCGTCCACACGCTTTACATATCGAGCCATTTCCTGATTTTCGCGGCGGGCTACCTTCTGATCGACGACATCACTTATGGCTGGCTGGTGATCAACATCT
>JBGOTP010000313.1:0-6011 GCA_041476545.1 Vicinamibacteria bacterium | reverse complement strand
CCCTCACGCTCGCACCACTCGCTCAAGACGGCGTTCTTGGCGGCGAACACCTCGGGCGCGATGAACGGTACGTTCCAGCCGTCGGCGCGCTGCGCGACGATGCGCAGCAAGCGACGCTCGCCCATGCCGCCGATCCAGATCTGCGGCCGGCCGAGCGGCCGCGGCTCACAGCGCGCATCGCGGAGTTGGTAGTAGCGTCCCTCGAAGGTGACGGATTCCTCGTCGAAGAGGCGCCGAATCAGCGTCGCTTGCTCGTCGAGACGATCGAGGCGCTCGCGCAGCGACGGAAACGGCAGTCCGAAGGCCTCGCACTCGGCCTGGTGCCAGCCGATCCCGAGACCGAGGTGCATGCGTCCGCCGCTCACGTGGTCGATCGTCACCGCCGCCTTCGCGAGCACGGCGGGATGCCGGTAGAGCACGCAGAACACCAGGCACCCGACGGTCACGCGCGTGGTCTCGGCGGCGAGCGCCGTCATCGTCGCCACGCCCTCGAGGCACGGGCCACGCGTCTCACCGATGACCGCCGGCGTGAAGTGGTCCCACACCGAGATCCAGTCGAAGTCGCCCTGGTCGGCGGCCCGCCACGCCGCGCGGAGCTCGGCGATCGTACAGTATTGCGGTCCGGTGTGGAGGCCGAAACGGAGCATCGTGACTCCTTTTCGCTCGAATGGGGACGCGTGTCCACGAGTCGGCTCGACCGCAAGCGGCACATGGACGGGTACACCTGCGACGCGCAAATGCACGACCCGCCGCCGAGCTACTTCTACGTGTCGCGTGTCGGGCGCGTCCGTGGGAGCGGAACGGGTGGCAAGGGAAGTGTCCGTGGACGTATCGGCTGAGCGACGGCGGCGCGTTCGGAGCAGGTCCTTGCGCTCGAAGCATTGCCGCATGCGATCCGGAGCCGCCGTTCGCACCCGGTCTCTTGCCCCACTCCGATCGTGGCGGCCAGTACGCCAGCGCGAACTATCAAGAACTCCTGGATCGCCACGGAATGATCTGCAGCATGGGCCGACCGGGCAATCGTCTCGACGACGCCGTCGCCGCGAGCTTCTTCCACACGCTCAAAACTGAATGGCTCTATCAGCAGCGCTTTCGCACCCGTGCCCAAGCTCGACTGTCTATCTTCGACTACATCGAAGACTACATCGAAGGCTTCTATAACCGGACCCGATTACATTCCGCACTCGGATATCATTCGCCGGTTCAGCATGAGATCCTGTCGTCTGTCGTTTAACGTACGCGAAGGTGAATCCGAAGATCATGGCATACTCGTATCGACGCAACGGTTGCGGACAGGCGGTGATGATCGCGGAGAAGATCGCCGCCGACCTGGCGTCACCAGCATCCCGCAGCTAGCGCGGATTCCGGAGCACGGGGAAATCGGGGCGAGCTTCGGACCTGAATGTCGCCGATCACCTCGAAGCCGTGTCGCTGATACAGCGAGACGTTCGTCGGATTCGGCGACTCCAGACACGCGACCAGCCCCTCGCGGTCGCGGGGCTTTCATTGTCCGCCGCACGCGAACACGAACCGCAATTGCGGTGCGTCCGTCCGGGCGATGCCGCAGATGTGGCTGTCGCGCTCTGACGCAGATGCTCGTCTTACGGAGGAATGCGCGCGTTCAAAATGGCCTTGTGTCAAAACGGCGCAGTGTGCCGTTTGGGGACAGATTGTGGTCGATCAGGGATCGCAGGCGACATAAAAGTCATTCTTAGACCTTTGCCCGTCTACCTTTATATCGGTGACGTGCTAACACGCGACGTGCGCGCCGTGCACGGAAAGCGAACGACAGCTGATCGGACTCGATTCGATCATACAACAAGGAGGAAGGAATGAATGCGAAGCAAGGAACTAGACGCGTCGTCGTCCCTGGCAGTGAGAAGGCTACGCTGAAGGGCGCCAAACCCGGCGGCAAGCTCGATCAAAATGTGCGCTTCGAGGTTACCGTCCGCGTTCGTCCGCGGAAAGCGCCAGCCAAGTCGCCCAAGTTCGCCGCATTGGTCGCCACGCCTACGGCGAAGCGGCGGCCCCTCAGCCGCGAAGAATTCGCGGCCACTTTCGGTGCTGATCCAGCGGACCTGGAGCGCATCGGAGAGTTCGCCCATGAGCACGGGATGGATGTGGTGAGCAGCAGTGTGAGCCAGCGCACCGTGCGCCTGTCCGGAACTGTCAAGGCCATGCAAGAGGCGTTCGGGGTCAAGCTGCAGGGCGCGCTGCACAACAAGGTCAAGTTCCGCCGTCGCGCGGGTTCCATCACTGTCCCCAAGGAACTGGCGCCGCTGGTGGAAGGCGTATTTGGCCTGGACAATCGACCGGTCGTGCGCCCGCACTTTCGCTTCAAGCCTGCGAAAAAGGGGCGGCAGGCGCACGCGGCCAGCGTCCACGCGTTCACGCCGCTCGAAGTGGCCAAGCTGTACGACTTCCCGGCGAACCTGACTGGCAGCGGCCAGTGCATCGCCATCCTGGAGTTTGGGGGCGGCTATCAAAAGGCTGACCTCAAGACGTACTTTGCCGAGCTCGGCCTTGCGGTGCCCAAGGTGAGCGCGGTGTCGGTCGATGGCGGCCATAACAGCCCGACCGGTGACCCGAATGGCGAGGACGGCGAAGTCATGCTCGACATCGAGGTGGCAGGCGCGGTGGCGCCCAAAGCGAAGATCGCGGTCTATTTCGCGCCCAACACCGACGACGGTTTTATCGACGCCCTGCGGGCGGCCGTGCATGATTCAGTGCGCAAGCCGTCTGTGGTGTCGATCAGCTGGGGCGGTCCGGAGCTCACATCCACCGTGCAGTCGTTACAGGACTATGATGCGGTCTGCCAAGAGGCCGCCGTGATGGGCGTGACTATCTGCTGCTCCGCCGGCGACCACGGCACCGACGATACGCCGAAGCCGTCGAAGCGGGCGAACGTGGACTTCCCCGCCTCGAGTCCGAACGTTCTCGCATGCGGCGGCACGCATCTGGAGGAAGACAACGGCGCCATCTCGAAGGAGGTGGTGTGGAACACGCACGATGGCTGGGCCACAGGTGGCGGCGTAAGCGAAGTCTTCCCGCCCCCCGCCTGGCAGGCCGGAGCGAAGGTGCCCAAATCGGCGAACAGCGGCAAGAAGGGCCGCGGAGTACCGGACGTGTCGGGCGACGCCGATTCCGATACCGGGTATACGATACGAGTGGATGGCAGCGAGGGAGCTTCGGGCGGCACCAGCGCCGTGGCACCGCTGTGGGCAGGACTAATCGCACTGATCAACCAAGGGGTGGGCACGCCCGTCGGGTTCATCAACCCGTTGCTCTATCAGTCGCCGAACAACTCGACCTGCTTCAACGACATCGTTGTGGGCGACAACGGGGCGTTCCCCAAATCGAAGAAGTACAAGGCGGGTCCGGGATGGGACGCCTGCACTGGCTGGGGTAGCCCGAAGGGCAAGACCCTGCTCAAAGCCCTGAAGAAATAAGGCGCGACGCAGGCTCACGCCTACTCATTGGGCGCGTGGTCTGCGTCGCGTCAAGCGAGGGACTTGACCGCAATCTCCCGGCGTTCAGCGGCCGACTGGCGGATCGCATTGATGACCGCCATGTCGGCTACGCCGTCAGTGACAAAGGCCTTTGTAAGGGATGGAAGAGCGGTCCCGACCAACCGTTCAGGATGAATAGAACGTTGAGCGCGAGCGCGCTCGGCATCGTGCTCGTCGCTGCGATCGCGGAAGCGGCGCAGACACGAATCTGTTCAAAGATTTGGCCGGGGAACTAGACGGCATGAACCACTACCAAGGCCCGCTCAAGTCCGCGGTTATCACCAAGTTCGTCTTCACGGTGACGGCCCGCGGGACCAATCCCAGTGGCGGCGGTAGCACAGATGCCTTGATGAAATTCAAAGTCACGGCCCAAGGGGTCTTCGTGCAGCAGTAGCAGCCACGTGGAGGCCGGGCGCGGCGGTCGAGGGCGCGCGGCCATGCGGGTCAGGCAGGCTCGCTATCTAGACGACGCGCGTGTCTCTGCGCACCGAAGCACCTGCGGCTAGTACTCCGAGTAGACCGAGGCCTGTCAGCGCGCCGTATATCCAGAGTCCGCGCGGTCGGTACCAGAACTCGACCGTCCGTGTCCCGGGTGCGACGGCGACCGCGAGCCGACCCCGATGCGTGCGCGTCGGTCCCGCCGAGCTGCGCCACCCGCGCTCGACGTTCTGATTGATCACGAGCATGGCTGGTTCACGTACCTCGACCTCGACTGCCAGTCGATTGGGACTGAAGTACGTGAGATGCGCCTCGCCAGCGCCAGCCGGTTCGATTGTGGCTTGCTCCACGGGTCCAGGTCTGAGCATCGGCGAGCGAGGAATCGGGTTCGGCTCGAGTCCGCCGCAAGCGACATACCCGTAGTGGTCCATTGGCGCACGGAGATAGCTCGACCGCGCGTCCGTGCCGGTGTCATAGACCTGGGTGAATGGCATCCTCGGCACTGCCGCGGGTGGGGGCGGTGGAGGTCTCACGACAATGTTGCCGAGGATCGTTGAATTGATCGACCACACGTCCAGTGCCGCGATCACAAGGATGGCACCCGCGAGCGCTCTCCGTTTCCGAGTCGTTCCATCCGATGCGCCCGCGATGTCGGCGAGGGCTTGTGCGAACCACAACCCAATGTAGGGCACGACGAGGATCGCGAACCGTGAAGGCACGCGCTGCGAGTCGAACGGCGCGACGTGATGGAGGAGCGCGTATGGAGACAAGGTGCCATGGTACCCGGCAGTGATCGCAAGAAACGTCACAACGAGGCCGAGATCCTTCGCGCGGGCGCGGCCTCGCACGAGTGTGAGAGCCGCAATCGCGACGACGACTCCACCGACATAGTCCCGGTACTCGTCGAAGGCCCACGCATAGCCCGTTCCGGAACCTCCTATCGGACGACTCAGGAACACCGCGGCAAGTTGGCTCACGGTCAACCCATCATTGTCTGCCGGTGTGAGGCGAGGGTAGTGGTGGAACACCTCGGCGGTTGGGAAGAGTTTCAGCGCGGCGACGAGGGCGAATGCCGTCGCGACGATCGCCGCGCTGACCAGCGGGACGTGCCATCCTGGTGTGGGCCGGCGGCGCAGTCGCGCAAGCGCACTACCAGCGAGGTCGATACCGCTGGTCGCAGCTACCAGGACGATCATGAACGTGGTGCCGTAGGGCGAACCATCATAGACGCACAGGGCAACCAGTACCCCGGCCAAGTACGCATACGCCCAGGATCGCCGCGCCAGTTCCAGGCAGAGCATGATCCACGGTGTCCATGCGAACGCGAGAAAAGAGATGTGTCCAGCGGACCGCGCCGCGAAGAATCCCCCCATGGCAAATGGAACGCCGGCGGCGATGGCCCAACGGTCTGGAACACCACGCGAACGTGCCCATTCCCACATTCCCCAGAATGCGATCACGAAGTGGCCGATGATGAACACATGCAAGCCGACGTCCGCACCGAACAGGAGTGCAGGAATGAATAGCGGAGACAGCGCCATCGAGTGCGGATTCGCGAGCTCGACCATTCCGCCGCAGTGGTACGGATTCCATAGAGGAACCTGGTGAAACGTCACCCACGTCGTTCGCGCGGCATTCCACAGAAAATGGAAATAGAGAATGTCGCCACCGCCGCCTTGGTAGTCGAGATGCGAAAGCAGTGGCCTCACGAAGGAGAGCGTCGCGAGCGCGGAGACGAGTAGCCGGACACGAATCGACATCCCGGCCTCTCAGTGGGGAAAGCTCACGCGACGCCAGAACAGATCGACTTCTGTAGGGGCGTGACGCGACTTTCCGGCGCGCTCGGTGCCCTTCAGCGTCTCCCACACGACGTATGCGACTCCATCCAACGCCGCTACTTGAGGGTGACGAACGGTCCCGTCCTCGATCCGCTGATCGTAAACGGTGATCGGCGGCTCGAAGGTCGTTCCTTCGTCTATTGAGCGTGCAAGCCGGACGACGTGTCCGTCCTGTTCGTATGTCACGTACACGGTGCCGTCCGGTTCGCGCGCAAGTCGTGGATGT
>JBGOTP010000312.1:0-6042 GCA_041476545.1 Vicinamibacteria bacterium | reverse complement strand
GTGACGATTGACGCCCTTCCCGACAGGACATTCAAGGGCCATGTCACCGAGATCGGGAACAGCCCCATTCAGACCGGCGCCTCGACGGGCGCGCGGCAGGCCACGAACTTCAAGGTGGTCGTGGTCATCGAGGAACACGTGCCGGACGTGCGGCCCGGTTTCACGTGCACGGCGGAGATCACCACCGCGACGCGCCCGAACGTGACCGCCGTGCCCATCGCGGCGGTCGCCGTCCGCGAACTCGTCTACGACGCCGACAACCAGGTGGTGAAGGCACCCGCCGACAGCAGACGCCGGCGCCCCGCGAGTGCGGCCGCGACGACGGCCACGCCGACGGCCACGGAGCTGCCGAAGGGGCAGACCCGAAAGGAAACGGAAGGCGTGTTCATCGTCCGCGATGGCAAGGTCGGGTTTCTGCCCATCAAGATGGGGATTGCCGGCGATCAGTACTTCGAAGTGGTGGCGGGACTGAACGCCGGCGATCAGGTCGTCACCGGGCCCTACAACTCGGTCCGATCGATGGCCGAGGGCGATGCGGTCAAAGTGGATACCGCGAGCGGCAATCGATTCGGTCGGGGCAGGTAGGGCTGGTCAGGCGGTGAATCAACTCTTCGAATCGGCCGGCATCGCGCTCAACGCGATCTGGAGCTCCAAGCTCCGATCGTTGATGACCGTGCTTGGCAACATCGTGGCGGTGACGTCCATCATCGCCGTCGTGTCGCTGATTCAGGGGTTGAACGCGTCCGTAAAGGACGCCATCCTGAGCCAGGCTGGGGCAGACTCGTTCGGGATCCAGCAGTTTCCCATCACGATCAACGAGGACGAGGCCGAGAAGTTCCGCTACAATCCGCGGCTCACTGCGGCCGACGCACAGGCGGTGAAGCGATTCGCCACCGACGTCTCGGCCGTGATGCTCCAGTCGTCGGCCAGCGCGCAGATTACGTACCGCGACAAATCCATCGACAATGTATCGACTCAAGGTGTCAGCGCCGACTTCGGCAGCTTCTCGACGTTCAACGCCGAACGGGGACGGCTGATGAGCCCCATCGAGGTACAGCGGTCCACCCCGGTGACGGTCATCGGGTGGGACATCGCGGACCGCCTGTTCGCGGGCGCCGATCCCCTGGAGAAGGAAATTCAGGTCGACGGCATTCACTTCCGCGTGGTCGGCGTGAGCGCGAAGCGAGGTTCCTTTCTCGGCCAGTCCCAGGACGCCTTCGTCATCATCCCGCTGGCCCGCCTCCAGACGATGTTCGGTTCGCGCCGCCAGCTCTCGATCACGGTCAAGCCGCGCGACGTGTCGGAGATTGGCGCTGCGATGGACCAGACGACGGTTGCGCTGCGGATGGCGCGGCGACTGAAGCCAAAACAGCCTGACAACTTCGGCCTGTATACGTCAGACACCTTTCTCAACCTGTATCACCAGGCCACCAACGGCATCTTCGCCGTGCTGGTCGGCGTGGTGGCGCTGTCGCTCGTCGTCGGCGGCATCGTCATCATGAACATCATGCTGATGGTGGTGACAGAGCGCACCAGGGAAATCGGTCTGCGCAAAGCGCTCGGGGCCAGACGGTCGGACATCATGGCGCAGATGCTCACCGAGTCGGTCGTGCTGTCGATCTTCGGCGGTGTCATCGGCACGCTGTTCGGCGCCGGCATCGCGTTGACGATTTCCGCGCTCACGCCCGTGCCGGCGGCGGTCGAAGCGTGGTCGATCGCGCTCGGAATCGGCGTGACGGCACTCGTCGGCCTGTTCTTCGGCCTGTACCCGGCATCCCGCGCGGCGCGCCTGGATCCGATCGAGGCGCTCAGAAAAGAATGACGACGAAAGCGCTGCCCTGATGGCGATTCGACTCGGGCTCGTCGGCGAGGTCGTTGCGATGGCGTTCGACACCATCCGCAGCAACAAGATGCGCTCCGCGCTGACCGTCCTCGGCGTGGTCATCGGGATTACGTCGATCGTCGGCATGACCGCCATGATCCGCGGCTTCGATCAGTCACTGCGCGACTCGATCCGCGCCATCGGACCGAACCTCATCACGATCCAGCGCGCCGGTCCGCTCAGCATTATCAACGGGGTCGGCTTCGCCAAGATCATGCGGCGCCCCAATCTCACCGTTTCGGACGCACGCGCCATCGAGGGTCAGGCGCCATCGATCCGGCTCGTGGACATCCAGCTCGGCGTCCCGGGCATGGCGCCGCCCACGCAGCAGCGCGTGTTCTATCGCAACCTGCGGAGCCGCCCGTCGCTCACCCTCGGAACCACCGAGAATTTCGCCGAAGGATCGAGCCTCGGCATGACCGCCGGACGGTTCTTTACCGGTACTGAAGTCCAGTACCGCAAGAACGTCGTCGTCATCGGCCAGGGGCCGTATGGGGCGCTCTTCGGTCCCCAGGGCACGGATCCCATCGGAAAGATCGTGCGTGTGGGGTCCGAGCGATACACCGTGGTTGGCGTGTTCGACAAGCGGCCCACCGTCGGCGGGTTCAACGCCGGACAGGACGACCTCGTCGTCATTCCGTACACCAGCTACACGCGGCAGTTCGGCCTTGGCGGCATGAGCATCGGCCGCGGCTCGAACAGAGGTGTCGTCGTGCCGATTCAAATCGCCGCCCTCGCCCGCGACGGCGTGAGCACCGACGCCGCGGTCGAGGAAGTGCGCCGCGTGATGCGCGTGCGTCACGGCCTCAAGCTCGACGAGCCCGACGACTTCGACGTGGCGACCCAGGACGCCATTCTCGGGCTCTGGGATCGCATCAGCCAGGCCACGTTCCTGGCCCTCATCGTCATCTCGTCCATCGCACTCATGGTGGGCGGGATTGGCGTCATGGCCATCATGTCCATTTCGGTCACCGAACGGACGCGCGAAATCGGCGTTCGCAAGGCCCTCGGCGCGCGGCGAGCCGAGATCCTCTTTCAGTTCCTCATGGAGGCCGCGTTCCTCACCTCGCTCGGCGGGATCCTCGGCATCATGCTCGGCAGCGGCATCGGCCTGGCGATCCATCTCGTCTCCGGCTTCCCCATTTCGCTTCCCTGGTGGTCGTTCGCCATTGGACTGGGATTCTCGGCGTCGGTCGGCATCTTTTTCGGCATGTATCCGGCCGTGAAGGCCTCCCGCCTCGATCCCATCGACGCCCTCCGCTACGAATAGCCGGCCGCCCCGCGTTACCAGTCGACTACGAACTGTCGACTGCAATATGATTCGCGATGGTCACCGGATCCAAGCACCCGCGAGGCTCACACCATGAAGGTCTACGACGCGGCCAGCATCAGGAATGTCGCGCTTGTCGGGCACACCGCGTCCGGCAAGACGCAACTCACGTCGGCCATTCTGTTCGACGCCGGCACCATCAATCGCTTTGGCAAAGTCGATGAGGGCACGACGGTGACCGACTTCGACGAAGAGGAAATCGCCAGAAAACACACGCTGTCCGCCAGCCTGGCCTACGCCGAGTGGAACAAGCAGAAGATCAACCTCATCGACACGCCCGGCATCGGGAACTTCCTGAGCGATGCCCGCGCGGCCCTGCAGGTCGCCGACGCCGCGCTGGTCGTCGTCGATGCCGTGTCTGGCGTGATGGTCCAGACCGAAAAGACCTGGGCAACGGCGCAGGAACTCGGCCTGCCGCGCATGGTCGTGCTGAACCGGATCGACCGCGATCGCGCGAGTCTCGATCGGTCGCTCGGTTCCCTGCGTGCCGCGTGCGATCGAACCGTGATTCCCATCCAGCTGCCCATCGGCGAAGAAAAGTCTTTCCGCGGCGTGGTCGATCTCGTGACGAAGAAGGCATTCATCTTCAAGACCGACGAGAGCGGCGCGTTCGCTGAAGGCGCGATTCCGGGCGAGATGGTGTCGGCCGTCGATGCCGCGCGCGAGGCCCTCATCGAGATGGTGGCCGAGGCCGATGAAAAGCTGATGGAAAAGTTTTTCGACGCCGGCACGCTCACCGACGACGAACTGGTGACGGGCCTTCGAAGTGCGACGATGGCCGGGCGGCTGTTCCCTCTCGTGTGTACGTCGGCGCTCCTCAACGTCGGTGTGCAACCGCTGCTCGACGCGATTCTCGCCTACTTGCCCTCGCCCGCCGATCGCCCATTCAAGGCCGTCGACAAATCCGGATCCGACGTGCTGAGGAACGCGGACGACAAGGCACCGGCGGCGGCCTTCGTCTGGAAGACCATCGCCGATCCGTTTGCCGGCCGTATCACGATGTTTCGGGTGGTCACCGGTACGCTCAAGGCCGACTCAACGGTCCACAACAAGACCAAGGACGTACCGGAGCGGCTCGGGCACCTCGAACTGCTCATGGGCAAGACCCAGACACCCGTGCCCGAGATCAAAGCCGGCGACCTCGGTGCCGTGGCCAAGCTGAAAGACACGCTCACCAACGACACGCTGGGCGACCGCTCGGATCCGGTCACGTTCCCCTCGCTGAAGTTTCCGGAGCCGGTCCTCGCCTACGCGATAGAGCCGAAGAGCCGCGGCGACGAGGACAAGATCAGTACCTCGATGCACCGCCTCGAAGAAGAGGATCCCTCCATCCACTACAGCCGCGACCCGCAGACCAAGGAACTGCTGCTCGGTGGACAGGGTCAGCTGCATATCGAGGTGACGGTGGCGAAACTCAAGCGCCGCTTCGGCGTCGACGTCAATCTCAAACCGCCGCACATTCCTTATCGCGAGACCATCAAGGCGCCAACCGAAGCGCACGGCCGGCACAAGAAACAGACGGGCGGCCACGGCCAGTTCGGTGACTGCAAGATCCGCGTGGAGCCGCTGCCACGCGGCGCCGACTTCCAGTTCGTCGACGATATCTTCGGCGGGTCGATTCCACGGCAGTTCATCCCGGCCGTCGAGAAGGGCGTTCAGGATGCGCGCACACGCGGCTATCTCGCGGGATACCCCATGGTGGATTTCCGCGTCACGGTCTACGACGGCTCGTATCACGACGTCGATTCGAACGAGTTGTCCTTCAAGCTCGCCGGATCGCTCGCGTTCAAGGACGCGATGACGCGCGCAAAGCCCACGATTCTCGAACCGGTGATGGACGTTGAGGTGTACACGCCGTCAGATTTCGCGGGCGACCTCATGGGAGATCTCAACGGGCGCCGCGGACGCATCGCGGGCATGGACACGCGCGGGATTACCACCGTGATCAAAGCACAGGTTCCGATGTCGGAGATGCTCACCTACGAGCAGCATCTGACGTCGGCGACCGGTGGACGCGGGTCGTATCACATGGAGTACTCGCACTACGACGAGGTGCCGGCGCACCTGCAGACGAAGATCATCGCGGCGGCAAAGGCGGAACGGACCGGCGTTGAGGTCGAGGAAGGCTGAGCATCCGGCCTCGGGCTACCCGCACTTCTTCTGTGATTCCCGCCACACCGCGGTGAAGCGCCCCATGCGCGGCTGTCCGCCCGGCCACGTGGCCTGATAGGTTCCCGTCAGCGCACCATCCTCGGCACGGCGCTGGATCGACACCGTACCCGACTGCGCGGGCACACAGTCGCCGACGACAGGGCACGAGAGCGCCAGCGCATTCGGCCCGCCTTTACCGGCCTCTGGTGACAGCGCAATCGATTGCCCCGATACGCCCGACAGGCCGTCGACGTTTGTGTTGAGGACGAATTTCACCGAGGGCTGGGGCGTCGACGCCGGAACCGTCACGGGCACCGGTCCCGTCACGACGACCAGACTCACGACCGGCGCATTCGCGGCGTTGCAGTCCGCATACGCATAGGCGTTCACCGGACCCGCGCCTCCAGGCCCGCCAGCCTGAGCAGCGCCCCGGCCAACTCCGCGACCCGGCGCCTGCTGCGCGATGCCGGGCGCGGCGGCGAACAGGATGGCGGCGACAGGTACGACGAAGATCCGCTTCACGACAGTCACGTAGTCCATCGTTTCACCTGAGTTCTAACTTTTCTTGGCTTTCTTCCTCGCCGATCCGCCGCCCTTGCCGCTGCCCGTCTTCGAGGTGGCGTCGTTTTCGGTCTGCTCCTCTTCGCTCTTGGCGCCGCGCAACCGTTGGGCCGCGGCC
>JBGOTP010000311.1:0-6063 GCA_041476545.1 Vicinamibacteria bacterium | reverse complement strand
GCGGAGAGATGATCGCTAACAACACGCTGGAGCGGACCGGCTTGAGCGTCATCTGTTTTGCCGACCGTCCGTACGCCGGCCGCTCAGCGTGAGCGTTAGTAGGCGGGTCGGCCTCCCCGGAATGCCTCCCTCGGCTATATCGAGAACCGTCGGCATCGAGAACCGAGATACAAGGCGGGACGGTGTCCCGTGGGGATTCTTCCGTACGTCGCGATGCACTCGGGGCCATGCACGCTCTTTATGCGCGCTCCGCCGATCCCCCGCCCCAGCGCGCGACCGCCACACGAATATTCCGCACGCGCCCGCGCGACCCGCAGTCACTCCGCGTCCCTATCCCGTTGCGAGCGCAGCGATGGGGCGCATCAATTGCGCGAGCGGCCTCTCGCGCGCGCGGCGAAGCGCGGCTCGGCGCCTTACACAAAGGTGGATCGTTGCCGATGTGCTGTCGGTTGATAGGAAAGTTGATAGGAAACTTTAGGGGCCTTTTCGATCGGGCTGGGTGACATAATCGCCAAACTCGGACGTTGGCCCTTGTACTGCCGTTCGCTAGTGTAGCTTTGGCTTGTCGTCACCGTCGTCACGTCGCTATTGCCGAAAGCGTCCGGAACTCGCCGATTCCCCTCGACGCGGGCCCGTCAATGTGAGACCGTGCGCTCCCTTATCGACCTGTATCGACCTGGGCGAGTAGAGCGTGACGTAGCGGCGCTGCCCCGAACACCGACGGAGGCTCGCCGTGAAACGTTACTTGCTCGCTCTCTTCCTCGTCCCGCCTGCTGCGTCCGCCGCTGGGCACGTTGCGGCGCGTTCGATCTGCCCGCGTTTCCCGCGTTTGAGGAGGAGAGAGATCGTGAGAACGACCGGCAGAAACGCCATCGTCGGCGCCGCTTTTCTCATTGTTGTTCTAGTGACGCTCGGAGCCAAGGCGCACGCGCAAGACGCCGATTTCAAATGCCGGGAGACGATCAACAAGCAGTACGCCACGTACGTGAAGACGACCACCAAGATCCTTCAGAAGTGTAATGAGACGGACGTCAAAGCAGGGAACGGCCAAAGCGCGCCCGGGGGTAACGGCGGCAACTTCGCGCCTTGCGACATGGCTGGCAAGATTCCCGCTGCGCTCACAAAAATGACCACCAAGATCACCGGCAAGTGCGACAACGCGAGTCCGTCCATCACGCCGGCGCAGATCGGCTGGCCTGGAACCTGCCCGAACTTCGAGGGCGGGACCTGCGCCAACGCGATCACCGACGGCGCCAGCGTTGCGATCTGTCTCGACTGCATCGCGAAGGCAGCGATCGCGCAGGCGATGGACCTCTACTACGTGAACCTCTCGAATCCGCTGGGCGACTCCGACGTGATCAAGTGCCAGACAACAATCGGCAAGGAGACCTCGAAGTTTCTCCTTGCGAAGGACAAGGCGCTCGCCAACTGCCGCAAGGCCATCGACAAGGGCGCTCCCGGGACGTGCCCCGCGGCGGACGGCAAAGCCGGTCCAGCAATCGCCAAGGCCGAATCGAAGAAGGTCAGCAAGATCTGCAAGGCGTGTGGTACTACCTCACTCGACGGCTCGACCTGCACGGGGCAAACGATCACCCCGGCGGAGATCGGCTTCGCGAGCTTCTGTCCCCCGGTCACGGTGCCGGGCGGCGGTCCGGCGTGCGGCGGTCCGATCAATACCATCACCGATCTCGTCAAGTGCGTCGACTGCGTGACTGATTTCAAGGTCGACTGTGCCGACGCGCTGTCGCGGCCCGACCAGGCTGCGTATCCGCCCCAATGCGGGCTGCCGCCGACACCACCGCTGCTGCAGCGCCCGACGGACCCCGTGATTCTACCCGGCGCCGATGTCGCGGCCCGCCTTACCGGGATCGCGCCGAGTGAGCTGGTCGCGTTCCGCTATGACGGCGGCTGGGTGCAGCTCCCCGTCCAAGTGGACGAGCGCGCCACGATCAATTTCGACGACGTCTACAACAATACGTCTTTCCCCCCTTGGGGGTCCGGCGGCGGCTTTACAACGCTCGGCTACACGGACGCGGGAACGTTCACCGGCGCCGATCCCGATACGACGCTCGATGCCGATGATGAGATCGTTTTCATGGCCGCGGATGCGGGGCAGCGGCCGGGTGGATTCAGCGAGCCGGCAGGAGTGATGCCAAATTCAGGCATGGAGATCGCGATCTCCGATCCACTTACTGGGGACGCCGGGTATGTGTACCTGTTCCGGCAAAATGGGTCGCTCGATCCGACCGCCGGGCAGCAATATGTCTCATACACTTTCCAACTGCTGTCGGGAAACTACAAGACGACTTATCAAATCGCGAACGGTCCGAATCCCGAAAATAGTACCGTGTCGACGTCGGAGTACGCCCGCCACTTCAGCGATCGCTGGCTGGAGGATGAGATGCAAATCTTCAGCGGAGTCGCGACGGGCGTGAATATCCTCGACCGCAACAAGATGCTCTTTTTCCCGAGCTACTGCGGCCGCAGTGAGGATACGTTCGACGGTGATGGTGTCAATATTAGCGAAGGGGCGTTCGTGATCAACAAGGACGGCCCGGTGCGGGCACTCCGCTCGTATGTGGGGGCGAACAGCGGCCCGCGCTCACAACGAGAGCACCTCTTCTATCGAGGGCGCGAGGATGTTACCGCGTTTTTGAGGGTTCACGGTATTCCCGGCATCATGACGTTCAACGACTACAGTCCAGCGGCCGCCGGGATGACCTACGCCAATATCAATACTCCCGCCGGCGTGACGATCGATGGCGTGGGAGATACGCTCGTGCCCGGCGAACTCAAGTGGGAGCTCGTGACAGGGCCGCAGGGCTCGGTTGTAATCGTCAACGCCGTCGAGACAAATATCCCCGGCATTGCACCGACCTCGTATTACCTTGACGACGCCAGCGGCTCGCCGGCCGATATCCAATGCACAGGGGACGCCTTTGCGTATGGGTCGAGCGGACCGTGGATCAATCAGTCCATTCCGGATACCGATCCGAATGACCCCTCTTCCGGGACCAACTATCTGAACGGGCGGCAGGTGCTCTACTACGACGTACCGGGACTCACCGCCGCCGACGCCGCTCAGCGTCTCGCATGGGTAACGAACCCGCTATCTCACACGTCGAGTCCCTGGCAGTGATCCACACGCAATCGAGTTGCCGGGGCCGTCCGGTTTCGTCCCGATTCCGGCCACAGCGACCGCTTCCCTCATTGTTCGCTCGACGAGCTGCCCTTGGTCATGGCACGTTGCGCCGCGCTTCAAGCCGCTGCGTCGGCGTCTGCCTGCCGGCTGAACTGTAAGGAGAACCGCTATGAAAATTCCGCACCTGATCGCCGCCGCTACCGTGCTCGCCGAACAACGTCGCAGGCTCGCCGTGAAACCTCGTCCCTTCGCATTGCTTGTCCTCGCTTCCGCTCTCCGCACGTGGCCGTCGCTTCGAAGCGCACGCGCATTGCTCTGGCGCGGCCCTCGACTCGCGACCCTTCTGGCGCTTGCAGCGATCTGGACGATCGTGCTCAACGCCGCGCCCGACGCGTCGTGTTCGGCTGCCTCGTGCCCCACGGCGCTCCGGCTTGACGGAAGCCCGGGGTTGACAGACCTCGACCTCGGCTGGACCGGTGAACACCACGACATCCACCTTCAGGACGTGAGCGCCGCGCTCTCGGTCAGTTGTGCTAGCGGTACACCGCCCTGCGGGATCTGCGCGCTCTCCGGGCCCGTGACAAACCTGGGCAGCGTGCACACGCAACGGTGCTTCCTCGATACCTCGATCGAGTGCACCAGCGATGCAGACTGTACGGCGGCCGGCCCCGGAGGGACATGCCGGGCGTTCCTCGCACCACCGCTCGCCATCACTCTCGGCGAGGTTGGGATCTGCCTAACCAGCGAAGTCGCGGGCGCGTCGAGTGGCACACTCGATCCCGCGACGGGCGCGCTTGCTGTGACGCTTCCCCTCGTCTTTGGTGAGTACCTGACAGGTACGCTGCCCGCCTGCCCGCTGTGCGTAGCCGGGACCTGCAACGCCGGGTCGCGCGCCGGTCAATCGTGTCGGGGCGAGACATCCGGGACGAGCTTCGATTGCCCTCCGCACTTAGCGGTACTCATCGGCACCGTCAATTTCCCCCAATCACTGACGGCGGGATCTGGCCCGTTGAGCGTCGCGCTCTCGGGCGCGAGCCCCTCTTGCACCAATCCCGCCGCGTCGAGTCTGAAGTGTTTCTGCCCAGGAGGAGGTGCGTTCCAAACGCGGCCGAACGCGTGCGATGACGGCATCTGCGCACCCACCACCAGCACGCAGGGCGAATGCGCGGGCGGACCAGCAGGCCGCGCGTGCTTTCCGGACAATGGCCGGATCGGTACGCGCTGCTATGGCGGCACGAACGATCCGGACGCCGACGTATGCACGACTCTTGCCGACTGTCCGGATCAGACCTTCGGAACCTTTTGCGGTGGCGGCAGCGTCGCCGTCGCCTCCGCCGCGGACACGCCAGTGGGCGGCGTGGCGCACCCGGTGTTGGGCGCGCTCGCCTGCGTGCCGGCGAGCTTCAGCGGAGCCTTGAACGGCACAGCGGGACTTCCCGGCCTCGGTCGGCTCACCGTTCCGGCGACCCTCCTCCTCTGCTCGGATGACGTCGACCAGGACGCCGACGGACGGTGCGACACGTTTGACAATTGTCCGGCGGCGCCGAATCCGGATCAGCGGGATTCGGATGGTGACGGTGAGGGCGACGTATGCGATCCCTGTCCGGCGGACTACACGGATACCCACTGTGATCCCCTCAACAGCACGGGAGCCAACGTCGGGCCGAGCGGGACCGGCGGCACCCCGCTCGTCACGCCCGATGTGACGCTCAGCGTGCCGGCCGGTGCGCTCGCGGAAGATACGAGTCTCTCGATCACCGGTGGCCTCGCCGCGAGCGGATTCAGTATTGGCGACAGCCGTCTCGTCACGGTGGCCGAGTTGCGGCCCTCCGATGTGACGTTCGCGTCTCCCGTGACGCTCACCCTGCGCTGGCCCGACGCGGACAATGACGGGATCGTCGACGGAACAAACCCGCCACTCCTCGAAACGGATCTCCATTTCTATCGCAACGGCGTGGCGCTCTTCGCCGAAACGTGCGGCGCCCGTCCCGCGGAATGCGATCGGAACGCGAACGCGTGGACGATCACGGTCACACACTTCAGCGAATACACGCTTGCGCGCGGCTGCGTCGCAGCCACCGGTGCGCAGCTCAAGCTCACCAAGCTCGCGACGGCGCCAGGCGACGACGGCCTTGCCTTCAAGGGCTCGTTCATCCGACCAACCGGGATGACGATCGCCGACGTAAATCCGCTCGCGCACGGCCTGCGCGTCATGCTGGATGACGCGACCGGCACCGTGCTCGATCAGACCCTCGCCGCGGGCGCGTATGACCTCCTCGCGCGCGCGGGATGGACAGTCAACAAGGCGGGCACGAAGTGGACCTACAAGTACAAGAGCAACACGGTTCCCGCGCCCGGCGGTATCGTGAAGGTCTCCTTACAAGATCAGAACGCGAAGCAGCCGGGGCTCATGAAGTTCACCGTGAAGGGCAAGGGTGGCTCGTACGTGGCGACGCCGCCAGTCGTCCCGGGGCTCGGCCTGCCGGCGGTTGGGGAATGCGTCGAGGCGCGATTCCCTGGACCCGCGCCGTCGCCGAGCTGCACGTTCGACGGCAAGACACTGAAGTGCAAGTGACGTCCGGGGAGGAAACACGAACGGCCTTTTGGGGTGACGTAACACCGACTATCGGACGCTGCCCGCGCTCGCGTCCTCTCTCAAAACGAGAAGATTTCGGTCAGGTTGGCCACAAGCGGTGTCAGCTCAAAACCTGAACTCGTGTATCGGAACCACGCGTACCTTCTCGCATTCGGCCTTGAAGTCGTAGGGAACGTCATCCACGCAGTCGGGCCATTTGCCCGTCGCCAACCAGAATTCGACGAGGCCGAGGCGCGCGCACAGGGGCACGAAGCGCGGATCGTTGCGCAATTCGGGCATTCCAGCGTGGAACAACAGCCCGGTGCGGTAGCCGTCCGGACCCATG
>JBGOTP010000310.1:0-6096 GCA_041476545.1 Vicinamibacteria bacterium | reverse complement strand
AGGGGCTTCGGAAACATCCGTTCGAGCGTGATCTCACCCAGCTTCGTGACGACATTAAGCAAAGGTTGTTGATGACGGCCGTTCGGCCGTAAGGGCGGCGCTAGTTGCCCAATTCGCTGCGTTACCCTCTCTTTTACCCTCTCTTCGAGGTAATACCCTCATTTCGATTCCATCCTCTCCGGCAGCCGGCGCCAGCGCGCGGCAGGTCCTCGCCCGACACATTCGACCAGCTTTTCCCGCCGCAGCTCCTTCAGGACGCGCCGAACCATATCCCGACTGACTGCCGGGCAGGCACGTTCAAGATCGGCAAGGCTGAACAACCCGACGAAGGACTCGGTGGCTGCCTGCACCAGCGCGCGTTTCGCGCCGCGTGGGCTTCGAACGTCGCCGGCCCGGCTCTCGAACTCCCGATAGGCGCGCCGCACGATGCTCAGGAAATAGAGAAGCCAGGGCAACGGGTCGTGGGTGCCCGAGTGCCAACCCTCGGAGCTCTGCCTCAGCGCCTCGTAGTACTCGTCGCGCGTCTCCTCCACCAGCCGCTCCAAGCTGATGTAGCGTCCGACTTCGTAACCGTGTTGATACAAGGCCAGCAGCGTGAGGAGCCTCGACACACGGCCGTTGCCATCTCGGAAGGGATGGACGCACAGGAAATCAAGGACGAGCGCGGCAACGGTCACGAGGGGCGGCGCGCGACGCTGGTTCACGGCGTCGCGATACAGCAGGCACAGCTCATCGACCGCGGCCAGCGTCTCAGCGGCGGTGACAGGACGAAATCGCACCCGCGGTGCTTCTCCGACTTTCAGCTCGATGATCTCGTTCTCCACCGTCTTCCAGTGCCCGGCATCGCTGCTGTCTTCCTGAATCATTTGGTGAAGCTGCCGCAGCATTCCTGGAGCGATCGACAAGCTCTCGGCGTTCGTGTGAATGAGATTGAGCGCGTGCCGATAACCGAAGATCTCACGTTCAGATCGGTCGCGCGGCTTGGCCTGGCCGAGCACCAGCGGCCGAAGCCGATCAGGATCGATCGTCACGCCCTCGATGCGGTTCGACGACTCGGCGCTCTGCACGAGCGACATCTCCCGAAGCGCCTTGAGCACCTGTGGCGCCTGCCGGGTGTAAAGTGTCTGGCGGCCTTTCGCTTCAGCGATTTCGTCGATAAACCAGACTGCGGCTGTTGGCAGCGCGGCGCTGGCCAGCCGATCGCCGCGGAAGGACATCATGCGGTGAGGCTCTCCCCTGTGTCTATTGTTGACCGCGTCCACGTCCGGCGGCGGCAGCCGGAACTATCGGCAGAGTTTTCCTCGGCAGCTTCTCGTCGCGATTGGCCGTGTTGTACACAAAGGTTGCGACGATGACGGCGTTGCGGATCATGTCGTTCGCCTGAATGCGTTCGTAGACGTCCATATTGGAGTGGTGCGTACGGGAGTCGTACTCGATCGGATCCTGGATGAACTGGAAGCCCGGCAGGCCGACGGCGTCGAACGATAGGTGATCGGTCCCGGTCGTATTACGAATCGTCAACGCTGAGGTGCCGAGATTCTTGAGCGGCTCCATCCAGGCCGAGAAGATCGGCGCCACCGCCTCGTTGCCCTGCTGATACACGCCGCGGATGAGTCCCGTTCCGTTGTCGACATTGAAGTAGCCGGCAAACCTCGCGTGCTCCGGCTTCAGCTGCATCGTGGCCGGATCGCCGAAGTGCGCCTTGACGTATTCCTTCGATCCGAGCAGACCCTCTTCCTCTCCACTCCAGAGGCCAATCCTGACCGTGCGGCGCAGCCTGACGCCAGAGGCCTTCAGGATCCGCATGGCTTCCATCATCACGGCCGACCCGGCGGCGTTGTCCGTCGCGCCGGTGCCGGTGTGCCACGAGTCGAAATGCGCGCCGACCATCACGAGTTCGTCGGCCTTGTCGGTGCCGGGCAGTTCCGCGACGATGTTGAAGGCGTTCAGATCGGCGTCGAGAAACCGATTGTCGACGTCCATCTGCAGCGTGACCGGGATCTTCTTCTCGAGCGTCCGCGCAATGCGACCGTAGTGTTCCACGGCGAGCGTCACCTGCGCGGGCGCCGGGGGATCAGCGGCATTGCGTGACCCACCCGACTGCACGAACACGGTGCCGCCATCGCCGTTGCTGGCGTCGAGGACGGCCGCGACGCCTTCGTCAAGCCAAAACTGCGTTCTGCGGCGGGCGAAGTCCGGATCGGTTGCGCCGCCAGGAGCGTTACCCCGCCCTCGTCCGCCCACGGCCGGTTGCATCGCGAGAGCGGCAAGATCGGCGTCCGTGTACCGATGGCCGGGCGCATCAAAGTGTGCGGCCACGTCGCGAGGTGGCGCGATGAGTACGAACTTGCCGCGGAGCTTGCCCTTGTAGGTGGCAAAGTCCGCCTCGGTCTGGATGATCGCCATGACGGCTTCGCCGGTGACGGCCCCGCGCGTGCCTGGCGTCCAGGCTTTCGGGTAGCCGATGAGCGGATAGGCGCGGGGCGTGAGGGCCAGCGCTACAAATCGCTCGTTCTGCCAGCCGCGACCGAACGGAAACGTCTCGAGATGGACATTCGACAGTCCCCATTCCTTCATCGTCTTCTGGGCGTAGTCGGCGGCTTCCTTGATGTTCGGCGAGCCCGTCAGCCTCGGGCCGTACACGTCGGTCAGATAGCTCTCGACCTCCATGACCTTGGACGCGGACGCGGAGAGTCCCTCTTGTTTGATGCGATAGAGAGCATCGAGGTCGAGTGATTCAGTGACGCGCCATTGGGCGGTCAGCGGCAGCGCAATGAGCACGAGAAGGGCGGCGGCGATCGCGAGCGCGCGACGTGTCGGCGTGACAGCAAGCGTCTTCATGGAAACCTCCGGACCTACATGACTTGAACTCTACCAAAATACGGCGCTGCCGAGCCGTGACATAATTCAGGGCTTCATGGCGACGCTGATTCCGTTTCGAGCGCTGCGTCCAGGGCCGGCTGAGGCCGCGAGGATTGCAGCGGTTCCCTACGACGTCGTGAGCACCGACGAAGCGCGGGCGCTGGCCGAGGGAAACCCTCTGAGTTTCCTGCGGGTGTCGCGCGCTGAAATCGAGCTCCCCCCAACCGCAGATCCGTACGCCGACGCCGTGTACCAGCGGGCCGCGGAGAACTTTGCCCGGCTGAAGCAGAGCATGATCGTCGAGGCGGAGCCGAGCCTGTACTTCTATCGTCTGCGCATGGGATCGCACGAGCAGACGGGGATCGCCGCATGCTATGCCCTGGACGAGTACGACCGCAACGTCATCAAAAAGCACGAGCGGACGCGACGCGACAAGGAAGACGATCGCACCCGGCATCTCGTCTCGCTTGGCGCGCAGACCGGGCCGGTGTTCCTGACGTATCGAGCGACGGCCGACGTCACAGTGGTAAGCGACCGGGTGACACGCGATGAGCCTCTCATCGATTTCGAGGCCACCGACGGAGTGCGCCACACGCTGTGGCGCGTGACGGCTGCCGATCGCGACGGGCTGGTGCGTGCGTTTCGGCGCATTCCGGCGCTGTACATCGCCGATGGTCACCATCGCGCAGCCAGCGCCGCGCGCGCCCGCAGTGCCATTGGCGAGCGTCGGACCTCGCTCGGTGACACTGCGGACATCAATACCGTCCTGGCTGTGGCATTTCCGCACGATCAGGTCCAGATCCTCGCCTACAACAGGATCGTGAAGGATCTGGCCGACCTGTCGCCGGAGGCTTTTCTCGCGGCGGTCCGCGAAGCCTTCGTGGTCGAATCGGGGCCAGCCATGCCGGAGAGGCGCGGCGAGATGGCGATGTATCTTCAAGGCCGGTGGCAGACGATCCGGCCGCGGGTCGTGCCGGACGCGTCGGACGCCATCGCGTCGCTCGACGTCAGCGTCCTGCAGGACCGCCTGCTCGCGCCCGTGCTCAAGATTGCCGACGTCCGAACCGATAAACGGATCGATTTCATCGGCGGTGCGCGCGGCATCGACGCCCTGCAGCAGGCCGTCGATTCAGGGAGAGCGGCGGTGGCGTTCTCGTTGTACCCCGTCAGCGTCGCCGACCTGATGGCAGTGTCCGATGCGGACGAGATCATGCCGCCCAAGAGCACATGGTTCGAGCCCAAGCTCAGAGACGGGCTGCTCATTCATATGATTTGACAGTCCGTGGTCCTTCGTTCTTGGTCCTTCGTCTGTCCTTGGGCCTTGGCGTCCCTGGTCCGTAGCATTTGGCACTGGCCACGGCTCAGGGCAAGACAGCTGGTTCCGCGAGGGACGAAGGACAATGGACGCTAAGGACTGAGGACTCGGGACGGACTAAGGACGAAGAACCAAGGCCTAAGGACTGACGATGATCAACGAAGCAACCATTCAGCGTATCCATAACTTCGCCGCCGGTCCGGCGGTGTTGCCTGTCCCCGTGCTCGAGGAGATTCAACGGGATCTCATCGCCTTGCCGGGTGTCGGCATGTCGATTCTCGAGATCAGCCATCGCTCCAAGGCGTTTGAGTCGATCCTCGCGCGGGCCGAGGCGGACATGCGCACGCTCGCGGACATCCCGTCGAACTACCGCATCCTCTTCCTTCAGGGTGGCGCGAGCCTGCAGTTCTCCATGGTGCCGATGAACCTGCTCGGCAAGGGCGCCACGGCCGACTACATCGACAGCGGTTCGTTCTCGGACAAGGCGATCACGGAAGCGAAAAAAGTCGGCAGCGTGAATGTCGCGGCGTCGACCAAGGCGGAGCACTACACGCGAATTCCGGAGCAGTCTGAACTGACGCTGACCGAGGGTGCGGCCTACGTTCACATGACGTCGAACAACACGATCGAGGGGACCGAGTCACGGACGCTGCCGAATGTCGGCGACAGACCGCTCGTGAGCGATACGTCATCTCACATGTTCAGCCGCCCGATCGACGTCCGGCGGCACGCCCTGATCTACGCTGGCGCACAGAAGAACCTCGGTCCGGCCGGCCTCACCCTCGTCATCATCCGCGACGATCTGCTGGCGCGGTCTGTCGAAAAGAAGGCCACGCTGCCGACGATGCTGAGCTATGCGGTGCACGCGGAGAATGGTTCGCTCTACAATACGCCACCGGCCTTTGCGGTGTACGCCCTGGGTCTGGTGATGAAGTGGCTCATCGCGGAGGGTGGCTTGAGCGCGATCGGGGCGCGGAATGCGCGCAAGGCGGCAAAGTTGTACGCCGAGATCGACCGGAGCGGGTTCTATCGTGGGACAGCCCGCCAAGAGGATCGATCGCTGATGAACGTGACGTTCCGCCTGAGTTCAGAGGCGCTGGAGCAGGCGTTCGTCAAGGAATCCGCGGCGGCCGGCCTTGACGGGTTGAAGGGCCACCGCGCGGTGGGGGGGATGCGGGCGTCCATCTACAACGCGTTTCCAGAGGCCGGCATCGACGCGCTGGTGTCGTTCATGCGCGATTTCGAACAGAAGCACGGTTGAAAGGACGCTGCGCGGGGCCACCACGGAGGACACGAAGGGCACGAAACATTTTCGAACTCGGCCGAAAGCCGACAGCCGAAAGCTGAGCTGAACGGTGAGAGCCGTGTTAGCATCCCCTGCCGTCTTGGGAGGATAACTAAGTGCTGGGTTCGTTTGTCGTGAGCCTTGTGGTCGCCGCCATACTGATCCAGGTTGCGGTCCTCGGTACGACCATCTTTCTTCATCGCACGGCCACACATCGCGCATTGGTGCTGCATCCAGCCGTGGCGTGGGCGTTTCGCCTCACGCTGTGGCTGACGACCGGCATTTGCACGAAGGAGTGGGTGGCGGTTCACCGCAAGCACCACGCGTTTACGGATGAGGAGGGGGATCCTCACAGCCCCCGGTTGATGGGCTTCTGGTCGGTGCAGCTCGGCAATGTGTTCCACTACATCAAAGAAGCGAAGAAGAAGGACGTCGTCGATCGCTACGCGCGCGACATCGAAACGGACTGGTGGGATCGGGCTTTTTTCGATCACGGCTTCGCCGGCCTCGGCCTGGGCATCGTCTTGTTGTGCGTCGTGCTCGGTATCGGCTGGGGCTTGCTCGCGGCGGGCATTCACGCGGTGATGTACGTGTTCGTGCTCTCGTCGTCTATCAATGGCCTCTGCCATCATGT
>JBGOTP010000309.1:0-6160 GCA_041476545.1 Vicinamibacteria bacterium | reverse complement strand
CGGACGTGCGTGTGCTGATGCTCTCTATGCATGATGAGACGTTGCACGCCGAGCGCGCCCTGTCGGCGGGCGCGAGCGGCTACATCATGAAACAAGGAGCGACGCAAGACCTGATCACCGCTATCCGATGCGTGGCGAGCGGCAAGCGGTACGTGAGCCCCCGCATGTCGGAACACATGGTGTCCCAAGTCACGGGCCGGCGAGGGTCTCGGGCCGACGCGGCGCCGCTGGTACGCCTGACGGATCGCGAGCGCGAAGTGTTCGAGCTGATCGGCCGGGTTCTTGAAACACGTGAGATTGCCACGCAGTTGCACCTCTCGGTCAAAACCGTCGAAACGTACCAGGCCCGCATCAAGGAAAAGCTCGATCTCAAGAGCGGTCACGAGTTGATCCGCGCTGCCGTAAGCTGGATGCAGCTGTAACTCGGCGAGTGAGCCGCGCGGAACTCTTGGACGTTTAGCGGATGAAGTCGAAGCCTCGGGCCGTATGACCCCGACGGAATATTCCGTGATCCTCTGGAAAATTCCCCTTTGCTGAAGGCGACATCGTCTCCCGCGAAGCATTACCCGGTGATTAGCCTCGCCGCGCGCGTATATGGCTGGTATGGGAGTTGCTCAGCGGTGCTCGTCATGACTTCAGGATCACAATCCGCTACCACGTCGATTCTGGACTGGCTCCGGCTCATGCGTGGCGAGTACGCCGAAAGTCCAGGCCTGCACTTGACGAAGAAACAGGTCCAGCGACTGTGGGGGCTCGACGGCACGACGTGCGAAGCGCTGCTCGTCGCGCTGACTGACGGCGGGTTCCTCAAATGTACGCGCGGCGGGAAGTACATTCGAGCAGACAGCGGTTGCTCGTGAGGACGTGAGTCGTGTCTCAATCTCACGAACGACCGCTGAGCGCCTTGGATGCCATCTTCGCGCGACGATCCACGCGCTCGTACACCAGGCAGAAGCTCGACGAGCCTACCGTGCGCTCGCTTCTGGATGCAGCAGTCCAGGCCCCGACGGCCATGCACACCGAGCCTTGGGCGTTCGTCGTCATTGAGGATGAACAGACGCTGAAGCGCTACTCCGACCGGGCGAAAGGAAGCTGGGCCAGGGAGGCCGTCAAGTATCGGGATCTGCACATACCCGGTGACGCTGGCCTCGGAAATCAGTTCGTCGAGCAGTTTGCCAGTCCGGATTTCAGCATTTTCTACGATGCGAGCACGTTGATCGTCATCTGCGGCAAGCCGATGGGGCCGTTCGTCGTCGCCGATTGCTGGCTTGCGGCCGAAAACCTGATGCTGGCGGCGTGCGCCATGGGGCTGGGTTCGTGCTGCATCGGCTCGGCGCTGCCAGCCTTGAGCACGCCCGAGGCGAAGGCGGAGCTTGGTATCCCACATGACGTGACGCCGGTGGCGCCAATCATCGTGGGCGTCTCGAAGGGAATCGCGGAATCCGTTCCGCGCAAGGATCCTCACGTTCTCCACTGGAAATAAATGAACATCGGGCCGTGAAGTGCCCCGGGAGGTGTGTTGTGGCAAAGACCGATATCCAGCTTAGAGAGACCGACACAATCGTCGAAGAGATCGATCGGCTCCACCAGGCGATCAGCCGGCGGGCGCACGAGTTCTTCCGAAACAAGACAAATGGAAGCCCGCTCGTCGATTGGCTGACCGCGGAGCGCGAGCTCGTGTGGAAACCGGCAGTAGAGCTGCGGACAAAAGATGGTCAGTTCGAGATTCTCGCGGCCGTCGCCGGCGTTGAGCCGAAGGACCTTGACGTTCAGGTCACGCCTGAAGACGTCCTGATCAAGGCAAATGTCGATCACGAACATACCGTGGAAGAAGGAACCGTTCGGATGTGCGAGTTCGTCAGTGGCAACCTGTTCCGGTCCGTCCACCTGCCGGAGAAGATCGATCCGAACAGCGTGAAGGCCGAGTATCGGAACGGCATGCTGCGTCTCACCGCCGCCATCGCCAAAGCCGCGGCACCGCGGAACGTGGAAGTCAAGGCCGCCTGAGGGCGCCAAGGCCGCGAGCGCGGCATAGTAACCGGTCGGCTAGGCTGAAGTGACGGGGCGGCGCCGCACCGACGAATACAGGTCGGCGAGTGATTCATCGTCGTGCAGACGCCGAACCGCCTCTGCCAGGAGGGGTCCGAGACTGCGGACTTCAACCGGCAGTCGAGAAGAACGCTGAGCAACGCTGTCGGTGGTGAAAATTTGTTGCATGGGCAGCGGAAGCAGGGTTTCTTCCGCCTGTCCGACGAAGAGACCATGGCTCACGACGCCGACAGCGTGCGGCCTGCAGCCAGCCGCCAGAAGAGCCTTCATCGATGCCGCGACGGTTCCTCCAGTGCTGAGCATGTCGTCGATGATGACGAGAGGGCGATCGCGTACGTCCCCGACGATTTGTCGTACGCTCACCTCCTGTCCGCTCAGGCGGGTCTTGTGGACAATGGCGAGCGGGAGCTCGAGGAGTTGCGCGTAGCGCTCAGCCAGCTTCACGGCGCCCAGATCAGGGGCTACGACGATCGACTGCACTTCGACAAAAGGGCGCACGGCGTCTGCAAGAACCGGCACGGCGCTGAGATGTTCGACGGCGACAGAGAAGAAGCCTTCGATAGCTGCGGTGTGAAGATCCTATGCCGTTTGAGAATCGCATCGAGGCCGGAAGACTGCTGGCCCGCCGCTTGGCGAAGTATCACGGACAACGTCCGGTGGTGCTGGCGATTCCGCGTGGAGCCGTGCCGATGGGAAAAGTCGTCGCCGATGCCTTGGAGGGCGAGCTCGACGTCGTCCTGGTTCGCAAGCTTCGAGCCCCTCAGAATCCGGAGTTGGCGATAGGCTCCATCGATGAAGTCGGCACCGTCTATCTGGACCCCCACATGCGGGATCTCTGGACCGATGCGTATCTCGAAGGCGAAAAGCAGACCCAGCTGCAGACGCTGCGACAACGGCGCGAAGCGTACGGACGCGTTGGGCCAGCCATTGATGCCGCCGGCCGTGTGGTCATCGTGCTCGACGACGGCATTGCCACGGGATCGACGATGATCGCGGCGCTCAGAGCCGTACGGTCGCGGCATCCGGCCAGGCTCATCGCCGCGACCGCTGTGGCATCAGGAGAGACGCTGCAGCGAATCGCACGTGAAGCCGATGAAGTCGTGTGCCTGGAGGAGCCGGAGATGCTCTACGCGATCGGCATCCACTTCCGGGATTTCTCCCAGGTTTCCGATGATGAGGTCGTGGAGGTGCTGCGGACTCGAAGTGGAGACTCACACCCGGCTCAAAGCGGCTCCCGGCCATGAAGACAAGGTATGTGAGCCTGGTGCTGCTGGCGCTGGCGTTCGGGTGGATCGAAGGATCCGTCGTGGTCTACCTTCGAGAGATCTATGAGGCCGGCGGTCTGAACGCTCCTGTGTTTCCACTGGTCTTTCTCTCAGAGCGTCTCACGCGCGTGGAGATTGTTCGCGAAGCCTGCACGCTCGTGGTCCTCGGTGTCGTTGCGTGCCTGGCAGACCGCCGATGGGCCGCGCGGATCGGGTCGTTCCTGTTGCTGTTCGGGATTTGGGACCTCACGTACTACGGCGTTCTCAAACTCATTCTCGACTGGCCGGCCAGCCTGACCACGTGGGACATTCTCTTTCTGATTCCGCTGCCGTGGATTGCGCCCGTCTGGGCGCCCGTCCTTGCGGCAGCCGTTTTCGTCGTCGTTGGCAGCTATCTGTTCTGGACTTCAGCCCGATCCCGCACCTACGGCTGGACGGACGCCGCCATTCTGTTCGCGTCAGCGTTCACGATTGTCGCGGCGTTTCTTGCCGACTGGAGAATCGCCGTCGAGCAGCAGGTGCCCCAGCGCTTTCACGCATGGCTGTTCTGGGCCGGTGTTGCCCTGGGCGTTCTCTGGTTCGTGCGCACCGAACGCGGCGTCACCGCTGGATCCAGAGTCGTTGCGCGGAAATCAGGATCTCCGCTTCAGACGAGGGGGCCCGACGCGACTCACCTTGCGGAATCGGCCGTGAAGCCGGGCACTGACCGTTCGGTCTCTGGCCCAGCATCGCAGACAGCAGACGCCGTGATTGCGGACTATCGACCACAGAAACGGAAGCTCGACACCCTCCTGGAGGAGGCCACCGCGATCGGCGATCTTCTGCAGCGACTCGGAGGTGGATTGCGGACGCATCCCGCGCGGCTGGTCCTCGATTCCCGCCGTGAGAGCGTCGAGGATCCGCACGAGCGCGACGTCATGACCATTCAGTCGCTCCCGACCGTCAGCACACTGATCGAGTTGACGGATGACATCCGCGAAACGGCCCGCCGTGTCGAAGACCTGCGCGAGCGGCTCATTCTGATGGGCAGGTCTGACATAGTCGAGCAGCCGGACGAGTTCTTTCATTGACGACGTGACCGGGAGGCCTGCAATAGTGGAGATTCAACGCATCCTTTGTCCGGTTGACTTCTCGGACACCTCGCGCCATGCGATTGACCACGCCGTGGCCATCGCGAAATAGTAGGCTCGCGGGTCTGTACACCCGCGACGACTGTACCGCCTCCATGAGACTTGATGATCCGATGGTGCCGCCCGATTATCCTCAGGGGTTCTTCGCGGGCGGCGCCGCGCCAGGCATGCCGGGCATCGCGCCCGTCATCGGCATCATCATCATCGGCATCAGCGTCCGCTCCTGAGCCGTTTTGTACTGCTGCACCAACTCGCTGACCGCGGCCGCTATCGCCGCGACCTTCGCGTCCCCCTTAGCGGCATTCATCGCCTCCGTGAGTTGCTGCAATCGCGCCAGACTGGCCTGCTGATCCGCCATCATCTGCTGGCGCATCCCCATCATGCCCTGGCCCATCATCATGTTCTGACCTTGCACCGCCGCGGGTGCGGCCGGCCGCGCCTGTTGCCTGGCCGCTCCGGCTGCCACGGCGGCGAAGCTCACGGAACCGATCGCGATGACGATTGCAACAGCCCCGAGCAGTCGGAATATCTTCATTCGCTTCATGGGAACCTCCCTGGTGACACGCGGAGCTTCGAGAGCAAGCGTCGTGCCGACTCGAAACAACGCACCAAGCAATCGGCTGACCTCGTGCGCGAGGGACGGACCTCATTCGGGTTCGACTATCTCGTCACGCTCACGATTCAGCTGTGGAATTTCCAGACCCTCCGCGGGAAAATGCCCGCCCTCGGGCCGCAGCGGACCGTGGCTCGCCGAGCGGCGGCTCGTGTGTGTGCAGGAACCAGCGGTCGATCACCACGTGACGCGCGAAGGCGGGTGTTCGGAGCAGCGCAGCACCAATGGCCGGCCACAGGCTCGACGGCATCGCACGCAACAAGACGCGCGAGACCGGGTTGACGCCAGATCGCACGCGCAGCCGCGCCGCGTACGGATCCAGGCGGTCGCGTGCGTACCGGCCGTTCGCGTCGACAATCGTCGACGCACCGAGGAGCCCGGACTCGATGGCTGGACGGATCCCCTCGCCGCTTTGAGGATAGGCCAAACCCGCGGAATCGCCCACGAGCAGCACACCCGCGTCAACCACCCGCCGGTGGACCGCGTCCTTCACGAGATAGGCGTGGCCGCGCCAGCGCCAGGACCGCCGCGGAATCCTCCCGCGGGCCTCGAGGAACTCGACGAACTCGGTGGTGGCCTTCGGCAACGACTGGCGATCGAGACGGCCGAGGCCGATGTTGACGTGGTCCCCCTTGCGCAGGCACCAGCCGTAGCCTTTCAAATCCCGCGAGAAGTACAGTTCGGGGACCTCCGGATCAATCGCGAACGAGGCGGCTTCACTAGGATCGACCCGATCCTCCACCTCCTGCGCGACGACCAGTGGCGCACCGGTCGCCGGGCCGTTGATGTCGTTGAGGAGCCGCGCAACCGGGCAGAAGTGCCCGCCTGCCCCGACGAGCATCGGGGCCGTGATCGCGTCGTTGACAACCCATTGGTCCTGCTCGCGGCGGATGCTCTCGATCGGAGTTCCCAGCTTCAGTCTGGCGCCGGACCGCTGGAGCAGATAGTGATCGAACTCCCGGCGGCGGATGCCGAAGCTGACGGCGCATCCGTAGCGGGTGTCCACCGCGTGGCCGTCGCCGATGAGGCCCGTGCGGAAACCGCTGATGGCCTGCAAGGTCCTGCCCTGCCGGTACGCCTCGGTGTCGAGGTCCAACTCGGCG
>JBGOTP010000308.1:0-6166 GCA_041476545.1 Vicinamibacteria bacterium | reverse complement strand
TTTGAGCGGCCGTGGCGGCGGTTCCGTCCGACGCTCTCGACCCGCATGATTCTGCGCAACGTCGAGCGTCAGCCGGTTCGGTCCCTGACGTCCATCGTTGGCATCGCGTTCGCCGTCGCAGTGCTGGTGGTCGGCTTCTCGTTTCTCGACGTGATGGATGCGCTCATCGACCGACAGTTCGGGCTGGCGATGCGTCAGGACGCGACACTGGCGTTTGTCGAGCCGCGATCCGCGCGAGCGCTCTTCGCCGTCGAGCATCTCCCTGGCGTGATGGATGTGGAGCCGATGCGGACGGTTGCGGTCCGCCTGCGCGTGGGTCACCGATCCCGGACGCTTGCGATTACCGGTCTGTCGGAATCGCCGCACATGAATCGGGTCGTGGACCGCCAGGGGCGGGCGCGGCCGCTGCCGGCGGGCGGCCTGGTGCTGTCGAAATTGCTCGGCGATATCCTCGGGATCGCGCCGGGCGACAGCCTGCGCGTGGAGGTGCTCGAGGGCGCGCGTCCGATCCGGAACGTCGTGGTCAGTGAGCTCGTGGACGACAATTTCGGCCTGCAGGCGTACATGCAGATCGATGCGCTGCGCGCGATGCTCCAGGAAGGCCAGACCATTACGGGCGCAGCCGTGATGCTGGACCCGGCGGCAATGGACCGCTTCTATGCGCGCATCAAGGCCGTGCCGGCCGTCGCCGGCGTCGCGCTGCGGGATGTGATGCTGCGGAACTTCCGGGACACAATGGCCGAGAACATGAACCTGACGATCTCCCTGAACGTGCTCTTTGCCGGCATCATCGCGTTCGGCGTGGTCTATAACTCCGCGCGCGTCTCGTTGTCGGAACGGAGCCGCGAACTGGCGAGCCTGCGCGTGCTCGGCTTTACCCGCGGCGAGATCTCGCTCATTCTGCTGGGCGAACTCGCCATCCTGACAGCCGTCGCGCTCCCCGTCGGCGCCGTGATCGGCTACCTGCTCGGCCAGCTGATCATGCTGGGCTTCAACAACGAGATGTACCGCCTGGCATTCGTGCTGGCGCCGGCGACGCTGGCGTGGGCGTTTCTCACGGTGATCGCCGCCGCGTCCATCTCGGGCCTCCTCGTTCGTCGTCAGCTCGATCGGCTCGATCTAGTGGCCGTGCTCAAGGAGCGCGAGTAGCGTCATGCTGCGGGTCCTTCTCAATCGCCGCGTGCTTCTCGCGGTCGTGGTCATCGGCGCGTTGGTGGCCGTCGTGCTGTGGCCGAAGACCATCCGCGTTGAGGTATCCGCGGTATCGCGCGGTCCGCTCGTCGAGACCATCGACGAGGAAGGGGCCACGCGCGTCAGAGATCGCTTCGTCGTCTCCGTTCCGGTCTCGGGTCGCGTACTCAGAATCGGGTTGGAGCCGGGTGACACGGTCAAGCGTGGCGCCGTCGTGGCGCGCGTGCGCGCCGAAGCACCATCGTTGCTCGATGCGCGCACGCGAACGGAGGCCCAGGCGACAGTCGAAAGCGCGCGAGCGGCGCTCGGGCGGGCCCGTGCCGACGAGCAGCGCGCGCGCGCGTCGCTCGATCAGACCGGGCGCGACGTGACGCGCGTCCGCGAACTGGCAAGAAGCGGCGTCGTGGCGGCGCAGGAACTCGAGACGGTCGAGGTCTCCGTCAAGACGGCGCAGGAGGGCGTGAACGCCGCCGTCTTCGCCGTGCGCGCGGCCGAGTCGGAACTGCGGCGAGCAGAGGCGCGCGTCGCGCCCGCGTCGCCGGACGCGCCGGGACGTGTGGTCGCCGTCACGGCGCCTGTCAGCGGCGTCGTGTTACGCCGGCTACACGAGAGCGAAACCGTGGTGCCGGCCGGCGAGCCGCTGCTCGAGATCGGCGATCCCCGTCGACTGGAGATCGTGTCGGACCTGCTGTCGACCGATGCCGTGCGTGTGGCGCCAGGTGCCCGCGCGTTTATCGAGCAGTGGGGCGGCAACCGCACCCTCGATGCGAAGGTGCGCCGCATCGAACCTTCCGGCTTCACGAAGGTGTCCGCACTGGGCGTCGAAGAGCAGCGTGTCAACGTCGTGCTCGACTTCATGAATCCGGCCGACGCGTGGAAAGCGCTCGGCGACGCGTACCGCGTCGAGGTGCGCATCGTCACCTGGGAATCAGCAAGCGTGATCAAGGTTCCGACAAGTGCGCTCTTCCGCGAGGGTCCGAAGTGGGCGGTCTATACCGTGCGCGAAGGACGCGCGCGGCCGACCATCGTGGAAATTGGACACCAGACCGGTCAGGAGTCCGAAGTGGTGTCCGGGCTTGCGGAAGGTCTGCGCGTTGTCCTTCACCCCGGTGACGCTCTCGCCGATGGTGTTCGCGTTCAGCCGAGAGCCGTAAACTAGCACCCCCAGTCTGCCCAAAGCATATGCTAGCATATGACATATGAAGAGGACGACGATCTTTGTCCCGGAGGATCTCGAACGCGACCTGCAGCTCTACGCCAGCCGCGACGGCCGGCCCGCGGCGTCGCTCGTGCGTGAGGCGCTCGCGGAATACATCGCGCATCGCCGGGATGCGCACGTGCTCCCGGCATTTGCCGGCCAGTTCGCCAGTGGCCGCACGGACACGGCCGAACGACACGACGCGCTGTTGTTCAAGACTCTTGCCCCGCATGACAATGAGGCGCCCAAGGCCACCCGCCCGCGAACTCCTGCCCGCGCCCGGAAGCCAGTCCGTGTCCGGAAGCCGGCCGCGCGGCGCCGCTGATGCCGCTGCTCGTCGATACCGGCATCCTCTACGCGTTGGCCGATCGCAGCGACGCATGGCACGCGCGCACGCGCATCTACCTCGAATCGAACCGGCTCAGCCTGCTGGCGCCGGTCACGATTCTCGCGGAGGTGGCCTACCTGCTGAGGGAGCGGATCGGATCTCGATCCGAGCAGGCGTTTGTCGAATCAATCGGCCGCGGTGAAGTGGCCGTCGAGGACCTCCGGCGCGGCGACTGGCTTCGCATCGAGAGGATCATGGCCGAGTACGAACAGCTCGGTCTGGTCGACGCCAGCATCGTTGCGATTGCCGAGCGGCTGAAGACGCCGGTGCTTGCCACCACCGATCGACGCCATTTTGCCGCCATCCGCCCGAAACACATCGAGCGGTTCACGCTGGTTCCTTGAGGGCCGGCCTTTCTTTGGACTTCTGACTTCGCACTTCTCCCTTTTGACTTTGTCTAGTTCCCCCGTCCGGCCATCTTCATCAGTTCCGGGAGCCCCACCGCGCGTCCATCCGCCGGGTAGTGAATCGGGACGATGCGCTGGACGTCGAGCTTGAGACGGTCCAGGGCATCAGTGAGGTTCGTCACGTACGGGCTGACCGAACTCGGCGCCGCCGCTGGCGGCTGGGCTGGCGGATTGTAGGAGTCGGCTTCCACGAGGATCTTCTCCTTCGGGAGGTACGCCACGATCAGCCCCTCGTTGTGTCCGCTGCCCCGGAGGTGGTGCAGTTCGATTACCCGGTTGCCGTCCGTCAGCACCTTCTTCTCGGTCATCGTCTCGAACTTGGGCGCCCGCTTCTCCGACTGGAGCCGGTCAGGTCCCAGCGTATGCGGCAAGGCGAACAACTTCTCGTAATACGGCTTGTTGACCTCGTGCGTGACGACGGTCGCGCCCTCGGCGACAAACGTCCGGAGTCCGCTCGAGTGATCGAAGTGATGGTGGGTGTTGACCACGTAGCGAATCGGTTTGCCGGGGATCAGCCGCTTCGCCGCATCGATGATCTGCGTTGCGCGCGCCTCGCTCTGCGGTCCTTCGATGACCACGATGTAGTCCTTGAAGTCCACGGCCACGCTCGCGTAACCGCCGAGGATCAGGTAGACGCCATCAGCGAGCTTCTCCGTCGGAACGCCCGCCGCGCCCGCGCCGCCAGCCGCCGGCGCACCGCCCGGCGCGCCACCTCTCCCCTGCGGCGGCTGAATTGACACCGCGGCGTTGGCCTTCACGTCGCTGACGTTCAACTCGAAGATCGGGTAACCGCCCTGCTTCTGCACGATCTTCATCGGGAACTTCGCGCCGCCGACGTCCTTGTAGTCGGAGTAGACGGCTTCGAAGAGCGTGTCCCCGAGATAGGCCGTGTCGATCCAGGTCTCGACGCGCTCGACCAGGTGCTGGTCGTTGAGATAGCCGTTCACCTGCGCCTTGTTCTCTCCGGTGAATGTCAGCACGTCGTATCGCTTGCCATTCACCATCTGCGACTTGGCTGTTGCCTTGTTCACCTGCGCGGCCCTGATGAACCCGTGAGGCATCATCCAGATTTCGAGCTGCTGCACCCACGGCGTCGTGGCGGTGACGATGATGGTCTGGCTCTGGGGTTGTTCGCCGACTACCGGTTGCTGGCCGCCGCCGTGCGGCGGGTTCTCGCCCTGCATCCGGATGCGATCGACTTTCGAGGCCGGCGTCCGGAAGTCGATGGCCCGCGTGTAGCTCTTGTTGATGAACCTGGGCCACGGCGAGCTCGGGTTGTAAGCCTGACCGAACACGAAATCGAAGCCAGTCGCCGAGTACGCGACCGTGTTCAGCGTATCGACGCCCATGGCCTTCGAGGCGTCGCTCAGGACGGTGCGGGCGTCCTGGGCGAGGGCTGAGGCTGAAACCAACGACAGCACGACTGCCAGCGCAATGCCAGTCGAATGCGGCTTGAACATTTCTCCCTCCGTTTTGAATCCAGGGGCATTCTACCCCCGCGCGCCAGGACTCACGAGCACCTTATACTGCTCCTGTGAGCAACATCTACTTCGCGTTGACCGAGGCGTTCAACGCGACGGAGCGCGTCGTGGCGCTCGCCTCCGGCCAGGCCGTGGTTTACTACCGCGTCGCGATCATGAGCAAAGACGGCGACTGGGTGATTCGTGAAACACCGGAGGCCTGTGCGACGATCCTCAAGGAGCTGGAGAGACGGGGCGCGCACTATCGTCCCGGTGCGCCACTCGACATTGGCATCCACGCGCTCCCCTTACGTCAGGCACACGATCGCATGGTCGCCATCGCCGAGCGCCTCTTGCCTCGCGCCCCCTTGCAAGGATCCCCTGATGCAGATGCTCAGTGAAGACGATGTCAATCTGCAAGAGCTGAGCGACGAGGAACTCGATCGCGCGTGGGACTTGTGGTTCGATCTCGCTCAAGCCACCAACGACTGGGACCCGCCGTACTCGCACGGAGTGTTCGTGAATCTGAGAAATCCCCGGTCCCCCGAGCCCGAAGCCGCGCCAGAGGCCCTTCCAAAGTAGGCCCGAGCTTCAGCTCGGGCGGGTGGTCAAACCGGCGTCGGTGTCACGATTTCGACCAACTGACGGGCAGTGATGATGCGCGTCCGGCCCAGCGTCCGAGGGAAGTGCTGCAAGTTCCCGGTGACGAGGTAGTCGGCGCCAGCGGCCTTCGCGCACTCGAGGAAACGGTTGTCGGCTTCGTCGGCCGACACGGTCAGTGTCTCGGTTGGCGCGACCGTTTCAGCGGTCGCGCGAAGGGCCTTCATCAACGCGGAAATGACGTGCGAGGGCCGTCGACACTTGGGCCGGCGGAGGACGTCCTCATATTCTTCGAGGATGGCGTCGGAGACGCACAACTGAACGCGTCGATGCAGGGCGAGTCGTAACACATCCGCCGCGGTCCGCGAGGGGCTGAGCATGGCCGACACCACGACGTTGGTGTCGAGCACGATCCGGATCATCGACGTCTTCGACCCTTCTCCCTCTCACGGCGGTAGCGGCGAATCTCCGTGTCGATGTCTCGCGCGCTCGCCTTGGACACACCGGTGCGCCTGGCATTCTGCCAGCTCTGTGCAAGCCAGGCAGGAGCCGGCGCGATCGTGTCGAGGTAGTCCTTGATGCTCATGATGACGGCCTGCGGTTCGCCCCGGCGGTCCACGACGAACCGTTCGTTCTTTTCCTTGACCCGCCGCATGATCTGCCCGAATTGCGTCCGGGCGGTCAGCGCTGACACGACGTTGGGCATGGCTGAAGTCTTGATGATGAAGCTCCTTTGAACTGACTGATTAGTTCGCAACAGAAATGTAGCAGGCCGCAACGGCGCCGTCAAATGCGGCTATTTCATCTTGCACCGCCGTGTATCACGAAGGCACGAAGACCCACGAAGACTCTTTTAGCTCAAGAACATATGGCTTCGTGTTCTTCGTGACTTCGTGATGATCAGACCTGGGGTGCAGCTACT
>JBGOTP010000307.1:0-6206 GCA_041476545.1 Vicinamibacteria bacterium | reverse complement strand
GATCGGGCCACGCTCGACGTGCACGCGGGCATGGCGCCGAACTCGAGCCTGGCGCCAGACGCGTCGCTCACACCATGGTCGTCGCTGCCGGAAGGGGGCCGTGTCCCCGCGGGCCAGCGGTGGGATGGTATTCCCGCCGCTCCCGCCGGCCGCACGCCACCGGTGCCTTCGATCCGCATCGGCGAGACGACACTCGATCCGCTGGTGCACGCCGCGGCGCTCGTGACGTCGCGGTCGCTCCTGTGGTTCCTGATTGCGCTGCCGCTCGAACTGTTCGGCATCGCGGTCGTCATCGCGCTGGGACTGAACGCCGATTCAGTGATCAATCTGGTCTTCAACGCGTCATGGAGCATCAGGGGTTTGTCGCTCGTGATCGCCGCGGCCACGCTCGCCGTGCCGATGGCTCTCGCGCTCGAAGCGTTCGCCACGCGCGAGCTGGGGACAACGCCGGACGGCGTCATCAGTCGCTGGAGCTGGGCCTACATCCGGATCAGGCTGAAGACCAACCTGGTCGAGTCGGCGGGCACGTGGTTGAGCAGCACCCTCTTCTGGCCGGTCTGGCTGCGGCGGGCGGGCATGCGGATCGGACCCAAAGGCGAGATCAGCACGATCATCGATACGGTGCCGGACCTGGTGGACGCCGGGCCGGAGTGCTTCCTCGCCGATGGGATTTACCTTGCCGGTCCCCGGATCGATCGCGGCACCGTCACGCTCGGCCACGTTCGGCTTGGCGCTCGCGCGTTCATCGGCAATCACGCCGTCATACCGTGTGGAACACGTCTGCCAGACGATGTATTGATCGGGGTGTCCACGGTGGCGGACCAGGACAGCATCCGCCCCGGCAGTTCCTGGTTCGGTCATCCGCCGCTGGATCTGCCCCGACGCGAGATCATCTCGGTCGATCGTCATCTGACGCACGAACCGTCGCTCGTGCGGTACCTGAACCGCGTGTTCTGGGAACTCCTGCGATGCCTGCTGCCCATCGGCCCCATCCTGGTGGGGCTCGGCTGGATCGCCGGCATCAGCGCGGCCGAGGCCACGCGGACGCCGTGGGGCCTGCTGCTCGTGGCCGTCCCTGCCTGGACCTTCGCTGGCGCGGCCGCGTTGTCCGCCCTCCTGTTGGCGCTGAAGTGGGGACTCCTCGGCCGCGTGCGTCCGGGCACGCACGCGCTCTGGTCGTGCTGGTGCAGCCGCTGGGATTTTCTCTACGTCGCCTGGGCGATGTACGGACGGGGCCTGCTCAGCGCCCTCGAGGGCACGCTGTGGCTGACCTGGTATTTGCGCGCCATGGGGATGACGATCGGCCGCCGCGTGCTGCTCGGGCACGGGTTCGCGCAGGTGGTAGACCCCGACATGATCGTGATTGAGGACGAGGCCACCGTGAGCGCGATGTTCCAGGCGCACACGTTCGAGGACCGGGTCCTCAAGATTGATCGCGTACACATCCGGCGCGGATCCACTCTGGCCGGTGGTGTGGTTCCCCTCTACGGGGCCGACATCGGGGCCGGCGCGCACGTCGCCGCCCACAGCATCGTCATGAAGCGCGAACGACTGGCGCCGGGCACGCGCTATGAGGGCGCGCCTACACGCCCACAGGGGTAGGGCGGGCTGAAGGTTTCCGGCTTCATGGAAACTTCTGGAAGCACGGACAGGCGAGTTTCAACGTGAGCGCGCCGGTCAGACAGAGCGCGGCGACGAGCGCGAACATCGTGAACTGTGGACGCTGACTGCTGTACTCCTTCACCTGGATGGTGCCAGCCGCGACGTGATCGATTTCGTCGATCGCCGCGAGCAGGCTCTTCTCGTCGCTCGCCGCGAAGAACCGACCACCGGTCTTCTCGACCGCTTCAATCCACAAGTAGTCCGGAATCTGTTTCGCCTCCTCCCGGCCGTACCCGTAGTTCATTCTGACGAAGTACACCGGCACCTTGGCCTCGACGGCGCTCTTGAGAATGTCATCGAGAGGCCGGCCGTGCGCCGTGGTGTTGGTATCCTCGCCATCCGAAAAGATGACCAGCAGGTTGCCGGACGCGTCGAGAAAGTTGAAAGCCTTGAACAGATCCACGCTCTCCTCGATGGCCTGGGCGATGATCGTGCCCTGCTCGGGAAAATGGTCGAACTCGCCGGGGTCGCCAATCAGCGAGATGCTGAGGAGAATATTGTCGTAGTCGTTCGTGAACGGCGTGATGACGTACGCCTCGTGGCCGAACTCGACGAGCGACACCAGGTCGCGATACTGGCCCTTCCTGCGGAGCTGCACGAACCGCTCGGCTGCCGCCACCGTTGTGAAGAAGGCCGCTTCGGTCTCGGATCGCGCGTTCAACGTCTTCGACGTAAACGGTGTCACCATGCTGGAGGACGCATCGATGGCGAGGCTGATACGACGGCCTGGATACGACACCTCACGGCGCACGAGCGCGGTGTAGGGATCCGCGAGCGCGAGCGCGAGGAAGGGCAGCCCCGCCAGGAACAGCAGCAGCGGCACGTGCACGAGAAGGGCCGCGCGCGATCGCGTCAGGGGCGTGAGCACGGCGGGCAGCACCACCTGGTGGCGTCCCGGCCGACGTCTGATCGCGAGCCGCACGACCAGCAAAACGGCCGAGAGTCCTACCAGGGCGATCAGCACCAGCCGCGCCTCGCTCCGGTGCCAGAACTGCAGATCGGCGAGGCGCAGACCGCGCCAATCGGCCAGGTTGTCGCGAGCGATCGCGCGAAGAGCGGCTGTCGAGATCATGTCCGGTATCGTGCGCGCGGCGATGCGCGAATGGCAGCCGAGTCTAACACCGTCCCGTCGGGTCGAGCGGCTCTCGTATGTAGGTCCGGACTTGTGAGCAGCCGCCGCGATAGCCCCTGTCGGCTGCGGTCCGGTCCGCGTGCCGGATCGCGGCGGACGTTCAGTCCTCCAGCGTCCGACGCAGGTCGACGAGCGCGAACAGCCATTCGAACATGTCGGTAAAGCCCACGTCCCGATCCACGGCGGCCATGTCCCACGCGGAATTGCCAAAAGCGACGATCATCGGCGCGGCCGGCCGTAGGCCGAGGTTGGACCGGATCGAGAGGTGCTGGCGATATACTGGCGGTGGTGCGCCTGATCAAACGGTTCTTCAAGCTGACGGCCGACGACCGGCATCTGTTGATCCAAGCCTTTGCACTGCAGACGGCGATCGCCGTTGGATTGCGAGTCCTGCGATTTGACGCACTGCGGCGCCTCGTGGATCGGGCCAGTGGTTCCCATGTCGAGCGCCCTATCGATCTGGCGCACACGGGCAAGCGAGTGGCGCGAGCGGTGGCCGTGAGCAGCCGGTACCTGGGAACGGCGAGCACCTGTCTGACGGAAGCGCTGGCCGCCACGGTGTTGCTCGGTCGGCGCGGGTGTCCCTCGCATATCGCGATCGGCGTTCGCCTTTCCCACCAGGCGTCGTTGAAGGCGCACGCCTGGGTGGAGGTTCGAGATTCGGTGGTGTTGGGTGATCCGGCGCCAGGTGAGTTCGTGCGGCTCGCCACGCTGGAGGTACGGCGGGACATGAGGGGAAGTGGGGTCTCGCCCAACGGCTCCGTCGTCGGCGGCGAGTCGCTCAAGTCGAGCAGCTCTCCGTGATCGAACCCGCCGCGCCCAGACGGAGTGGTTCAATCCCCTGTGGCCCGCCCTGCACGTTCCCCTAAAAATCCGTCCGCACATTCAACGCGGCCACGCGTCCCAGAACATGTGTGTTTTCTGGCCCCGGCGACCCGTTCGACCGGTTCGGCCGCTTGTGCCAGAATCGCCGGCATGTGCCACATGCGAGAACCCGCCTTCCTGGTCGCCTGCGTACGCCGCTACTTCCAGCCGAGTTCGACGCTTCCAAATGTCGACGGTTTGGATTGGGACAGTCTGTTGGACTTGGCGTACAAGCATTCGGTCGCCCCTCTCCTCTACGCGACTCTTCAGGACGCTGACGTCACCCCGCCCGCCACCTTTCTCGATCGTTTGCGGGGAGGCGTCCAGCAAATCGCACGCGGCAACCTCATGCTCACCGGGGAACTGGTCAGGCTTCTCTCCTTGTTCGAGCGGGAGGGAATCGAGGTGCTTCCACTGAAGGGACCCACGCTGGACACGGCGCTCTACGGAAACCTGGGCTTACGGACGTTCGCCGATCTGGATCTTCTGGCTCGCCGGAAAGATGTGCTTCAGTTGATGAGAGTGATCGAAGCTGACGGCTATCGTCTCATAACGACGCTTCACTGGCCGGCGGATTCGGCTTGCTTCCGCGCCCGCGAAAGCGAGCTCTCGTTCCTGAATCCCGCGGGTCTGGTCATCATCGACCTGCATTGGCGGGTTCTGCCGCAGTACTTTCCGGCCAGCCTCAGCGTCGACGAATTGTGGGGCAAGTCTCATCGGATTCCCCTGGGGAGGACGAAGGTCCCGTCACTTTCGCCGGAGCACCTGCTTCTCTACCTTTGCGCTCATGGAACAAAGCATCTCTGGTTACGGCTCGGTTGGGTCTGCGATCTCGCTCGTCTTCTCCAAGTGGAGACCGCGATGGATTGGGACTACATTCTCGCCGAGGCCAGGCAGACCTCCACGCTGCGAATGCTGGCTCTGGGCTTTCTGCTCGCGACGGAACTGCTCGGCGTCGAGCTCCCTCCGCCGGCCAGACCCGTCGTGAACGATCGCAGAGCGCGCACGCTGGCCGAGACGATCCACAGGCGTTTGATGACAAACGCGCGAATCCCTGCGTCGGGCTGGGAGATGGGTCTGTTGAGCGTTCGGGCGTTCAGCCGCACAAGCCATCGATTGGGGTTCGTTGTCGGCTCGCTCCGCCCCTCCGAAGCCGAGTATCGTTCGCTGCCGTTGCCGCCGGTTCTCTATTGGCTCTACTTCCCGTTTCGTCCGCTTCGGCTCACCGTCAAGTACGCCCGGCGTCTGACAGGCCTTTGAAGGATATGCTGAGTCCTCGATGAACATCCCGACTCCCGTCAAGGGGCAGCCCATTGGAGAGATCTTCCGGCGGGGGGCCAACGAGTTAGAGCGCCAGGCCCGGGCAGAGCGCGAGCAGATGCTGACGCGGGCACTGGCATCGATTGACGACAACGATCGGGATCCCGACGCCTACATCGCCGCAGCGAGAAGCGCGAAGCAACTTGGAAGACTCCGGGACACACTCGCGATCCTAGAACGCGGGGTCTCCCGCTGCCCTTCTTCGTTGCCCCTCTACGAGTACTACATAGAGCGACTCGAGAAGTGCAACCGGACAGACGAAGCGATTGCGGCGACGCGTACGGCCATCCGGCAGTTCCCGGGCAATCTCGCCCTGACGCTCTGGGAGGCGACGCTCTTGCCGATGCTGTACGATACGCCGTCTCAAGTCGCTCATTACCGCGAGCGGCTCGCAGGCGGATTGCACAGATTCTGCGAGACACTCCAATTGGACACGGCCGAGCAACGGACACGCGCGCTCGGAGCGATCGGCAAGCGCGTCACGCTGAAGTACCTGCCGTACCAGGGGCGAAACGATCGCCAGCTGTACCAGCTGTATGGCGGGTTGGTGCACCGAATCATGGCCGCGAACTATCCGCAGTGGGTTCGGCCTGTCGTCACGCCACCGGTCCGAGGAAAAACGCGTGTCGGCTATCTGTCAGCCCGATTGACGAACATGAGTGCCGTGAAACTCTTCGGCGGCTGGCTGAGGGAGCAGAACCGGCAGCAGTTCGAGATCGTCGTCTACCATACTGGTCGCCACAACGACCTGGCGACCAGGCAGCTGCAGCACCTCGACCTCCGCTTCCGGCAGTTTTCGGGCCGGCTGGAAGAGATCGCGGAAGCGGTGCTGGAAGACCGGCTGCACGTGCTGGTCTTTCTCGATTTTGGAATGCATCCCATCACGGCGCAGCTCGCGGCCTTGCGGCTCGCTCCGGTCCAGTGCGTGTCGTGGGATACGCCGGTCACGTCCGGTCTGCCGACAATGGATTACTTCTTGTCGAGCACGTCCATGGAGCCCGCGGATGCCGAAGACCACTATTCCGAAGCACTTGCCGGCTTGCCGGGTGTCGGGGTGTGTTTTGTCAAGCCCGTGATCCCGTCCGTGCTTCTCACGAAGAAACGGCAAGACTTTGGCCTTCGCGACGATGCCGTCGTCTATCTGTCGTGTCAGTCGCTCTTCAAGTACTTGCCGGACAACGATGGGGTGTTCGTGCAGATTGCGCGGCATGTGCCGAATTCGCAATTT
>JBGOTP010000306.1:0-6218 GCA_041476545.1 Vicinamibacteria bacterium | reverse complement strand
ATGACGCTGCCGAGCGATCGCCGTGCCGCGGCGCGTGCCTCCGCGGCGCTCAGGCCCGATGCGATGTATTCCTCTGTCGTGTGGTCGATGTAGAACTGCAATTCGTCGTCCAGTTCCTCGTCGACGCGCGCGCGCAGCAGCAGAGACCGCAATCGAAGACGCCAGCGTTCAAGCCAACGCACGAGACCTCCTGTCTTCGCCCTAAACCCTGAGCCCTGACTCCATTGGGGATACCCCTTAGGTCCCCTCGAGCACCTGACCGACGGCCGCCACAATCCGCTGCCACTCCCGCTTTTCCGCGGTGAGCTGCCGGCGCCCAGCCGCGGTGAGCGCGTACGACTTCACGCGCCGACTGTCTTCACTGGTCGACCAGTCCCCCGCGATCCACGCTTCCTGCTCCAGCCGGTGGAGTGCGGGGAATAACGACCCCGCCTGCACGACGAACGTCCCGTTGGTGAGCTGACGGATGCGATCCGCCACCGCCACGCCGTGGAGCGGCTGGAGTTCGAGCGTCCGCAGGATCAGGAGATCCAGCGTCCCACGCATCAGTTCCGTCTTCTGTTCACGACGCGCCACCTCACACCCTCCGTGCTCTCAATATAGACATCCGATATTGAAATGATATACCACATCACCCCTCGATTGTGAAGCGGCTGCGGAACCGGCTCCTCGGCGTTGGGCCAACCAGCCGGGTCCCGCCAACCGGAGTGGTACACTCCCCTACCAAGGGAGCACTCTCGTGGGCTTGTGGTTGCTGGTCGGCGTCGGTGGCGCGGTCGGTTCGATGGCCCGCTATGGTCTGTCGGGCCTCGTGCATCGCTATCTTGGGATGTCGTTCCCGTACGGCACGTTCGCCGTGAACATCATCGGTTGCCTGATCTTCGGCGCCATCGCGTCGGCCGACAACGGGCGCTTCGCAATCGGACCCTCTGGCCGAGCGCTGCTCCTGACCGGAGTCATCGGCGGCTTCACCACGTTCTCGGCCTTCTCATTCGAGACATTCGCGCTGATCCGCGACGGCGAAACGGGACTCGCGTTGCTCAACGTCGGAGGGCAGATCGTGGTCGGAATCATCGCGATGTGGGCCGGCTACACGATCTCGCACACGCTCTAACTAACTAGACTAACGGCTCGTTGAGTCCATCCAGGTGTGCAATCGGGTTGGAACCAGGGACTCTGCACACAGGACCACGGACACGGCGATACGCTCACTGGGCCTGAGTCGCCATCCACACGAGGACACCAATGCCCGCCAGAACGAACAGCGCCACGAGCCAGCCGATCGCTGACTGGCGCTGCGACTGCGCGCGGGGCATCGAGTCCTGCATCTCGGCCGTCTCACTGCGGACGTCAAGCATCGACGCCACCGTCCGGAGTTCCGACGCCACGCTCGCCGCCGAGGCATATCGCCCGTCCAGGCTCTTGGCCAGCATCTTCGCGACGATGGGATCGAGCTCGCGCGGAATCGCATGGTCGAAAGCGCTCGGAGCGGGTACGGCCGCCTGCATGATCTGCAGCGGGATGCCTTCCGGCGACGCGCTCGCGAACGCCGGCCTCCCCGTCAACATCTCGACGAGCACGACACCCAGCGAGAAGATGTCGGTGCGATGGTCGAACGAACCTCCGAGCGCCTGTTCCGGGGACATGTAGACCGCCGTTCGACTTGCCGCGCCGGCATCGAGCGACTCGGCCGACTGCACGGCCTGGGCTCGAAGGGCGCCTCCGGCGGTCCAGGCCGCCAGCCCAACGTCGAGCAACTTTGTCGCGCCCTTCGACGTCACGATGATGTTATCCAGCGTCAGATCCTCATGGACGATGCCGGACGCGTGGATGTCGGCCAACGCATCCGCGATCTGAATGGCGTAGTCGACGGCGCGCTTGGGATTCATCGGGCGGCCAGCCACGACCGACTTGAGGGTATCGCCCGAGACGAACTCGAATACCAGATACAGCCGTCCGTCCTCGTCGCCGATCTCATCGAGCGAGGCGATGTTCGGATGCGACAGCGACGCCGCGGCGCGAGCATCGCGGAGAAATGCCCTCCGCTGTTCGAGGTCGTTTGCAATCTCGGGGCGAACCATCTTGATCGCGACGGTTCGGCCAAGGCGCGTATCGCGACCGCGATACACCTCGCCGATTCCTCCCGATCCGATTCGATCGAGGATCTTGTAGTGCGCCAGTTTCTCGAGCATCGACCCTGAGGATTATAACGACGAACTATACTGACCCAAGCTCCGTTGAACCCTTATTTGGCGCTCCTCCGCACCAATCGCAACTTCCGCCTTCTCTATACGGGGCAGACAATCTCGCAGCTGGGCGACTGGTTCAACTCCGTCGCCATCTTCGCGCTGCTGCTGGATTTGACCGGGTCGGCCACCGCCGTCGCCTGGATGATGATCGTGCAATTCATGCCGGTGGCCATCGCCGGTCCCATGGCGGGCGTCATCGTCGATCGCGTCGACCGCCGGCGGCTCATGATTGGGACCGACCTCTTCCGCGGCGTCCTGATTTTCGGGCTGTTGCTGGTCCGACGCGCCGATCAGGTCTGGATTGCGTACGTCGTGATGGCGTTGACGGTAGGCGCACAGGCGTTCTTCGAGCCGGCCAGGACCGCGACCATCCCCAACCTCACCTCTCGCGAGGAACTGCTGCCGGCCAACGCGCTGTCGAGCGCCACGTGGTCGACCATGCTGGCCCTTGGCGCGTCGATTGGCGGTCTCGTGACCGCCGTGGCCGGACGGAACGTGGCTTTCATCGTCAATGCGCTGTCGTTCTTTGCGTCGGCCTACTTCATCGGCAGGACCCGGTACGACTCCACCCCGCCGCCGGCGCCACCGCTCGTCGGCGTCGCGGCGCTGACGGGAATCCCGGATCTACTCGAAGGCATCCGGTACGTGCGTCAGCGATCGCATGTCGCCGCGCTGATGTTCGTGAAGGCGGGATGGGGGCTGGCAGGCGGCGTCCTGCTGCTCCTGACCATCTTCGGACAGCGAGTGTTTCCGGTTGCCGGCAGCACGGCTGCGGGCATCGGTGTGCTGTATGGCGCGCGTGGCGTCGGTGCGGCGATGGGCCCGATTGCGCTGCGGTGGATTCTCGGGCAGAAGCCGCGCACGCTTCGGCGAACGATCGGTCCGGCCTACTTCATCGTCGGCGTCTTCTATGTGGCGCTGGCGTGGGCGCCGTCGCTCCCGATCGCCGCGCTCTGCGTCCTGTGCGCCCATTTCGGCGGATCGATCCTCTGGGTCTTCAGCACGGTGCTGCTACAGATGGAGGTACCGGATCGCTTCCGCGGCCGAGTCTTTGCGGCCGAATTGGCGCTCGTCACGCTCATGTCGTCGATCTCGAGCTACTGGACCGGTTTCGAGCTGGATCGCGCCGGGTGGTCGCCACGAACCATGTCGTTTGCGCTCGGGGCCCTGTTCTGCGTGCCGGGAACGATCTGGCTGCTGATTCTCTCGCGGTGGCGGGAATCCGAACCGCTCGCCCAGCCGGCGACAACCGCATCGGCGGAGGAAGAGGTGCTCGAGGGACGAATCGGGTAATCGGGGAATTGGATAATCGGGGAATCGGGGAATCACGTGTCCCGCCCTGCCTGCCCTACCCGCCCTACCTGCCCTACCTGCCTTAACCGTGCGACCGCATCTGCTCCATCGCACTCTGGACCAGTTCCTTGGCGTCCCCGACTTGCTCCAGCACCAGTGCGATGTCCATTTTGGGTTGCCCCGGAAACCGTTCGCTGCGGCAGTAGACGCCGTGCTGACCGACGAGCGCCAGAGAATCGGTGAGCAGGTCGAGAGCAACGGCCAACCGTCCGCGGGCGCTCCCCATCATGGTTTCGTGATGCTCGAGCGTGTCCCGATGCTTACTGAAGACATCCATAGCTATCAGCTATCAGCTTTCAGCTTTCAGCTCTCGAGTCCGCGCCTTCAGCTCGCAGCTTTCGGCGTCGACCGCCGACTGCACTGAAAGCTGATGGGCTGAGAGCTGACAGCTTCTGTATCACTTCTTGGGTTTCGAGGGCCGGATCTCCACACGACTGGGCAGACTGCGCGGATTGTGCCGCAGGAGGTTGACCACGACGTCGGCCACGTCCTCGGGCGCGATCTTCCAGTCCGCGCCGCGCGATTCGTCGTTGCCGGCAAAACGCGTTGCGACAGACCCCGGCATCACATAGCTGACACGGATATTGTCGTACCGCACTTCCTGCATCAGCGCTTCACTGAAGGCGTTCAGCCCGGACTTCGACGCGCAGTACGCCGCACCGCCCACGAAGGCGTTTGTGCCGGCAAGACTGCTGATGTTGATGATGAATCCGCCGCCGCGCTCGCGAAAGCGGGGGATGGCGGCGTGGCATGCGTTGAAGACGCCAGTCAGGTTCGTGTCGACGACCTCGGACCATTGTGCCGGCGTCATGTCGGCCACGTTGGCGAACAGCCCGACGCCCGCATTGTTCACGAGGATATCGATCCCGCCAAAGCGGCTGACCGTGGCATCGACCACGTGCGCCATGTCCTCGTAGCTGCGGACGTCCGCGCGAAGCGTCTCGACCCGGCCCGGACCGGCGCCCTCGATCCGCGAGCGGACCGCGGCGAGATGTCCCTCGTCACGGCCCGTGATCATCACAGACACGCCTTGCGCGACGAGGGCGCGGGCGACCGCCAGCCCGATGCCCCGCGACCCACCGGTGACGATGGCGACTTGGTTGGTCAACCCCACTACAATAGCGCACGAATGCTTGATGTCGCTATCGTCGGCGCCGGCGAACTGGGTGGCGCGATTGCGTTTGCGCTCGCGCGGTCTGATGTCGCGGCATCCGTTCGGCTCGTCGATGAGGCGGGACAGCTTGCGGTGGGCAAGGCGCTCGACATCATGCAGGCGGCGCCGATCGTCGGCTTCACGACCACCGTTTCCGGCACAAACGACATGTTCGAGTTGGGCGGTGCGTCGCTCGTCGTCATTGCTGACTGGGCTGATCGGGCCAATCGGGTTGTTCAGGCTGAGCGAACCGAGCGATTCGATCCCTCCGGCGCGGAATGGCAGGGCGACGAAGGCCTGGTGTTGCTCGGGCGAATCGAAGGGATCGCACGCGAGAGTTTGATTCTTTGCGCGGGTGCGACGCAACGGGAACTCGTCGAGCGCGGAGCGCGCGAACTCCAGCTTTCCAGAACTCGTCTCTTCGGTTCGGCGCCGGAGGCGCTAGCCGCGGCGATCCGCGCGTTTGTCGCGCTCGAGGCGGACGCGTCGCCTGGAGACGTTGCGCTGACAGTGCTCGGCGCGCCGCCGACTCAGAGCGTTGTACCGTGGGAGCAGGCGACGATTGGCGGTCTGTCGCTGATGCGGGTCCTCGACGAGCCGGCGCGCCGCCGCCTTGCGGCTCGCGTGGCGCCGATCTGGCCCCCGGCCCCGCACGCGCTTGCGGCGGCAGCGGTCAAAGCCATTCGAGCGATTTCGGGAACCTCGCGGCAGGTCGTGAGCTGTTTCGTGGCGCCAGACGACTCGCACGGCAGACGCGCGCGCGCGATCGCCCTTCCAACCCGTCTCGGACCGTCAGGCGTCGTGAGCGCCGAGGTTCCTCCCCTCAGCGTTCACGATCGCGTGGCGCTCGACAATGCGATGATGCTTTAGTCAGCTCTCAGCTCTCAGCTTTCAGCTTTCGGCTTTCGGCTTTCGGCTTTCGGTGAATCTCGATAGTCGCCCCCTGACAGCTGACAGCTGAGAGCCGACAGCTCGAGCATCAAACTTGGTCCGGATGGTCTACGCCGCGGCCTGATGAAGCGTGAGCCCGCCAGCGAAGTCGGCAAGCTGTCTGCGCAGAATCAACCGTCCGCGATGCAGCCGCGACTTGAGCGTCTGATCCTTGACCCGAAGCATCGCGCTTGCCTCTTCGGTTGACATGCCCTGAATGTCGCGCAGCATCACCGGTGCGCGATATATGGCCGGCAGCGCCAGGATGGCGTGGAAGACGCGCTTGCGCAACTGCGCCCGGAACACCTGCTCATCGGCCAGGGCGGACCGGTCGATCGCCTCTCGCGTCGCGGCCCGGACGATCGGATCGCCATCACTCGACACAAGCGGCGCATCTTCAGCCTGGGCGCGCCGATACTTGGCGGTTCGTAGACGCGACATCGCCGCGTTGAACGTAATCCGATAGATCCAGGAGGAAAGCGCCGCATCCCCTCTGAAGGCGCCAACCTTCCTGTACACCTTGTACATAACGT
>JBGOTP010000305.1:0-6260 GCA_041476545.1 Vicinamibacteria bacterium | reverse complement strand
GTGCAACAGTCGATCGGGCACGCCAACCTTGCCGATGTCGTGGAGCGGCGCGAGGCTGGCGAGCAACGCGATCCGCGGCGGCGTCAGGTAGTGGCTGAACTGCGGATGCGTGGCAAGTTGCTCTGCGAGAATCCGCGTGTACTGCTCGGTCCTCCGCGAATGCCGGCCGGTTTCCGAATCCCTGACTTCGGTGAGCGATAGCAGCGTCTGGACCATCAGGCGCTGCGAGTCAGCCCTCTGCCGGCCCGCCCAATCGGCGCGACGACGCTCGAGGGTGTGTCCAGCAACCGTCATAGCCGCCAGCGTACTGGTCAGACCCACCGTCGGAAAGAGCGGGGACAGAAACGTACCTTGCGTCGACATCATCGAAATGGCCCCGCCCCACACGGCCGCCAGGCACGCGGCCATACCGAGGGTGCCCCAGGCGAAACCGAACCGCTGGACCAGCACGGCCACGACCAGGCCCAGTCCGAGCACGACTTGTGTTTCGAGTGTCACACCGAACTCGGGCCGATGAATCGAGTCCTGCTGGAGCAGATTGTCCGCAACGGTCGCCTGGACCTCAACGCCGGTGAACAGCGTGTCGAGGGGCGTCGCCACTACCTCGCGCGTGCCAAGCGCCGTCGTTCCAACGAACACCAGTTTGTTTCGGAAGGCATCAGCGGACACCTGGCCGTTCAGCACATCCACCGCAGAGACATAAGGAAAGGTGTGTTTGGCACCGCGATAGCGCAGCAGCATGTTGCTCTTGCCATCGAGTGGCACGCGCCGGGCACCAAGGAACAGCGATGCGGTGTTCACGTCTGCGACGCTGAGCGCGAGGTCGCGGGATCCCGTCGTCGCGGCGACGGCCGCAAGGGCGAGTCCGGGATAGACGCGACCGGCGAACTCCAGCAGTAAGGGCACGCGTCTGAGGAGGCCGTCGGGATCGGGTGCTGCGTTGAGAAATCCTGAGGCGCTCGCGGCCTGCGTCAGAAGCGGGAGGCTACAGATGCTGCCGGTGGCTCGAAAGAAAGGATCGGCCGCATCGTCCCCGCGTCGAATGATGGCCAGGGGGAGAGGGTGCTCCACGCAGACGTTCGATGTGCGGGGGTCGGCATCGAACGTCATCGCGTAGCCGACGACGACCCGGCCCGCCCGCAGGGTGTCGGCGAGCGCGGCGTCAGGGGCCGCGCCTGTCCCTCCGCTCCGGTCCGATTCCGCGAAAATAATGTCGAGCGCGACCGTGGACGCTCCGAGATCCCGCAGGCGCGCGATGAGCCTGGCGATGATGTCGCGACGCCAGGGCCACTGGCCAATCGAAGACAGACTGCGTTCGTCTACGTCCACGATGACGATCCGGCCGCCGTGCGGAGGCGTCCGGGCAGAGCGAACGAGAGTGTCGTACGTGCGGTACTCGAAGCTCGTGAGGAAAGCGGGCCGGTACAGAGACAACGCGGCGGTGACCAGTGTGGGGATCAGACCGCACAGCAGGAGGAAAAGGCGCGGCCGAGATGTCATCTGACCGTGATTTCGACGCGGCGATTACGCGGCTCGTATGTGTTGTTGTCGGTCGGCACGAGCAGATTCCCCTCGCCGTGCGAGGTGATCTCGATCAAAGACGCGTCGACGCCGACATCGAGGAGGAGTTTGCGAACCGCCTGGGCGCGCTTGAGCCCGAGCTCGACGTTAGAAGCGGGCGCCCCGGTGGTGTCCGTATGCCCGACGACGACGATCTCGGGGACGGGCCGATCCTTGGCAGCCTGCAGAATTTCCGGAACGAACGCGCGGCTCTCCTCCGTCAGTTCCTCTGACTCGAAGCGAAAAAACAGGGTGAAGTGACGCGGCGGGGGCGGGAGGGCAGACAGCACGTCGGCGAAGAGCGCCTGTGCTTCAGCCTCGCTTAAGGGTGTCACGGGAGCGGGTGGCCGCCCGGCGGAGACCCGCGTCGAGGCCCGTGCCGTCGCAAGGTCCGCTGTTCCAAGCGCGTTCGAGACGACTACCTTTCCCACAATGCCTGTGTCCGGGTCGGGCAACAGCACAACGATGGTCTGATCTGGCCGCTCTGGATTTCGTACACGCTGCGGCCCGCAAGCCGACAGCAGTCCGGCGACGCACGCCGCAATCAGAACGACGAGTCGTCGCGCGTCATTCATTCCGTAACGACGCGCAGGGCCAATGTGGTCCCACGTACACCGACAATGGCCGTCGGCGTTTCGAGCCGGATGGAGTCTGGCGAGAGCTTGGCGATCCGCCCCGACACATAAGCCACGATGCCGCGGACGATCTTGAGTACGAGTCCGACCTGACCGTCGGCGGGTGCGTACGCGAACCGGTCGAGGCGGGCTTCGCTGCCCGGCCCGAGAGAGACCCGCGTGTCATCCTTCAGGGTGATTCCCACATGGCCATCGGCGCCGGTCCTGAGGCTGTCGGCCTCGAAGACAACTTGCCCGACCCCGGCCGGCGTGATGACGCCGGCTCGGACGATGAACACCGAGCCTGATGCGATCTTGATGCGGCCGGCAGCTGGCGGCTGCCCGGCGAACGCCGAAGTTGCCCCAACCACCAGTGCCAGGGCGCCGACCCAGCTTCGAGGACTTAACATGTGATCCTTTCAGAGCCCCACTCCGAGATCGCAGGTAGCGGGCGTCGGGCGACCTATGTTCACTCACACATGATCGTGTTGATTAACGATGAGCAGAATTGTCGCCAATGCGCACAAGCATGCAGGCGTGTGCAACCGCGATGACGGAGGCACGTCAAAATTTGTCGGACGGACAAATGTTGTCAGCGGCTCTCGACCAACACCTGACAATTGACGCAGCCCGGCAGGACGCTTTGTCTACGAGCCCTTAACGGTAGACTGCTCCCGGCTCAGAAGTGGTCATGCGCTCGCAGAAAGGACGTTGGCGATGAAACAGGGAATCCTTGGCGTTGGTGTCGCGGTGTGCCTCGCCCTGTCGATAGCCGGGACCACCGCACAGGTCGGGAGCGCAGTCTCCATCGACAATGACGATATTGGCGGCGTCGTCACCAGTACAAAGGGTCCCGAGGCCGGGGTCTGGGTGATCGCGGAAACCGTCGACCTGCCCACAAAATTGAGCAGGACCGTCGTGACCGACGATCAAGGCCGCTACGTGGTGCCCGACCTGCCGAAGGCGACCTACAACCTCTGGGTGCGCGGGTACGGGCTGGTGGATTCTCTCAAGGTGAAGAGTGCGCCGGGGAGGACTGTGAACCTGGCGGCAGTCGTTGCGCCGAGTCCGCGCGCGGCGGCCGAGTACTATCCGGCGAATTACTGGTACGCGCTGCTCAATTTGCCGGCCAAGAGCGAGTTCCCGGGTACGGGTCCCAACGGCAACGGCATTTCGCAGGCGATGCGAAGCCAGGCCCAGTGGATCAACAACATCAAGACCACCAGTTGCACGCCCTGTCACCAGATCGGCAACAAGGCGACGCGGGAAATCTCGCCGAGCCTGGGCACCTTCGACTCCTCGATCGCCGCGTGGGATGCGCGTCTGCGGTCCGGCATCGACGGCGGCGGCGGCATGTACGCCGCCACCAACCGGTTCGGCAAGGAGCGCCTGTTGAAGATGTACGCGGACTGGACCGACCGCATCGCCGCCGGCGAGTATCCTCGGGAGTCGCCGCCGCGTCCCCAGGGCATCGAACGAAATGTCGTGGTGACCCAGTGGGATTGGGCTGACGGGCGCGAGTACTTCCACGACGCGGTGGCCAGCGACAAGCGGAACCCGAGCGTCAACGCGAACGGTCCGGTGTTCGGCGTGCACGAGATGAGCTCGGATCACATGAGCATCCTGGATCCCGCGAGTCACACGGCCAGCCAGTTGACCATCCCGGTGCTCGACCCGACGATGCCTCCGGTGGCGACCCGGATCGGAAGGGCTTCGCCGTACTGGGGCGAGGAGACCTATTGGGTCAGCCGGGTGATCACGCACAGCAATGTGATGGATCAGAAAGGGCGGCTGTGGAACACCTCGCGGCTCCGCCCGCCGGCCAACCCGGCGTTCTGTAAAAAGGGCTCCAGCCACCCTTCGGCGAAGCTGTTCCCGCTCAACACGAGCGGCAGGCAGTACTCGGTCTACGACCAGCGCACCAGGAAGTTCACGATCGTGGACACCTGTTTCGGCACGTTCCACCTCAACTTCGCCCACGACGCGGATAACACCCTCTGGTCGGGTGAAGCTGGCGTCGTCGGTTGGGTCAACACGAGGATTCTCGACGAGACCGGTGACCAGCAGAAGGCACAGGGCTGGGCGCCGCTCATCCTCGACACCAATGGCAACGGCAAGCAGGACGCGTGGGTGGAGCCAGACGATCCGGTCGATCCGACCAGGGACAAGCGGATCGACGCGAGCTTCTACGGCATCGCCGTGAGTCCGGTCGACGGCTCCGTCTGGGGGAACATCAACGCCCTCCCCGGCGCCGCCGTCCGGGTCGTTCCGGGGCCGAACCCGCCGACGACCACGCTGACGGAGATCTATGAGGTGCCATACGGGCGGGTTCCAGGCGCCGGGTACAACCCACGTGGACTGGACGTTGACGCCGACGGCGTGTTCTGGACGGTCCTGTCGAGCGGGCACTACGCCAGCTTCGACCGGCGGAAGTGCAAGGGGCCGCTCAAGGGACCGACGGTGACCGGGCAGCAATGCCCGGAAGGCTGGTCCTTCTACCCCGTGCCGGGCCCGAACTTCAAGGGCAACCCGGAATCAGCCGCCGCCGACTCCAACTATTACAACTGGGTGGACAAGTACGACACGTTCGGGCTGGGCAAGAACATTCCGGTTGCCACCGGCAATCTCTCAGACTCGCTGCTGTTCCTGCGCGACGGGAAATGGATCACGTTGCGCGTTCCTTATCCAATGGGATTTTTCGTCAAGCAGATCGACGGCCGGGTCGACGACCCGAGGGCGGGATGGAAGGGGAAGGGGTTGTGGACGACCTCTGCCAACCGAACGCCGTGGCACCTCGAAGGCGGCAAGGGCACGAGGCCAAAGCTGATCAAGCTGCAGCTTCGTCCGAACCCCTTGGCGAAGTAAGGACGTTTTTTATACTATCCCGCCATGCTGAAGACTGTGGCCTTGTTGTTCGCATTGCTGATGGGAGGGAGCCCCGCCGCAGCGGCGACCTATCCGGCACCCGTCGAAGCCGACCACATCATCACGAACTTCAGGTTTGCGACCGGTGAAGTGCTGCCCGAGCTCCGGCTGCACTATCGAACCATCGGTACACCGCAACGAGACGAGGCAGGCGTCGTCCGAAATGCCGTGTTGATCCTGCACGGAACGAGCGGAACTGGCGCTGGGTTTCTCGAGGCGCCTTTTGCCGGCCAACTCTTCGAGCAAGGACAACTGCTCGACGGCAACACACACTTCATCATTCTGCCGGATGCGATAGGCGTCGGACAATCGAGCAAGCCCAGCGACGGCTTGCACGCGAGGTTTCCGCGATACACGTACGCGGACAGCATCGAGGCCCAGCACAGGCTGCTCATGGAGAGACTCGAGGTGACTCACCTGCGGCTGGTGTTGGGCACATCGATGGGCGCGATGCAGACCTGGATGTGGGGCGAGACCTATCCGGATTTCATGGACGCGCTCATGCCGCTGGCGAGCAATCCCGTGGCGATCGCGGGGCGCAATCGCGTCTATCGAAAAATGATCATCGATTCAATTCGCAATGATCCGGAATGGAAGAATGGTGAGTACAAGACCCAGCCGCGAGGTCTTATCGCCGCACTTCACATATCAATGCTGGCGGGCAGCTCCCCCTTGCAATGGCAAAAGCAGTATCCGACCGGGGCGGCGGCGGATAAATATCTCGACGAGCAGGTCCAGGCGGCCCTGGCCTCGGCCGATGCCAACGACACGCTCTACCGGTACGAGGCGTCTCGCGACTACGACCCGTCCCACAAGCTGGAATCAATCAAGGCACCCTTGCTTGCCGTCAACTCTGCCGACGACTTCGTGAATCCACCTGAGCTCGGAATCATGGAGCGCGAAATCGCACGCGTCAAGCGCGGTCGCTTCGTCCTGATTCCGATCGGCGACCACACCCGCGGTCACGGTACTCATTCGATTCCCGTGGTCTGGCAACGCTACCTTGGCGAGTTGCTGACCGAATCAAAGAAGTGAAGATTCGTAAGGAGAGTAGAGAATGAGCAACATCACATTGAGGGTGAACGGTAGCGCGCATACCGTGGATATCGACCCCTCGACTCCCCTGCTCTATATCCTGCGCAATGATCTCGGCCTGCAGGG
>JBGOTP010000304.1:0-6264 GCA_041476545.1 Vicinamibacteria bacterium | reverse complement strand
GCTCCGGGACGTGCTCGCGGGGCGCCTTCCTATAGTCTCAACGTGTCGATCGGGATCCGTGGCGGTGACGTTCGCAAAGCCGGGGTAGCGAGGCGCACCATGAAGTTGTAGTGCGCTTGCGGATAGTCGTCGCCCCAGCCGCACTCTCTCGCCCTGCGGATGTTGTCGTACCGCAGGCGGCAGAACGTGAAGCTGAGCGGCTTGTCGGGAGTCCGTGGATCGGCCGACGGGCACATTGCCCCTCGTTCGCGCGCTATCATTCAGATGTGCGCGCATTGATCATCGAAGACGATCAGACCATCGCCGATTTTGTCGCGCGGGGCCTGCGCGAGTCTGGCTTTGCCGTGGATCAGGCCGCGGACGGCGAGACCGGTCTCAAGGCGGCACTTCATCACCCCTATGACGTGGCGATCGTGGACCTGATGCTGCCCAAGCGCGAAGGTCTGTCGGTCATCGACGAACTCCGGCGGCGTGGCCGGTCGACGCCGGTGCTGATCCTGAGCGCTCGCCGCTCGGTTGACGATCGCGTCCGCGGGCTCCAGGCCGGCGGTGATGACTACCTGACCAAGCCGTTTGCCTTCGCCGAGCTGCTGGCACGCGTGCAGGCGCTCGTCCGCCGGGCCTCCCGCGCGCCCGAGCCGACCACGCTGACGATTGGCGATCTGTCGCTCGACCTGCTGACCCGCAAGGTGACGCGGGCGGAGGTGTCGATCGATCTCCGGCCGCGCGAGTTCGCCCTCCTCGAGTACCTTCTGCGCAATGCCGGCAAGGTGATTTCGAAGACGATGATGCTGTCGCACGTCTGGGAGTACAGCTTCGATCCGCAGACCAACATCGTGGACGTCCTCGTCAGTCGTCTGCGCGACAAGATCGACCGTCCGTTCGAGACGAAGCTGCTACACACGGTGCGCGGTGTGGGCTATGTCCTCCGATAGACCCCGTCTTCTCGGACTCCGCCTGGCGATCTGGTACGCAACGTTGTTCGTCGCCGGCGCCATCGCCATCGTTTTCGCGACGTATTCCCTGACGGCGGCGTCGCTCGCGCAGCGCGACCATCAAATCATCGAACAGAAACTTGGAGAGTACGCGGCGGCCTACTCGCGAGGCGGATTGCGCGCGCTCACCAACATGGTCGTCTCCGAGCAGCGCACGGCGCCGGAGCGGCTCTTTGTCCGTGTCATCGATCGGGGGATCGACACACTCGTCCTGAGCATGCCCGAAGGCTGGGAAGCGGACAGACTCGAAACGGTGTCCATCGTGCTCGTTGACGGGACGCTCGTCCAGGTGGGGAAGAGCACCGACGCACGGCTGGATCTGCTGGCGAGGTTTCGTGCGACGCTCGGTCTGGTCACGCTGCTCATTGTTGTCGTCGCGTTGACCGGCGGTTGGCTGGCCACGCGTTCGGCCCTGCAGCCGATCCGCCGGCTGGCCGAGGCCGTCCAGCGGATCATTAGAACCGGGCGCACCGACGAACGTGTCCCCGTTTCCCCCAGCGACGATGCCATCAGCGATCTGTCGGTGTTGTTCAACGCCATGCTGGACAAGATCGAAGGACTGGTCACCGGGATGCGAGGCGCGCTCGACAACGTCTCGCACGATCTGCGCACGCCGCTGACGCGACTGCGCGGCACGGCGGAAATGGCGCTGGCCGCGCCGGCGGATCTCGATCGCTATCGCGAAGCGCTGGCCGATTGCGTGGAGGAAGTCGACCGCGTGCAGACGATGCTCAACACGTTGATGGACATTTCGGAGGCCGAAAGCGGCGCCATGCCGCTGCAGCGGGAGCCCGTGCGACTGGCCGACATCGTGGCGCGCGCGGTCGAGTTGTATCACGACGTCGCCGATTCGAAGGGCGTCTCCCTGGTTGCGCACACGAGCGGGGACGTTGTGGTGGCCGGGGATCGCGTCCGCCTTGAACAGGTTGCCGCCAATCTGCTCGACAACGCGTTGAAATACACCCCACGCGGAGGGCAGGTCACGATCGACCTGCGGCACGAAAACGGGCGCGCCGTGCTGCGCGTGAAGGACACGGGCACGGGCATTCCGGCAGACGAGCTACCGCGGATCTGGGATCGGCTGTTCCGAGGGGACCGGAGCCGTGCTGAGCGCGGTCTGGGTCTTGGTCTGAGTCTGGTGAAGGCGGTCGTCGAAGCCCACGGCGGAACGGTTGCAGTGGTGAGCGAATCCGGCCACGGGTCGACGTTTACCGTCGAGTTGCCGGTCGAATCCGGCTAAAGCCGGACCCCACAACAGCCACCCAGCCCTCCAGCCCTCAGCCCTCTAAGCCCTCAGCCCTGACAGGGTTTCTATCACCGTTGTAATGCTCCCGTAACCTCCACGAAAGGCCGAGTCCCGTCTAATGGAATGTGAACGCGCCAGTAGTAGTGCAGGGCTTCAGCCCTGCTTCAGGGAAAGGCCACAACCATGGAAGACAGACGTCATCACTTCGGCCGGCAGGGCACTCGCGCGGGACTCGCCGCGCTGATCGGGGCTCTCCTCGTCGCTGGGATCACCTGGCACGGCTTCGCCGCCGGCGGTAGCGCCAGCCCCGCTACGGCTGCGGCTGCGACTGTCGCGGCAGCTCAGACGCCGACAATTTCGCACGCCATTGCTGGCGGCCGCGACTCGTACGCCGACATCGTCAAGGTGGTAGCGCCGGCGGTTGTCACGATCCGCGCAGAGGGACGCGCTCGGATGGTACCGGCCGCAGGACCCGATCCCGAGGAGCTGTTCCGCCGATTCTTTGGCGGTCAGTTCGACGCGACACCCCGACAGGGTCAGCGGCAGATGCCCCGGGGCCAAAGTCAGGGTCAGGCCCCGCGGCAGGCGCCCAAGCAGATGGCTCTGGGGTCCGGTGTCATCGTGAGCGCCGACGGTTACATCCTGACCAACAACCACGTGATCGAGAACGCCGATGCGATTCACGTCAGCCTGACTGACGGGCGAACGGTTGATGCGAAGATGATCGGGTCGGACCAGCCGAGCGACCTCGCGGTGCTCAAGATTGACGCGAGCGATCTGCATCCGCTCGCCTTCGGCAACTCGGACGCCGTGGAAGTGGGCGACGTCGTGCTCGCCGTCGGCAATCCGCTCAATCTCGGCCAGACGGTCACGATGGGCATCATCAGCGCGAAGGGCCGGTCGACCGATGCCGAGAGCTACGAAGACTTCCTTCAGACCGATGCGCCGATCAACCACGGCAATTCGGGCGGTGCGCTCGTGAGCATGAAAGGAGAGCTCATCGGCATCAACTCGCAGATTGCCTCGGTGTCCGACGGCAACATCGGCATTGGCTTCGCCATCCCCACGAATATGGCCAAGCGGGTGATGAACGATCTGAAGAGCGGCGGCAAGGTACGCCGCGCGCAGCTTGGCGTCGGTATCCAGCCAGTCGACTCGGAAAGGGCCGCGAGCCTCGGTCTCAAGCAAGTGACCGGAGCCATCGTGAACTCGGTGACCGTGGGCAGCGCAGCGGACCGTGCCGGCGTGAAACAGGGCGACGTCATCAAGTCGTTCAACGGCCAGCCAGTTCAGGACATCAACGCACTGCGCAATCGAGTGGCCGAGAGCGCGCCGGGTTCGAACGCCATCCTTGTCCTCATCCGCGATGGCAGCGAGCGAACGCTCACGGTGAAGCTCGACGAAAAGCCGGCACCGAACTAAAACCGCGTCGCCATCGTCAAACCCCTCGTAGGTACGTTGTTCGGCGCGTGGACTCTGGTCATTGGTGACGGGTCGTTCTCCTCCGCTCGACCCCCAACTAATGGCCAGGGTTCGTCTCGCGCCCTCGCACCCTCACTCCTGGCTATAATTCCGGCATGGACCTGCAGGACCTGCGAACGCTGCTCGACTACCACTACTGGGCCCGCGATCGCGTGCTCGCCGCGGCCGCGGCGCTGACGCCGGAGCAATTCACCAGGGACCTCGGCAGCAGTTTCCGATCGGTTCGCAACACCCTGGTCCACGTGTATTCTGCCGAGTGGAACTGGCACTCGCGGTGGCAGGGGACGTCGCCCACGTCAATGCTGTCGCCGGAGCTGTTTCCGGACGTCCCTTCTCTACAGGCGCCCTGGTCCGATCACGAGGGCAACATGCGGGCGTTCGTGGAGCAACTGGGCGAGGCCGGGATCAACCGGATCTTCGAGTACAAGATGATGGACGGCCGGCCCGGAGCGACCGTCTTCTGGCAGATGCTGCAGCACGTGGTCAACCATGGCAGCTATCACCGGGGGCAGGTCACGACGCTCTTGCGACAGCTTGGCGCCAAACCCGGCAAGAGCATGGACATGATCGCGTTCTACCGCGAACGAGGGTAGGGATTGATCGCCCGAGCTGAAGCTCGGGTTTACTTCCGGGCGCCAGGCGTAAGCGTCGTTTCCTTCCGCTCACCATTCCGCGTGTAGACGACCTTGGCGGGCTCGCCAATCTTCAGCACGTCAAGCGCGTAGGTGTAGTCATAGATGTTCGCGATCGTCTGCCCCGCGATTTCGACAACGATGTCCCCCTTCTGAAGACCGGCCTGTTCCGCCGGGCCGCCGCCAATCACGCCGCTCAACAGGAGGCCCTTGACCTCCGTGGAGTAGTCGGGAACGGTTCCCGTAAAGACGCGCAGGCCGGCGCGCGGGGTCGTGTCCGTGAGCTGATCGACCTTCGTGAACACGAGCGGCTGATCGAGATCGCCGACGCGCCTGGCGATGGCGGCGGCGAAATCGGCGACGCGGTCGAGGTCCTCGTAGTTGATCTTGTCGGCGGTGTCCGACGGCCGGTGGTAGTCCATGTGCGTGCCGGTGAAGAACGCGAGCGATGGCACGCCCGCCTGATTGAAGCTGGCGACGTCGGTCGGTTGATACGGATCCGCCTGCAGCAGCAGATCGAACCCCGCGGTGATGTTCGTCTGCTCGATGATCCGTCCCCACGACGCGCTCGTGCCTGTCGCCTGCACCGTGAGCTTGTTGTCCTGCATGCGGCCGACCATATCGAAGTTCAGGTAGGCCTCCAGCTGCTCGAGTGTGACAGGCGGCGCGTTGACGAAGGCGGCGGAACCGATGAGCCCGATCTCTTCCCCCGACCAGAATCCGAGCAGGATGTTTCTGTGTCGCGGCCGCGACGCCAGCGTCTCTCCCACGGCAAGGACCGCCGCGGACCCCGACGCGTTGTCGTCGGCGCCGAAATGGATGCGCCCGGCTTCGCTCTTGTCCGCGAGCGAGTTGCCGTTCTCCCCGTGTCCCAGATGGTCGTAGTGCGCGCCGATCGCGATCCATGGCTTCTCGACAGCGGCGGTTGACGTCGTCGCCGCGAGGTACCCGACGACGTTGTGACCGGTCCGCTTTTCGCGAACGACCGCCGCGTGAACCGCGACCACCTTGCCAGGAATCTCGAAGCCACTCACGTGTGGGTTGGCGGAATCCAGGGCGTGCTGGGCCTCGTCGAGTGTGTGGTCCGTCCCCTCGAAGATCATCGCCGCCGCCGCGCCGGTCATGCTCGCGGCCACGATGCCGGATCCCGACAGCGCCGTGTCGAACGACATCGGAATCAGTTCGCCGGCGTTCGGCGAATGGGGGCCCGTGACAACGAGCAGCGCCCGGGCGCCGTGCTGCCGCGCCGCCAGCGCCTTGTAGCGCAGGTCGGAATAGCGCGCGAGGATGCCCTTCGTCTTCGTGTCCGCGTCTTCCGGGAAATACCGGAGCACGATCGCAATCTTGTCCTTCACGTCGATCGTTGCGTAGCTGTCGTATCCGAAGTTCTGGGACTCGGGAACGACGATGCCGTAGCCGGCGAACACCATCGAGCCGGAGACGTCCCCGTTGTCGGAGAAGGACAGCGCGCTGATGGCACCTGCGCCGAGGTCCGCCGCGCAGCGGCTGACGACCCCCGGCTGGGTCTCCCTTCCCGGACACGTCAGACTGAGCTTCGTGCCGCCGTCGCGCGTTCCCGCGGTGAACTCGAACGGCAGACGGAAGTCAGCGGATCCCGGCAGCGGTTTGGCGCCGATGCGTCGCAGCTGAGCGACCAGGTAATCGGCCGCGAGCCCTTCACCCGCTGATCCGACGAGCCGGCCCTCGAGCCGATCGGAGGCGAGTGCCGCCACATGCGCCCTTGTCCGGGATGCGGTGGATGTACTGCGCGTGCCTTGCGCGAGTCCGTGGCCAACGCTGAGCACCGCGACGGCGACGACGAGCAGGGCGGACCTTCTTCCAAGCGGGGCGGACCTTATTAGGTCCACCCTGGACGATTTGTGTATCTTCATTTTTTCTTACTCGGGAT
>JBGOTP010000303.1:0-6270 GCA_041476545.1 Vicinamibacteria bacterium | reverse complement strand
GCGAACGTCAGGCCGATGTCCGTCTTCACCTGGATCTGCGTGACGCCGGGCAGGTCGTACTCGATGGGATCCTCGACGGTCGAAATATTGACACCGGGATCGTTGATCTCCGCCAGACCCGAGTAGAGTGTCGTGGTCTTCCCGGATCCGGTCGGTCCCGTCACATAGACGATGCCGTAGGGCTGCGCGATCATGTCGCGGACGAGCGCCAGCGTCGGCGCATGCGTGATCAACTTGTCGAGACCCAGGATGGTGTTCGACTTGTCGAGGATGCGCATGCAGATCTTCTCGCCCCACTTGCCCGGCACCGTGGAGACGCGAAAGTCAATCGGCTTGCTCTCCATCGTCACGCTGATCCGCCCATCCTGCGGCAGACGCTTCTCCGAGATATCGAGGCGGCTGAGGATCTTGAATCGCGACACCAGCCCAAGCTGAACTTTCTTCGGAAGCCGCTCGACAAGCTGCAGCACGCCGTCGACCCGGAAGCGGACCGTGACGTCCTGTTCCATCGGTTCGACGTGAATGTCGCTGGCCCCTCTCCTGATGGCAAGACCGAGAATCGAATTTGCCAGGCGGATGATCGGCGCATCCTCGGATGCGCTCATCAGGTCCTGCTTGGTCTCGGTCGCCTGCGTGTCTTCGGCCAGTTGCAGCTCGCGAATCAGATCGGACTGCAGCAGGTCGAGCATCTGAACGACGCTCGCAGGTGCGTTGGCCGTGCCGCCGCCGTCCGGACGTCTGGCGGCCGCCGCCACGGCCGCCTCGGGCTTCTCTCTGGCCTGCGCGTACGTCGTGGACATGAAGCGGCGGAAATCGTCTTCCGTGATGATCGCGGGTTCGATCATCACGCCCTTCAGCAGGCGCCTCACGTCGTCGAAGGCCACGATGTTGTTGGGATTCGTCATCGCGAGCGTGAGACGGTTGTTGCAGAACGCCATCGGAATGACGTGGTGCTCGTTGATGAGCGGCAGCGGCAAGATCTGGAGGACGGCCGGATCGACCCGGAGACGCGACAGATTGAGGAACTCGACGCCGGCGTGGGCATTGGCCTGCTCGAGACGGCCGGCAAGGATCGCCATCATCGACCGGGCCAGCGTCGGGTGCTCTGTCATCACCTGTTCGAACTCGGCCTGCGCGAGCACGGCACACGTGGTCGCCTCGACGGCGACAACCGTGGCCGTGCGCGGCTTGCGTGTCAGGAGGGCCATCTCCCCGAACATCTGGCCGGGGCCGAGCTCGGCGAGCGTGAACTCGATGCCGCTGTCCGGGTCGGTCCGCCGCACGGCGACGCGGCCGGAGACGAGAAAGAACGCGGAGTCGTCCGCGCTCCCCTCGCGTACGATGATCGCGTGCGGAACAAAATCGCGCCGGGGCATGCGCCGTTCGAGCGCGGCACAGTCGGCCACCGACAGGCCCGCAAAAAGCGGGAGCGGCCGCAGCATCGAACCCGGTTCAGTGGTGCCGGTGGGCATCTATTCCTATCTACTATCGGCCTATCGTCTCGTTAACCCCAGATGGGTAAGGGGACGCGCATCCCAGACGCTATACTGTCCGCGGTCCGCGGCAGGCCCCCCGATACGAAGGATGAAAGCCATGCGCATGATGACGCTCTCGGGCGCGACGTTGTTCGTTCTGCTCGGGCAGGTCCAACAGATTTCACAGGCCCAACGGGGCCAACAGGCCCCGCAGGCCCAACCAGCACGACCGGCAGCCACGCCACAGGCCCGTGCGACGGGGACCGGGACCGACTGGCCGATCTACCGGCACGACGCGGCCGGAACCGGCTACTCGTCGTTGAGGCAAGTCAACACGACCAACGTCGCGAACCTGACGCGGGTCTGGACCGTTAGCCTGCAAGGCGACCTAGCGCCAGCCGCGACGGGAAGAGGCGGCGCGGGCGGAGCGAACTCCGAAGCGACGCCTATCGTCGTCGGCGGCGTCATGTACGTGCCGGCCGCCAACCGCGTCGTCGCGCTCGAGCCGGACACCGGCAAGGAAATCTGGCGGCATGCCGTCGTCGGCGGCGCGCCCTCGCGGCGCGGTGTCGCGTATTGGCCCGGTGAAGGCACCACTGCGCCGCGGATCATCTTCACGGTCGGACGCCGTCTCATCGCGCTCAACGCCCGGACCGGTGCTCCCGACACCGCATTTGGCAAGGACAGCGAAGTGGACATGGTCGTGCCGTTCAACTCGGTGCCCCTCGTCTATAAGAATGTTGTCGTCGTCGGCGCGAACAATCCTCCGGGGCCGGCGCCAGCCGCCGGTGTGCCGGGCAACGCCCGAGCATATGATGCCCGCACGGGCGCCAAAGTCTGGGAATTCAGTTCCGTTCCACCCGCCGGTGCCGTCGGCCACGACACATGGGAGGGCGATAGCTGGAAGAACCGATCCGGCGTCAACGCCTGGCCGTTCTATTTCACGCTGGACGAGCAGCGCGGACTCCTCTATCTGCCTTTTGCGTCCCCGATCGGCGGCGCGTATGGCGGCGACAGGAAGGGCGCCAACCTGTTCGGCAATTCGGTCGTGGCGGTGGATATTCAGACCGGCGCGTACAAGTGGCATTTCCAGACCATCCATCACGATCTCTGGGACGCCGATCCGCCGGCGCCTCCGGGTCTCTTCGACATCGTGCAGAACGGACGCACGATCCCTGCGTTGGGTGTCACCACGAAATCCGGTTACCTGTACATTCTGAATCGCGAGACCGGCCGGCCAATCTTCGGCGTTGAAGAACGTGCGGTTCCCAAGAGCGACGTACCCACCGAGCTCACATTTCCGACGCAGCCGTTTCCCGTCAAGCCACCGCCCCTCGCGCGCACGACGTACAAGGCGGAAGATCTCGTCACGGCTGCCGATACGAATGCCGAGCACGTCAAGGCGTGTCAGGATCTCGTCGAGCAGAGCGGCGGCGTGTCTAACGCGGGCCCTTTCACGCCGTGGCAGTACCGCGCGGAAGGCGCGCCGATCAAAAACACACTCGTCTTTCCTGGAGGGCTCGGCGGCGCGAACTGGGGTGGCATCGCGCACGACCCAGCGTCCGGATACGTCTTCGTGGTCACACAGGACGATGGCGCGCTCGGGTGGGTTGAGAAGACGCGGGAGGGGTCACCCGTTCCTTACGACAAAGTGTCGGCGCCCGGCCGCGCCACCTTCGACATTCGCATGACCGGTGGAAACTGGCCATGTCAGAAACCGCCATGGGGGCGCTTGACGGCGGTCAATGCGTCGACCGGCGACATCGCGTGGCAGGTGCCGCTCGGCATCACCGAGCAGCTTCCGCCAGGCAAGCAGAACACGGGGCGACCGGCAATGGCTGGAGCCATCGTGACGGCAGGCGGTCTGGTGTTTGTGGCGTCGACGGATGACAACCGTTTCCGCGCGTTCGATGTCAAGACCGGCAAGGAACTGTGGGTCACGAAGCTCGATCGCCGGGGCAACGCCGATCCGATGACCTATCAGGGAGCCAACGGCAAACAGTACGTCGCGATTGTCGCGACGGACACACTGGTGGTCTACGCGCTGCCGTAGGCGGCATTTACCGAGCGGGCGCGTCCGCGGGTACATTCACGGCAAACACGAATCGCTGCCCATCACGGCTGATGTTCCCGAGGTTCCCCCCCTGTGGACCGGGCAGCCTGAACAGCGGCTTGGGCGTGCCCGCCTGGAACGTTGGCGTCGTGCTCACCTCCGCCGACATCACCAGAAGATCGACCGTCCCCGGTTCGTTGGACTGTCGAAAGAAAAACTCCTTGCCGTCCCCCCGCCAGAACTGCATGCCGGCGGCCCCGTCTTTCGACAACCGCCATTTCCCCTCGCCAGCGGTGCCCGTGGACGCATCGAACGACCGCACGTAAACCTCATTCCGACCGGTGTCGGGATCGGGATTGGCCTCATTCGACGTGTAGGCGAGGAACCGGCCGTCGGGAGAAAACCTCCCATTGCCGACGTTGAATTCCTCCCGCGAGAACTCAATGGCCTTTCGCGCCAACGGATCGTTCCCCGTCAACCCGACCACCAGCACCACGCCCCCGGACGCGCAGACCAGGAACTTTCCATCCGGGGACATGTCGGTCAGATTGATGGGCGCGCCCGGTGTGTAGCGGAACAGAAATTCCTCGGCGCCTGTTCCATCCGAGGCCTTGCGATAAATGCCCGTGTAACTCCCGCGATTGGACACATACAGGATCTGGCGGCCGTCGGGAGACCACATGGGATTGTTCTTCCCCTGAATGTCGTTTGTCACCGGCGTGCCCTTACCCGTGGCGATATCGAATGTCCAGATGTCGCGCTGACCCGTGGCAATGTCGTTCCTCATCACGGCCAGCCGGGTCCCATTGGGGGAAAACGCCGGCTGGTTGTACAGACCCGGCTCGCCCACGTGGCTCACGACCTTTCCTGTTCGGTCATACACGGTGATCCGCTGAAGTTGCGGCCCCCTGGGCGGCGGCAGCGTGAGGAATCGCTCACCGTCTCGGCTGATGTCCTGGATGAAGCCAGGGACCGCCCCCGGCGGGCGGAACAGCACTCTCGGCTTCCCGACGGTGAACGTTGAACCCGTGCTGACCGCGACCGCCATCACGGCTCTGTCAATCCCGACAAAGTACAATTCCTTGCCGTCACGCCTCCAGGAGACCGTGTTGCCTTCCGACACCTGCCATGGCCCTGCACCGGCTGATGCATCGATCGGCCGGACGAAGACTTTGTTTCGTTCACCCTGCTTTGCCAACACGTAAGACAGGAAGCGGCCGTCGGGAGAAAACCGCGGTCCGAACATTCGCGACTCACTACGAAAGACCTCGATTGGCTTGCGCTCTCCCTTGCCATCGAGCGGCAGAACGGACAAGATGCCCCCCGAGAGATCCGAGTTGGCGAAGGTCAGGAAACGTCCGTCCAGGGACCAGTCGGAGAGGTCCAGGAACGCGCTGGGATTCCTGTACAGGAGTTCCTCTGGTCCCTCGCCGTTCGCGGCTCGCCGGTACACACCCTCGTTGCCATTCCGAATTTCCACATACGCCACCTGGTTACCGTCCGGCGACCAGACCGGCGCCCCCACGAACTCGTTCTTCACGCTGGTGGTGATCCGGGTGCTCTTCCCCGTGGCCACATCCAATATCCACAGATCCGCGTTTTCGGCCTCTTGATCGTCCTTGATCACCGCCACGCGCGTCCGGTCCGGAGACAGCACGGTCCACTCGTACAGCGCCCGTTCGCCGGCCGTGCCGACCGTTTTTCCCTGGCGGTCGTAGAACGAGATCACGCTGGCGTTGTTCTCGAAGTTTTGCGCGTTCCGTTTGGCCTTGGCGGCCGCTCTGGCCTTTGCCTGCTCGTCCACGGGAGCCGGTCCCTGTCCCCGCCCCCGCATCGGAGCGAAAACCATCGTCGCGGCCACCGCAGCCACCGTCACAATCGCGATCCGATACGGCTTGTTCACGCGGAACGCTCCTCTCACTTCCGTCTCTGGCACGGTGTGCGTCGGCTACCGGAATCTCAACAGTTTTGCGGACAGAGCGACACCACCTTGCCGTCGGGCAGCGTGATGATCCGCATGAGCCCGCTGAGAGAGCCGTCCCTGGCGCGGCTGGCTTCCACCGTCACCGTCTTGCCAATGGCGTTCTCGAAATCGGTCTTGCCGACGTTCAGGTTGCGGAACACGACAGGCGCCGGTCCTTCGAACGACCACGTGTCCACGTGGCCCTGGGCGTTCGTCACCTCCACAGACAGATAGATGTGGGGATTCCTCCAGTCGGCTTTGCTGAGCGTGCCTGACTGTGTGAGTCGCTGGTTGAAGTCGAACGTGGCCGACATGTTGTGGTGCGCCGAGAGCGTTCCTGTTGCGACGAGAACGATGCCGATAATCAGCGTCCTGAGCCATCTGTCAGCCATGAAGATCCTCCTTAATTCCAATGTCAACGAACGAAGATGTGCCGTGGTCCCTTATCGCGCGGGGGTGCTTGCCGCCGGGAGGATGAACACAAACCGTTGACCATCGCGGCTGATGTTCTTCGCCAGGCCGGGGTTGCCCTGCACGTCACCGGGCACGTCGAACAACACCCTGGGCGTGCCCGGGCGAAAACCGGGGGTCGTCGAGACGTCGACGACCCTCACCACCAAGTCGGGCTCGGTTTCCAGGAAGTACATCTCCCGGCCGTCCCCGCGCCAGACGACCATACCACCCATGCCCTCTTTTGACACTTGCCATTTTCCTTTGGCCGCTGCCGCGCCGGAGGACGCGTCAAACGGCCGAACGTACACCTCCCGAATACCTGATTC
>JBGOTP010000302.1:0-6288 GCA_041476545.1 Vicinamibacteria bacterium | reverse complement strand
TCGCGGCTCGCAGACCATCAAGGCTGAGAGCGTCCAGCCGCAGCGGTCCACCCGAGAGCGCGTTGCGTTGCTGCTCGGTCGGCGAGTTGCCGGGATGCCAGTCCCAGGGATCCATCGACAGAAGGCCACTGAAGATCCAGGTGAACGTCGTGAGGCCAAAGAAGAGACCGGCATAGTGATGCCAGCGCACCCATCCCGCGTAGGGCGAACGCGAGGGGATCCGTCGCAGACGATACCGGGGCATCGGTGCGTAGCGCCACAGCCCCCACAACAATCCGGACAGGCACAACAGGCACCCGGCGAGCGACACCCAGATGACCGACTGCGCCCACAGCGGACCGTGGCGCCTGAACGGGGTGAAGTAGAGCCAGTGGATCACGGCGCCCGCGTATGCCCACCGGCGCTGGCTCCCCGTCGTCTTCATCACGGGCTCGCCGGTCAGGTCCGACAGGTAGTAGTAGGTGCCGGCCGCGTCGCCGACGGCAATCCGGTGCAGCGGCATCTGCGCGCGGCTCCCGAACGTCCACTGATCCGGGTCGCTCAGGTGGGCGTCGTACTGGATGGTCGACGCATGATCGGGCGCGAAGCGCCGGACTTCCTCCAGCGCCTGTTCCCGCGGCACGCGGTCCAGCGTCTGGGCCGTGTCCGCGAAGACCGTGGTCCAGCGGCCGCCGGCAAACAGGTGGTACACCGGGCGGTCGCGGAACATCCCGATCCGCAGACGCTCGGGGGAGACGCCCGCGCCACGCGCGGCCCTGGCCGCGGCGCCGGGCGGCACCCGCGCGGACGACAGATCAAGGGGGGGAAGCAGGGCGCGGCGGGCGTCGGACGTGAGCTCGGGCATGCGCGCATACATCAGCACGATGCCCGAGACAAACCAGGCGACAAACAGCACGCACCCCAGGATACCGAGCCAGCGATGGGTGTACACGACGACCCGCCGCCAGTCGGGGCGCACGCTTACCTCAAGCGCACCGACAGCGTGGCGAGCACCTGCCTGGGGCGTCCCGGATCGGCCGTGTCGCCGTCGCTGTTCGAGTAGTACTCCTCGTTGAAGAGGTTGTGGCCCGACAGCGTGACCCGCGTACGGCCACGGTGCCACGACACCGCCGCATCGACGAGCGTATACCCATCGAGCCGGAACGTGTTGTCACGGTTCGTCTGCACGTCGCTCACGCGTTTGACGTCGACGTTCACATCAACCACGGGCGACGGCTTGATGGAAACGCCGGCATTCGTCACGTAGTCCGGTGAAATCGGCAGCCGGTTGCCCGTCACGACCTCGTCTCCAGCCGCTGACTGGATGACGAACTTCCCGAAGTGGTTGCGATAGAAGGACGCGTTCCCAAACACCGACACCTTTGGGTTGACCGATACCTGAACGCCGGTCTCGATGCCCTTGTACCGCTGCTCACCGGCGTTGGTCGGACGAAAGAGCGAGCCATCGCGCGTGTTGAGCACGACACCGTTCTCGGTCATGTAGAAGTAGGTCGCTTCGAGGGCCACGCGTCCCTCGAGGACGCTGGCTTTCAGTCCGCCTTCGTAGTTGTTGATGCTCTCGGGCTTGAGGTTGAGCGCGACGTCCGCCGGCACGAGCAGGCTGGGACGGCGCGGCGGCAGAAACGCGTGCGAGTACGCGCCGTACAGGTTCACGCTCGGCTCATGGCGGCTCCCGGTACCGCGCAGCCGGTAGGTCGCGCTCAACTTCGGACTGAAGGCATTGAACGTGGCCTTGGTCTCGACGCTGGCGGGAGTGGTTTGGGGCGTGTTGTCCATCGCCAGTCGATCGTAGCGGCCCGCCGCCGTAAGGACGGTGCGCGGCGTCGGCTCGACCATGTACTGCGCGAAGAGCCCAGTGGTGTCGAAGTGATAGCTGTTGCTGCTCGTTGTCCTGATCCACGTGCTCACGTCTGGAAACACGGGGTTCAGGTAGTCGATCGGCCAGCCGGCGAAGGCCGTTCCCACGGAGATGTCCGTAAAGGTCTGGGCGCCTTTGTTCCCCTCGTGCGTCGCGCCGAGAATCAGCGAGTCTTTCAGCATACGCAGCTTCGGCGTCAGTTCGAGCCGCAGTTCCTCATAGAAGATGTCCTCGTCGGTGCGCTGGCTGAACGGAAACTGCGTGGCGGTGTGGGCGGTGAGGTCGAACGGCGAACCGATGAAATCGCCGTCCTGGACGAAGTCGTGCTTGACGGCCCGGAAGCCGCCCACGGCGACCAGCTTGGTCGACGGCGTGAACTGCCGTACGAGGTTCATCGTGAACCGGCCCTCGCCCTGCCGGTAATTCCTGCCGGGCAGGTTGAAGTTGGTGAGACGATCGAATGCTGGCGCGACCGTGTGCAGGAGCTGGCCACCAACGATCGGTTCATTGGTCGGCGTGGCGTTGCTCGATACGACGCGGTTGACGCTGATGCTGCCGAATGTCTTCGGGCCGATCGTGAACGCGAATTTGACGAAGAGGGCCTTGTTGCCGACGCCGTAATTGTCGGTGGTCTTGTTCTTGAAGTAGCCGCCGTCTCGCTCTTCTCCGAGGGACACGTAGTAGCCGCCCCAGTCGAGCACCGGCCCGGACATTTTCAGCAGGCCCTTCCCGGCTCTGAACTGACCGCCGGTCAGGTCGATTTCCGCCTGATGATCGGGCGTCGGGTCGGCGGTCCGCAGATTGACCGATCCCCCGATGGCCGTTCGTCCGTACAGCGCCGAATTCGGTCCGCGCACCACCTCGATACTGCTCGCGTCGTTGATTGTGAGCCCCGTGACGCGCGCGCCGTTGTTCGACAGCGTCTGCGGCACGCCATCGATGAGCAGCAGCGTGCTCGTGAACTCCGGATCGCCACGAGGCAGGCCACGCAGCATCACCGACTCGAACAGCCCGAGCTGCGTGCTGACGACCGCGCCCGGCGTGTTCGCGATTGCCTGCGTCAGCGTCTGAGCGCCCGCGAGTTCGATCGCCGTCCGATCCACGATGCTCGTCTGCGCGGCCACATCTCCGACGCTGAGGGGCATCTTGGCGGCCGTCACGACCAGGCGCTCCATGAACCTGGGCGTCTCCTGGATCTCGACGCCCACCTGCGTCACTTCCCTGGCGCGAATCTGGAGACCGGCGGCGCGCGTGTCGACAAAGCCCGGCGCCGCCACGGCGATGGCCACCGGTCCGGCGGGGACCCCCTCGAACCGGAACCGTCCGCCGTCGTTCGTGACGGTGGTCATCGAGGTGCCTTCGATGGTCACAGTCGCGTTGGCCACGGCCTGGCGGCTGTCGCGCGTCACGACCGTGCCCGTCAGCGTCCCGGTGAGGACCGGCTGCAGCGCTTGCGCCGCCGCTGTACGCGCACTGAGTCCCACGGCGCAGACTGCCATCAACGCCACGCCCAGACTCTTCAACCATCGTCCACCCATCGTCGCCTCCGTATTTGTGTATGAAGAATTCATGATCCCCCTTGAACTTACGAGGTTGGCGTTCGGTCCGTTCAGCCGTTTCCCTTCCGTAAGCCCTGCCGTAACGCCTTGCCGTATGGATATCGAGGGGTTATGACGCGCAGACTCTGGCAGAGGTTCGACCGTCCGACTGGCGGCGCCGAGGGATCGGGCATTCGTGAGCCGTGGCTCGCCGCTGTCTCCGAACGCGGCTGGAGCCACGAGCTCGATGACGAAAGACCGCACGCTACTTGCGCTTCGCCGTGAAGGTCCCCGCCTCCTGCGCCGCGATCACGAGCGTGCCTTTGATTGCGTTGTTGTTCTCGACCGTACCTTTGTACGTCACTTCGCCGGCCACTTCCGTCGGGAACGTAATGGTCAGCGCAGACCCCTTGAGGCTGCCGGTGAGGTCGGCTTCGCCGAGTGTGGCCGACGAGTAGTGGCCCGTCAGTTTCTCGCCGTCCTGTTTGAACGTCACGCTGGGCGTGGCTGTGCCGTTCGCGGACTCCACCGTAAAGATCCATGCTCCCGTGAGGTCGAGCTTTGCTGCCTGCGCCGCCCGAAGGATCGAGCTTCCGGCGAAGAGCAGCGCCGCCGCCATCAGAACGGAGGCGATACGTCCAACTCGAGACACTGTCATCACTGAATCCTCCTGAAACCTCTATGTTACGCGATGTTCCGCGACGACACCGGTTTCAGCCCAGTCCGCCAGCGCATGGCCCTGACCTCCAGGCTCTATGCCGGGCAAATCTCACCGAGGAGCCCGCCACCCCCGCAGTAGGTCGTGTCCTGCAGCTGAATGTGCAGATCGTCCGGGTCGCTGAAGTACAGCTCCGGAGTGCCGGCGCCGGGCGCGCCGCCACGATTCTCCAGTCGCATGCTGACCCACGACGTCATCGGACCCCCGGCGGCGCCGGCCCGTGCACTCGGCTTGATCCCATAGTCGGCCAGCGTCCGGATGATGGCGTCGGAGTTGAAACCCTCCAGTGACATGCAGGCGTGATCGATACGCGCAACCGCCGGTGCGCCACCGCGGCCGCCGGCGCCGGGCGCCCCTCCGGCGGCAGCCGGTGCAGCGCCGGTATTCGCGCCGGCCGCGGGAGTCGCCGGTGCCGCCGCTCCGCGTCCTCCCACAGGCGCCGCACCACGGGCCCCACCGCCGCCAGTGAACATGAGGAAGTGCACACCGGGTCCCACGCCGTAGCCAGGCGTGGCCGCCTGCATCACCTGGACGCCGAAGGCAAACACGTCCTGATAGAACTGGCCGCTATTGGCGGCGATCGTGAAGTGACTCATGTCCTTGACGGCAATCAGCCCCTTCTTCGGAGACGCCTCGGCCCGGCACATGTTGCCGAGCGGCCCACCACCGCCGCAATAGCTCACGTCGTGCAGTTGAAACACGATACCGGCAGGATCGCCGACGAACACTTCTCGCGTGCCCCCGCGATTCACGACACGCACCTTCATCGGCCCACCGCTCGCGCTCGTCGTGTCCGCGGGATCCGCCGGCGTCACGCCGTGCGCCGCCAGGACCTTGAGCACCGCGTCGACGTCGAACGATTCCACGCCCATCCCAAACCGGCTGATGTTCGGACGCTCGTTAGGACCCGCGGGCACGATCGCGAGGAACTTGGGACCGGCGCCAATCCGGAGCAGCGTGGTCGTCCCCTGGCGCGCCTGAATCGGCATCCCGAACAGCCCCTGGTAGAAGTCGATGGAGCGCCGGGGATCTGACACCGTGAGCGTCAGCTGGCTCAACCCGTTGACTTTGATCGTCGGCCCGCCCGACTGCGCGAGCAGCCGTTGTGCCGCCACCAGAGCCGGGAGTGAAACGAGAAAGCTTCGACGATCAATGGCTGCAGTCATGATGCCGCTCCTCTCGGAATTGACCGCCAATTCTACTCCCGCGCGCCATCGTTGAACAGCAGCCCGCCGTGCGACCCTCGGGAATCGCGACGACCGTCTCTCCGGTGTTGGGGCCGATTGCTCCCGCGACCCGGTTCGACGACGCGGGAAATCGCGCCTTCGCGATCCGTCGGTGGAATGCCGCAGGTCCGTGACCTGCGGCGGACTTCGGCGCTGCGGTGCGATTTCCCAACTGACGCGCGCGACGCGTCGCTCACACGGGTCGCGGGCGCAATCGGCCCCAGCACCGGACACTCGTCCGGACCGCCTACAATTGTTGCCGCCGCGAGAGATCGCGACGGGCATGCACCGAGCGGATGAGACGGCTCGGCGCCGCGACGCGTAGAACGCGTGCGATCGGCGTCAGTGGATAAAACGCGTGCGGAGGCCAGCCGGCCGCGTCGATCGTGAGTGGCGCCCGAATCGTATCGAGTTGCCCCGAAGGTCGAATGTTCCTGGCACGGACCGTCGAATCATCTCAATCGACGCGGGAATCGACAGGCGCGCCGGAGCGCGCGTTTTTCCGCGCGCGTTCATCGTGGCGCGGCGCCGAGTCGTCTCATCCGCTCGGTGGTTGCCTATCTCGGCGCGACGTCCGACGGCGACCCGGACAGGTAGTCGGCGGCGTCTTTCTTCGTGTCTCTCAGGATCTCGGAGATCGCCCGACGATCGTCCGCGGAGAGTCGCGCGTACCTCGGACTCTTCTCCGCTCCGGAGAGAACCTGCTGCAGCCGCGCGTAGATGGCGCGGCGTGCCACGATCGGCAGATGATCAAACTGATCGCTGTAGATCAGGTAGCTGCACGGATACCGCAGCAGCCGCTGATGGAGATCGAGATCGCGCAGAGACCGGCCCCGGCGATCTCGGGGGCCGGCGCTCGCGAACTTCTCGGCAAACCCCGACGTCCCCTCGATTGGACCGCTGAGCGGCGCCTCGTCGATGAACAGCATGTAGTCCACGACCTCGCGA
>JBGOTP010000301.1:0-6289 GCA_041476545.1 Vicinamibacteria bacterium | reverse complement strand
TCGCTCGCGCAGCAGCTCGCCTCGTCCAAGATCCGCGTCAACAGCGTGTCGCCCGGATCGATCCTGTTCGAGGGCGGATCGTGGTGGAAGCGGCAGCAGGAGAACCCGGTGGCGATCGCCGAGTTCGTCAAGCGCGAGCTCCCGTTCGGACGCTTCGGCACTCCCGAAGAAGTCGGCGACGTCGTCGCCTTCCTCGCCTCGCCGCGCGCGAGCTGGATCAGCGGCACGTCCGTCGTCGTCGACGGCAGTCAAAGCCGCGCGTTCTAGAGGCGCGAAAGCGGTTCCTGACCGCCGAGCACCATCGGCAGCGGACGCAGCACCCGCTTCATCGGGTCGAGGACGAGACCGAGCGATTCCAGAGACACCATCCCAAGAAGCGACGCGTCACCTTTTTCCCCGAAGATCACCGGCGACGTTCCGAGGTTGTCGCCAATGCGGAATGTGGCGTCGCCAATCGGTCGCGTGATTTCCGTACCGTCCGCAAGAATGAACGTGCGCGAGCTGTGGGGCCGAATCCCGAGACGTCGTAGCAAGGTTCGCGGCACGACCGAATAGACTGCGCCGGAATCGACGAGGAATCTGACTGTCGAGGCTGAGCGTGGCCGCGCGGGGTTGGAAATACGCGCGCGGACGTGCGTGAGTCCCATCAGTCGGCCATCCTACCATCGTCCATTGCCACATCCATGCCGCGGTGAATTGCGGAAGATTGATGGACCCATGGCGCGGAGTGCGCAGATTCTGCGCACTTCGGTGGCGGTCGGCGTTGCGGGATCAGCCAGCGTTCTTGAACGCGATGTAGTAGACAGGCACGCCGGCGAGGATGATGCCGAACGTCACGCCCGTCCACAGCGGATCTTCGACAAGCGCGCTCGCCACCAGGTACACGCACGCCGCGATGAAGACCGCCGGCACCACGGGATACCCCGGCACGCGATACGGCCGCGCGAGATCGGGACGCTGCCGGCGGAGGCGATAGAGGCCAGCGACCGCGAGGCCGTAAAACGGCCAGATCGAGATCACGAAGGTATCGGCCAGCTGTTCGAACGTCCCGCTGAGGACGAAGACGATCCCGAGCACGGCGCTGAGCAGAATTGACACGTGCGGCGTCCGGTAACGGCGATGCAGGCGCGCCAGCGGCTTGAAGAACAACCCGTCCTCTCCGGCGGCGAAGAAAATGCGCGGCGCGCCGAGCAAATCCGCGTTGACGGCCCCGAATGTGGAGAGCACGACGACGACCGACACGAAACTGACGCCGATCCGCCCGAAGAGCGCTCCCATCGTGTCGGCGGCAATGAGCGGCGATGCTGCGAGGCGATCGATCGGAAACACGTACAGGTAGGCGAGATTCGCGCCCAGGTAGATCGCGATGATCGCGAGCGTCCCGCCGATGATCGCGCGCGGTAGCGTGCGGCCGGGATCGGTGATCTCGCCGGCGAGATAGCCCAGGTCGGCAAACCCGTCGTACGCCCAGAGCACGGAAATGAACGCAAGGCCAAACAGCCCCGCTTGCACGGGGGCATCGCCAGAGAAATGCGTGACCGATGCGCCCGCGCGTCCGCCAAGGAGGAACGACGCGAGCACCATGAACGCGAGCGCGCTGAACTTGGCGATTGTCGACAAGCCGATCATGGCTGCGCCGGCCTGGACGCCGCGGATGTTCGTGAGCGTCGCAAAGATGATGATGCCGACCGCCACAGCGTCTGCCGCTCCGGCATGCACCGCCGGGTCGTATCCAATCGAGCGGAGTGTGTACTCGCCGAAGACCGTCGCAATGCCGCTCAATCCGGCGGCGCGGATCAGGACGAGCTCCGACCAGACGAAGGTGAACGCCGTGCCGCGGCCCCACGATTCGCGCAGGTAAACGTACACGCCGCCTGTCTCGGGCAGCGCCGCCGCCAGTTCCGCGATCGACAGCGCGCCGCACAGCGTCACCGCGCCCCCGAGGACCCAGACCGCCAGCATCAGCGTCGGATCCGGTACTCGAGCGGCGATTTGGGCGGGCGTGCGGAAGATCCCCGACCCGATCGTCATCCCGATGACGAACCCGATCGAGCTCCAGAAGCCGAGCCGGCGGCTGAGGCTCGCGTCGGCGGTAACGGATGTGCGCATGCTCACTCGGACCGGCAATTAGCCTATGCGAAGACGGGCACAGGTCGTGACCTGCACATGACGAGAAGAGAACCGGTGGTAACGAATCCCCACTAATCGTAGAATCGTGCGCGTCCGTCGCGTCAGTTAGCTGTTGAAGGAGCACGTGGTCTATGGCCCGCACGATCTCCGCGATCGGCCTGATCTCGCTGGCAGCAGCGATTTCGCTCACGATTCTCGACGCTCAGGGGCGCCTGAACCCGCAGGGTGGTCCGACGAACACCAACACCAATCCGCCCCCAGGCGTCACGCCGCTGCCTGTCGACCTGTTTACCAGCAAGAATTTTTATCTCGACAAGCAGTACTGGCTCGACAAGCGTTACGCTCGGTGCAACACGCCTCGCGCGCTGACCGACATGGTCAGGGATCAGCGCTTTGGTGCGTGGGGCGACTGCAACCTCGATCGCCCGGTCGACAAGATCGTGAGTCCGTATCCGTACAAGACGGCCGAGGAGCATTACAACGCGCTGCTGACCGAGGCGAAGAAAGCGGGCGGTCCTACCGTCCACACGCGGCAAACGCTGCCGAACTGGGACGGCCGCTACCGTCGTCTGGCGCCCGGGGAACAGTGGGTGTGGGGACGCAACCTGCAGGCCGCAAGCATGCTGTCGCTGCTGACGCCCGAATACCGCAGGCGCATGGTCCAGCAGAACTACCACGAGGTCGTGAACAACTCGCCGCAGTGGAATGCGTCGTTCTGCTATCCCGAAGGGTTCATGCGGTGGTGGGCCGAGGCCTCGCTTGGTGGTGACATCGAGGTGATGATGACGCCGCACCAAGTGCAGTTCCTGAGCGGCATCGCCGACAATTTCCTGCGCCGCGTCCTGATCGGACGGAATCACGTGCAGAGGGTACCGCAGTGGTACGGTGAGACCGTCGGATTCTGGAACGGCAACACGCTCGTCGCCTGGACGGCCAACGTCCAGGGATGGACCCTCACACACTCGATGTTTGAGTACAGCAGCAAGATGGAAACCATCGAAGTGTTCACACCAGGCGCCGACGGCAAAGTGATCACTGTCGACACGACGTTCTACGACCCGGAGGCGTTCATCCGTCCGCTGCGCACGGTGACGCCATGGGAGTTCCGCACGGGCCTTGACGATCCCGGGGCCAGGTTCACCTTCGTTGAATGCCGCGTGCAGAGCACGATCGTGAACGGTCCGGACGGCAAGCCCACCCAGACCATTCCCGGCGAGCCCGGCTACGTCGATTACTTCGGGCGTCCGTGGGCGCAAAACTGGGAAGAGCATTTTGAGCAGGGTTGGGTGAAGCCCGACGACAAGTAGGCCGGGTTCCACGCAGCGGACCCGGGCGCGAAAGGAGGAAGCCGTGAGTGACGCGACGCGGAGACTCTGTCTGGTGACGGGCTTGCTCGGGGTGTTGCTGGTGATCATGGCGGCGCCGGCTCTGTCGCATCACTCCTTCGCGATGTACGACCAGACGACGACGAAGACGATGACCGGCAAGCTCACGCGGTACGTTCCCGGCGCTAACCACGCGCAGCTGATCTTCGTCGTGGTTGACAACGACGGCACGGTGGTCATGAAGGACGGTGAGCCGCTTCAGTGGGGCGTGGAAACCGGATCGGCAGCGGCGATGTCCCGCCTGGGCGTGTCCCCCGATACGTTCCCCGAAGGTACGTTCTTCACGGCGAGGCTCTATCCGCTGCGCGACGGGCGGAACTTCGGCGCACTCGCGGGCATGCTGATCACGTGCGGCACCGCCATGCCGAAGGGTGGCTGCACCCTCAAGACCGGGAAGAGACTTATCGGCGAAACTTTCAACGCGCAGTAACCGGATGCGGTAGCAGGCAGCTGGCCGCTCGCAGCAAGAGCGCGTTGCCGGTGGGTCGACTGAGCGTCCGCGTCAGTTTGGCAGCGCGACGCGATACAAGTTGCTCTGCGTGGCACGTCGCCAAAAGAGATAGGCCGACGATCCGGTCGCGGGAAACGCGTTGGCTTCATTGAGGGTTTTCGCGCCTGGATTCGCGGCGACGTCCTTCTCGGATGCCAAGCCCTTCGGCCAGAGCGTTTCAAGCGGAACGCCGGACCGATACGGCAGGACGACGGTCCGCTGGGTACGAATGCCGAAATACTGCAGGCCCACGAACAGCGACTTACCGTCCATGCTCCAGTTGAACATCGGCGCCTGGACCCGATTCGGTCCGAAGCCGATCGCGCACTCTTCATTGCATACAAACATCGACTGCTCGCCGCGAAGGGAAATCATCTGCACCCGCGTGCCGCCGCCAGTGGCCGTCCGCGGAACGAGCGCCACCGCCCAGCGGCCGTCTGGCGATACGGTAACGAGATACGTGATCTGATCGGGCACGATCATTTCAGTCCCCGAACCGTCTTCCTTCATCCGGTACAAATGCCGGACTTCTCCCTGGTTCATGTAGACGATCTCTCCAGGCGATCCGAAGAACGCGCGGAACTCTCCGCCGCGGGTGAGCTGACGCGGCGGACTGCGACGATCGAGGTCGGCGATCCACACGCCGTCGCCCGTCTCGTTTCCCGAGGAGGTGAACACGACCCGACGAACATCTGGCGAGACGGAGTAATTCGCCATCACGCGCCCCGGCAACGCCCGTTCCTTGTCACCGGTCGCCAGGTTCACCGACCAGAGTTCTCCACTCGCGTAGGCGCGCGAGGAACTCGTCCGCATCAGATAGAAGACGCGGTCGGCGGAGGGCACCATGGTCGGAAGCATGGCAAAGCCCTCCGAGACGATCTGGCGATCCCCACCGGCCTCCTGAATCGAGATGCCGGCCTGCTGCAGGCCCATGCTCGTGATCAAGGACTTGCCATCGGGGGTAATCGCGGTCCCCTCCTGTTCCGTCGGCCCCGTCGTGACCTGCTCGGGTGTGCCGTCGGGATAGCGCTGCCGCCAGACGTGAAAGCCGCCGCCGGCGTTCGACGAGAAATACATCCAGCGTCCGTCCGGCGACCACGCGGCGGTGGTGCACTGGCCGTCCTGCGGGCCCACGGAGTGTCCCGGCGACGATCCATCGAAGGGCATGAGCCGGCACGGAAGCCATCCGCCCCCGTCCATCTCGGCGACGAGCAGCGACTTCTGATCGGGCGAACGCATGGAGCGATGCGCCATGCTGCCTTCGCCTCGCGGAAAGTAGATGTCCCTGGATCCGATCCGGCTCTCGGTCGAGGTCACAACCCCCATGTGAACGCCCGCCATGAGCGCGGAATAGAGGACGTGCTGGTCGTCGAGCCACACCAATCCCGACGCATTCGGGAGAAACGGTTGTGGGGCTCCGCCAAGAACCGGCACCTGCCACGAGTCCCATCTGAACCCCGGCATCACGGCCGTGTAGATGATGCGCGAACCGTCGGGGGAAAAGACCGGCTGCTCCTTGTTGAACTGATCGCGCGTGAGCTGGACCGGTTCCCCTTTCGGCAGGATCTTGACGTACACCTGTCCCCTCACCGCGGAATCGCCGAAGGACCCGCCACGCACAAACGTCAGCATGCGACCGTCCGGCGACAGTGACGGGGCGAGCGCCGAATCGTTGAAGTCCGTCAATTGGACGGCTGGCTCTGAAACCGAAGGCGCCCGGGTAATCTGTCGGACGACGAACAGGCCACCGGCGCCGAGCAGGATGAGCAGCGTCAGGCCCGCCGTCACCACCGACCGGCGAGCTGAGTGCGCACGTCGTCGAGAAACGCGAGCACGTCATCCAAGTTTGAACTCGGGCCTGCGGCCGGTAGCGTCGCGCCGTATTTGCGCTTGAGTTTTTCGAGCGCCGCCAGGCGGCTTTCGATCTCCTCCAGGCGCGCGGGATCGGATTCCAGTTTTCCCAGATAGTGGCGCAGGGCGTGGGATGCCTCGTCCACGCCAATCGAGGCGGGCTGAAGCGTGGCGAGCACATCGCCAATGCCCTGGTCGATCCGCGCGACCTCTTCCAGGCGGCGCAGAACGGCGCGCAACTGGGCGGCGACGCTCTCGGGATCTTCGTACAACGCTGCGTAGGCGGCTGCGGCGGATTCTTCCAGGCGCACGACGTTGCGCAGCACGCGGCGCTCGTTTTCGAGCTCGGCATCTTCACCCGATCGCGGAGTCACGGCTTCGATTTCCTGAAGCTGAAAGCGCCACAGATCGGCCTGCCGCAGCTTTTCCTGCG
>JBGOTP010000300.1:0-6311 GCA_041476545.1 Vicinamibacteria bacterium | reverse complement strand
TTCGAGTCCGTCATTCCATACTCGGTCCGCGCGAAAGACAGCGTCGCAAACGGCCAATCTGCGCTCTCGTATGACCCACGCGGCCCCATCGCTGAAGCTTATCGGAACGTAGCCAAGGAGATCGCACGCCATGGCTAAGCACGACTTCCGCTCACTCGCCGCGCGCATCATCGATCGCGGCACCAAGGCGGGGGAGACCGACCATCCGGTCGACACGTTTCTCGCCGACCAGGGTCGCATGCTGAACCTTGCGCTCACCTTCCTCCGGCCCAATCCGGACCAGCCTCGCAAGTACTTCAATGAAGTTGCCCATGAAGAGCTGGCCGCCTCCATCCGGAGCGTGGGCGTTCTGCAGGCGATCACCGTACGGAAAGATCCTGCGGATACCGGATATATCATCATCAGTGGGGAACGCCGGTGGCGCGCCGCCAAGGCGGCCGGCCTTCTGAAGATTCCGGCCCTCGTCCACGATGATCAGAACACCCTTGAGATCGCGCTCGTCGAGAACGTCCAGCGGGAGAATCTGAACCCGATAGAGCTCGCCGAGAGCCTGCTCAAACTCCGAGAAGCTCGCGGTTTCTCCGATGGCGAACTTGCGAAGGTGATCGGGAAGTCACGCCCGACCGTGAACGAGCTGCTCTCGCTCAACCATCTACCAGTGTCGATCCGAGAAGAATGTCGGACATTCGACAGGTACTCGAAAAGCCAGTTGCTCGAAGTGCTGCGCTCTGGATCAACCGAAGCCGACCGTCTCGCAGCCTGGGACGCGCTAAAAAGCGGCCAGGTGGCCACCGTTCGCGGTCTCCGAAGTCGGACTCTACCTTCGAGGAAAAGAGGTTTCCAGATGGCTTATAGAGCGCCTGGCGGCCAGTTCCGAGTCGTGGTGGTGTTCAGAAAGGCCGAGGCTACTGCCGACGAGCTTCGTCGCGCTCTCAACGAGGCCGCGGACCACCTCACCTGATCCCCATGGACGATCTACGGGAACCACTTCGCACTGTTGTCATCCGAGACCCAGCCCTCCGGCAGTTCGAAGGCGGCTTCACCGCGATCCCGAACCGAATCCTCGAAAACACAAACCTCTCGCTTGGTGCTCGCCTGACGTACGCGATGCTCTTGAAGTACGCCTGGCAGAAGGACTTCTGTTGGCCGGCGCAAGAGCGGCTCGGGCTTGACCTCGGCTTGAAGCCGAGAATGATTCGGTATCACCTCGACGAGCTACGCAAAGCGGAACTCGTCACGTGGAAACGGCAGGGTCTCAACCGACCCAACATCTACTACATCTTGAAGCTTCCCGATGCACACGAGCCTCCCGAACCAGACCCGAGATATCCACAACGAACTCCGGATAGGCAATATATTGCCACTCCGGACCGGCAACCTACTTCCGGTCAAGAGTGGCAACGGATTGCCGATAAAGAATACTCAAAGAAGAATACTAATACCGTTAACGTTATACCACTCACTCCCACTAAAAGCCGGCTGGTGACCAGCGTCTCACCAGAAGAACAAGATGACCTCGTTTCAGAGATCCTCGCCGTGTGTGGCGATGCCAACTCCACTGGATTCTATCGGAAGCTTTGTAGAGAAGCGCCCCGCGATATCATCTTTCAAGCGCTCAGCGAAACGAAGTATCAAGCCAACATGGGGCGGATCACAAACAGCCGTGGCGCCTTCTTCACCGACCTGATCAAACGCAAGACGCGGGAGCTTAGTGGGGACATCTAAATGAGTCTTGTGTTGTCAGTAAAAAGCCCGTTGACGCGGAAAACGTCAACGGGCTTTCAATTGGGTGGAGAATCGAAGATTGCAATCAGTGAGTTAGTACATCGACGAGAGCGGTGAAGTTTGCAGATTTAGGTCCTTGTCCATTGTGAGTAACGGCTTTGCGGTGTTCTTTGTAGGCGTGGAGTCTCAACACTGCTTCGAGTGTCGGTTGTCCTGCGCCCTGTTCCCATCTGTGTAGAGTACGACTTGCGACTCCCATAATGACCGCTGCTTCTTCCTTGCGTAGATTAAGACTTTCTCTCATCGCCCGTAGGCTGTCAGCATCTAGCTTCGTTACGTAGTCAATAACCTCACTGATCGCTCTGACCGGCGCCGCTGGCGGCGACGGCAGTTCTTCGGTTCCCCGGCTTCCTCGCTTTGACATAGGTGCACCTCCCTAAGGAAGACGGGTAATGGGCGTTGAGCCCAGGACCTGCCCTTTTTAGGGCGGCGCGCGGACGGCGAGATACATGGCGAACGAACCTCCATTGGCAAGCATAGCGGTTGTGTGGAAGAAGTGTCAACTGATCTACAGACAGAATGTCGGATAGAGAGTTGTCACAGTAGTGGACTTCATGGTACGAAAAGGGCAACCCAAAGGGAGGAGGATTGTGGTCACCAGGGTGGGGGGCGACAGGAGGCCACGATGCCCGCACAACGGCAGCAAGAGGCTTGGGCCATTGCCACTCTGGCCGCAGTTTTCGGGTGGGGGCGGTCGTCGCTACGGGTAGAAATTGTGCCCAAAAGGACAGGGCGGCTTACCCAGAGTGGAATACAGCCCCCCGCACGGCGACAACCGCTCGCCGTTCACGGCGCAGCTGCCAAGCGGCGTGCGGGAAACGAATGAAGAGCAAGAACGAGCAAACCGACTGGAGGTCCGTCGATGGCTAGGAAGATACGAGAGGTGACCACCACCTCGATCGATGAGCGTGGCAACACAACCATCAAGCACACGGTCAAGAAGACCTCCACACTGGGCAAGATACTGACGGGAGCAGTTCTCCTTGCGGGCGCTGCTGTCGTAGCTGTGGCGATCGGCGAGGCGAATAGGAAGTAGAGACACGCAAACTGCCCCGCGGTTGCACGTATGCCGGGATCATGCCGTGGCACCGTGATTGGCTTCCGGGTAGATTCCAGACCCACCTTGCTTGCTAAGATTCTGGTGGCAGTTCTGGTGGCAGTTGGTGATCGTGAAGCGCCAAAATCGACCGCAACTGCCGCAAACGCACGATCCGTCAACCTAGCGAAACGAAAGAATTTGTCACTGTTTACTATGTTTCTGGTGCATCTTTCGTTGGATTCCCAAGCTGGACGTCGCCGGTTCGACCCCGGTCGCCCGCTTTGTCATCAATTTCCGGGTGCTCCGTGCTTTTACGTTTCTCCGAGATGATGTTCGTTTCATCATCCGCGAAGGTTCCGGGTGGGTTCCGGGGGGCAGGGTGAGACGACGGGCACGATCGGCCTCTCGATCGAGATGGTGGAACCCGGCGAGCTGAACGGGACCGCGAGCGACTACGAATGCCGCGATCATTGCACGGTTCAGTGCCGATCGTGCCGCGCGAGCCCATCGGACCTGGGCAGGTGTAGATCCCGTAGCGGCCGCCTACGTCGTGCGTATGCAAGCGCGAGATACTTTTCAAGGCGCGTCATTCCGGAGCAGCTTCATTTGGCTCTCGTGAATGAATGGTCTTGCATATCCGGCCATCGGCCCGGTATAAGCGGCCGCCGCTCACGGAGGTTGGCGAATGGTGAAGATGGTCGTCTATGGACTCGTATCGGCGAGTCTCGTTCTTGTGTCGGCGTGCACGATCCGTACGGGCGACATGACCCTCCTGACGACGCGAAACGTCGCGTCACTGAACGCGATCGAGAAAGGCGTCTACGAGGGTGAGGACTGCAGCAGCATTCCGAACCTCAAGGAAGCGATCGACCGCGCCATCGAAAAGGGAGGCGGGAACGCCATGACCGATGTCGCCCTCTACCTCGACAGCGCCCCGTTCCACACGTGCTTCCGGGCAAAAGGAAAGGTGGTGACGATCAAGCCATGAACAGATTGCCCGTCAGAACGATCTTCCTGCTCGTCGCGACGAGTGTGACCCTCGGCGCATGCTCGCAACGATTGGGTGACTTTACCGCGTTGAGCAGCAAGAATGTCCCCTTGAAGTACGAGACGTCGACTGTGGTCGAGGGCGCAGACTGTCGCTGGAACATCCTCGGGTTTCCACTCGGCTTCCCCAATCTCAAGGAAGCGACCGACAATGCGATCGGGAGCCGCGGAAACGCTCTGGTCAACGAAGTCACGTATCAGACCGGATGGAGTGTGTTTTTCTTCGGGCAGGCATGCTTCAAGGTCAAAGGCGACGTCGTAACGCTCAAGTAGAGACGCCATCGGTTCACGCTTCGGCGACACCGAGTCGCGTCGATGTCATCGGCCCCGTAGCGCCGGTCTTATCGGCGTTCTCCAGTGCTCGGCAAGATCGCCCTCCGTCTCCGCGACGAACGGTTGAACGCCGGCGCGACAGCCCCGTCACGCGACTCGATGCGTCTCGCGTGCTGTACGGCGTGAGCACGCGCCCGCGTGCGAAGCTGGGGTGGAAAGAGAGACGCACCCCGAGATCGGAGCGATACTCAACGACCCGGGGCCGGTTGACGTCGACCCGCACGCGACGAGTGCCAATCCCGCGAGCGACGACGTGGCAAGCGTCGTGCAATGAGGCGCGGCCCCATCGGGCAAGATCCTCGTGGGGATCGAGGCCGCCGGCGGCACGAGAGAGACGCTCACGTGAGCCCGAAGCTGACACGTAGAGGGAGCATGTGGCCACGCTCCATTGCGACGTCTTCATCATCGGGCCTGAGGGTTCCGGGTAGGTTCCGGGTCTCGGGCTCGCGAGCATCGGCGATCATCTATGCCAATCCCTGCGTCGGCAGGACCTGATTCGACCCTGCGCGGCGGCCTGCTTACCGCAGCGGTCGTCGCGGCAGCGGTCGTGGTGGCGTTCGCGATCGGCGAGGGGCTCGTGCGCCTGCTGGTGCAACGCGACGCCGACGGCCAGGAGTGGGTCCGCACCGTGCGCTTGCGACCGTACCACCTGCCGCTCGGCCAGATCGGCGAGACCCTCGCGCATCTCCAGGACGGCGCGTCTTTCCTCGCCTACGATCCCGACCTCGGCTGGGTACCCCGGCCCGGAGCCCGCAGTCAGGACGGCCTGCGTCGCGTCGACGGCGGGGGCATTCGCACCGACGGTGAGACCTCGCTTGCTCCGCGGCCCGGCGTGCTCCGGATCGCGATTTTCGGGGACTCCTTCACCTTCGGCGACGAGGTGCGACAGGACGAGACCTGGGGCGTCGCCCTCGAGGACGCGCTCGTCGCCCACGGCGTGGCGGCCGAGGTCTTGAACTTCGGCGTCAACGCCTACGGGATGGATCAGGCATATCTGCGCTGGCGCGGGCGCGGCAAAGCGTACCATCCTGCCGTCGTCCTCTACGGCTTCCAGCCGGAGGACGTGCTGCGCAACCTGAACGTGTTCCGTCCGCTCTACTTCATGGGCAGCGAGGTCCCGTTGTCGAAGCCGCGCTTCGTCATGCGGGACGGCGCCCTGGCGATCGTCAATGTGCCGACGATCCCACCCGATCAGATGCTGCGCACGCTGGCGACGGTTGCCGATCAGCCGCTGCTCGAGTACGAGCGCTTCTTCGCGCCCTGGCACGAGTGGCACTGGTGGCTGAGGGACAGGACCGCCGCCCTGCTCGCGACGTTGATCGCGGGCCTCGACGCCGATCCTTTTCATCTCGATCGCGAAGCGCACGACCTCGCGGGCCGGATCGTCGAGGACTTCGCACGCGACGTGCGAGCCAGCGGTGCGGCGTTCCTGATCGTCCACCTGCCCCGCCACGAGGATCTCGTGCGGCTACGCGAAGGTGGCGAACTCTGGTACGGCGACCTCCTGCGCGAGCTCGACGACCACTACGTCGTGGCGCATCCGGAGCAGGGGATCACGCGACTCGACGAGTCGCTGTTCGCCCCACACGGCCACTACGCCCCGGCGCTCAACCGACTGATCGGCGAGTCGCTCGTCGAGCCTGTGCTGCGCGCGGCCCATGCCCGCGACACGAAAGGTGCTCTACGAGAGAAACCGGCTGCGTCACGCTTCTGAGATCTCGCGCGGCAGCGGCGTCACGCGCCAGCCGATCCGGCAGCCTCGTGCCGCGAGTGCGGGGTGGACGGTCCCGAAGGCCCGCCGGTAGCGATACCACGGGATCGTTGTCCAGAGATGATGGATCAGATGGTAGTTCTGGCCGAGGAGGACGGCGTTCAGTGCCGCACCAGGATAGATGCGGGTATCGAAGTAACGAGCGCGGGTGTCAAAGGGATAGTGCGGGACGAAGTCGAAGAAGAGCGCCAGGAAGAGCACGGCGAGCAGCGCGGGCAGGAGCCAGAGGACGACGAGCGGTCGCCACCACCCGCCGGCGACCGCCGCAGCGACGAGAGCGACGAGACCGACGTCGGTCGCGACCGCCTCGACGAGGTCGCTCGCGCTCCGCCACAG